>NZ_JBFPKG010000390.1:0-250 GCF_040948665.1 Paraburkholderia sp. BR14320
GACAGATGAAATGTGCGGGCAAAGACCCGTCGTCTGCTTCCCAGCAGTTTTACTCCCTTGTGTCATAAGCAATACTTATCATATCGACATTTCTCGTCCCGACACCCTTACTGCAACAGAACCCGATTGGCAGTACCCTGCAGATCGGCTCGACCCCGTAGACGTGCCGTTGATCATCGATGAACATGATCATCACTTCGGTCGGCGGTCGAGCTCCGCCTGTGCGAAATACGCCGACGCCTTGCGCAGG
>NZ_JBFPKG010000391.1:0-250 GCF_040948665.1 Paraburkholderia sp. BR14320
AGCGCGAGGGCGTGATTATCGCGAACCTCGTGAATCTGTGGAACAGCTTCGGCAAGGCCGTTTGCGTCAAAAAGCTCTAGTTGCGTCCGCAACCAACTGCGGGCCTACCCTGCTGAACAAAGCCGGCCGCGACGCGGGCCAGACGCCGTGGCGCAAGATGCACCTGTCGATCGACCCGCAGATGAATGTCCACCACATCGCGATCACCGGGGACAACGTCTCCGACGAGGCGGGCCTGAATGCGGTGCTG
>NZ_JBFPKG010000392.1:0-249 GCF_040948665.1 Paraburkholderia sp. BR14320
GCCTCAAAACGCTTAAAGGGACGGTGAATTCGCATTGAATCTGCACAATGCGAAAAATCTTGCGACGAGAGTCGCGTAATTGGAGCGGGGCCTCTTCAACTCGGGTGTACTTCAGCAGCCTGTTAGGGCTGCCAGCGCTATCTTTGCCTTGAATGCCGGGCTATGCGACCGGCGGCTTCTTTTTGCCATCTTTGGGTTCCTTTTGCTGGTCCCTATGACCAGCTCAGGCCCCGACCGTTCCACTTACCG
>NZ_JBFPKG010000393.1:0-248 GCF_040948665.1 Paraburkholderia sp. BR14320
AAAAACTCACGCTGGCCGAGTTCGACTGGTCGTTCAATCCGAAAATCCCGCGTCAGGCCTGCTTCCAACTCAACGCGCTGAAGTTCATCGCCGCGGGCGAGAACGGGCTGATCATCGGCAAACCTGGCACCGGGAAGTCACACGTTGCCAAAGCCGTCGCATACCAGGCAATCCTCCAGGGTCACAAGGTGCAGTATCTCGAAACTGACGACTTCTTTAACCGCTACGCGCTCAGCGCACCCGAACAG
>NZ_JBFPKG010000394.1:0-248 GCF_040948665.1 Paraburkholderia sp. BR14320
TAAGTGGAACGGTCGGGGCCTGAGCTGGTCATAGGGACCAGCAAAAGGAACCCAAAGATGGCAAAAAGAAGCGGCCGGTCGCATAGCCCGGCATTCAAGGCAAAGATAGCGCTGGCAGCCCTAACAGGATGCGGAAATACCCCCGCCCGGAATCGACCTTCCACGATTTGAGCGCCCACCGTCGCTAAATCTTTCGCATTGTGCAATTTCAACGCGCATCAACCTTTTTAAAGCACTGTGAGGCCGAC
>NZ_JBFPKG010000395.1:0-247 GCF_040948665.1 Paraburkholderia sp. BR14320
TCGACTTGCCCGTCTCGAACACTTCCGACACGCGCTCCTGCAGTTGCTTCTTCCAGTCCGTAATCTGGTTCGGATGAACATCGTACTGCTGCGCCAGCTCTGCCAGCGTCTTGTCGCCCTTTAGCAGCCTGCGGAAGTACCGCTGAAACGCGTCATCGCGCTGCGTTCGTGAAGCGTTGATAGAAGGAGCCCAACAACCCGATGGAGATTATGCGCGGCGCCGACACATTCACCGAGAGTCTGTTTT
>NZ_JBFPKG010000396.1:0-247 GCF_040948665.1 Paraburkholderia sp. BR14320
TTCCAGAACCATTCGCACAGCCCGCTCACGAACTTCAGGCGAGTACCTTGGGCACTTCTTCTTCGTGTTTTCCATAGCTCCATTTTCTCAAGAAGTGGAGCCTCCGGAAATCCCGGGGCGGTTCAGGTACTTGATCTGACGGACCTTGATCGGCGTCTCGCGATCGGCATTCACCGCATCCAGTGCGGCCAGATTGGAGCCGCTTTTGTCGATGGTCACGGTCTCTGGCGTACCATTATGGGCGATC
>NZ_JBFPKG010000397.1:0-246 GCF_040948665.1 Paraburkholderia sp. BR14320
CGACTTGCCCGTCTCGAACACTTCCGACACGCGCTCCTGCAGTTGCTTCTTCCAGTCCGTAATCTGGTTCGGATGAACATCGTACTGCTGCGCCAGCTCTGCCAGCGTCTTGTCGCCCTTTAGCAGGTTGCTGAAGTACCGCTGAAACACGTCATCGCGCAGAGTTCGTGAAGCGTTGATAGATGAACCACCACTTGCCCACTGGAGATCATGCGCGGCGCCGACACGTTCACCGAGAGTTTGTTT
>NZ_JBFPKG010000398.1:0-246 GCF_040948665.1 Paraburkholderia sp. BR14320
TCAGGATCGCCAAGAGCCCCACCACCATCGCCGCGCTGCGCTCCACGCAGATCCCCACCGGCTGGTCCGGCCTGACTCCGAGTGCGATCAGATGGTGCGCCAGCCGGTTGGCCCGCGCGTTGAGCTCGCCATAGCTCAGTCTCTCGTTCTCATGCACCAGCGCCACCGCCTCCGGTGCCCGCCGCACCTGCGCCTCGAACAGCTCATGGATGCACCGCTCCGACGGATACGCCGCCTCCGTGCGGT
>NZ_JBFPKG010000399.1:0-245 GCF_040948665.1 Paraburkholderia sp. BR14320
CGACTTGCCCGTCTCGAACACTTCCGACACGCGCTCCTGCAGTTGCTTCTTCCAGTCCGTAATCTGGTTCGGATGAACATCGTACTGCTGCGCCAGCTCTGCCAGCGTCTTGTCGCCCTTTAGCAGGCTGCTGAAGTACACCCGAGTTGAAGAGGCCCCGCTCCAATTACGCGACTCTCGTCGCAAGATTTTTCGCATTGTGCAGATTCAATGCGAATTCACCGTCCCTTTAAGCGTTTTGAGGC
>NZ_JBFPKG010000039.1:0-73533 GCF_040948665.1 Paraburkholderia sp. BR14320
AAGCGGGCACGGCAGTTCGGAGAGGCGTTCACGGCTTGATTGGCTTATGCTGCCATTGAATAAGGAGAATCGACTTCATAACCGTAGGGCTTATGATAGCAATTCGACCGAATCTTGGCCGTACCCCTACCTGCACGCGGAAGACGGCCGCATCGTCGGGCAGCTCGGCCGGCACAAGGCATTGTTCATCACGAGCCTCGGCGCGGATCTGCGCGCGGGCTCGCCGTATGAATCGATGGATGCGCTGACGCCGGCGCTGAAGGCGGCATTCGGTTTTCTTGGCGTCGACGCGCCGACTTTCGTCGATGCGCAGCCGCTGCAGTTCGCCAATCCCGAAGCGCGGGCCGCGGCGCTCGAACGTGCGCGTGGAGAATTGGCCACGGTTGCGGCGCAGTGGGCGCAAGGCGAACGGGTGGCAAACCAGCAAGCCGAGGCGTTGTGCCAGGCCGACGTGGAGTGAAGCTATGAACACGATCCGCACTCTATTCGCGTCTGCGCTGCTGGCCGGCGTGGCGATCACGGGCGCATGGCAGTCCGCCTATGCCGCCGAGACCGCCCGGGCGCGCGCAGCCCCTCACGAAACCATCGCCCCCGCCTTCGCCGTCCCGATCGCGAACGTGCCGGGCAAGACGATGACCGCGCTCGTCGTCGACTATGCGCCGGGCGGCAAGTCGGCGCCGCATCGGCATGGCCAGGCGTTCGTGGTGGGCTATGTGCTGTCGGGCGCGATCCGCAGCCGCGTCGATAACGGCGGGGAGCGCGTCTACCATGCGGGCGAATCGTGGACCGAGAAGCCCGGCGCGCATCACAAGGTCAGCGAGAACGCGAGCACGACCGAGCCGGCAAAACTGCTCGCGATTTTCGTCGCGGATACGAACGACCAACACCTGGTGACGTTCGATAAAAAGTGATCGTCATCGTGCGGCGGCCCTCGCCGCCCGCGCGCATCGATGCAGGTGCAACGATGCGCGCGCAACGCTGCATCAGAAGCGCGGATGACACTCGAAGCTGACCGACGACGCGTGCTCGGTCATCGCGCTGACGCCGCTGACCGTCTCCCTGTTCACACTGCTTTGCATGCCGCGACGATCGCAGTAGTCGCGCGCCTCGTTCATCGCGAGTTCGTGCGCGCGCGCCCAGGCCATGCGCCCGCCGGTCGCGCTAGCGGCGACCGTATAGCTGCCGGGCTTGCCGCTCGCGACCACATCCGTGCTGGACGCGCAGCCGACGAGACTCGCGCACGCGAGCGCCACTGCGACCGCTGCGCTCACACGCGTGAGCAGCGGCGCCCTCTTCCTTTCTGCGCTCGCCACTCGCGCGGCGCACTCGGCTTCGCATACCCGCACCGTTGCGCACGCTCCGGCAAGACTGTCCGAACCCTGATTCGACATCGTGGATCACCTGCATTTTTAACTGATTAGTCAGGCAGTAATTATCCGGAATCGTTCGCGCAAGATCAGCCGATACAACCGAAAACACTGTTGCGCGGCTCTTAACAATGGTCACGAGCACGATGCCGCGACGAAGTCCGCAATGAGCGGACCATGTGGTTCACGAAAGAGCTTCCAGAATCCCTTTGGAGCGTTTAGTCTGTAGCGATGCCTGTTCGACAGACTGGCATATCGAACCGCGGACGGACCCCCACCACATAGCGGCATACACCGGTCGCCGAACCGGAGGAGACACATATGGATCTCGAGGCACGTACCCTTCATCGCGTCACGATGCGGCTCATCCCGTTTCTGATGCTCTGCTACTTCATCGCTTATCTGGATCGCGTCAACGTCGGCTTCGCGGCCTTGCAGATGAACAAGGCGCTCGATCTTTCCGCGAGCGCGTTCGGCTTCGGCGCGGGCGTGTTCTTTCTCGCGTACTTCTTTTTCGAAGTGCCGTCGAACCTGCTGCTCGAACGATTCGGCGCACGCCGCTGGATCGCGCGGATCATGTTCTCGTGGGGCATCCTCGCGGGCGCGATGGCCTTCATCCCGGACATCGCGCGCTTCACCGGGCTCTCGCCCGCGCACGTGTTTTACGGCCTGCGCATCCTGCTCGGCATCGCCGAGGCCGGTTTTTTCCCGGGCATCATTTTTCTGCTGACCTTGTGGTTTCCGGCCGCGTATCGCGGGCGCGTGGTCGGCTATTTCATGGCGGCGATTCCGCTGTCGACGGTGATCGGCGGCCCGATCTCCGGCGCACTGCTGTCGCTCGACGGCATCGGTGGACTCGGCGGCTGGCAGTGGCTGTATCTGATTGAGGCGGCGCCCGCGGTATTGCTGTCGGTCGCGGTACTGCTCTATCTGACGGACAAGCCCGCCGATGCCACCTGGCTCAGCACCGAGGAGCGCGAATGGCTGATCGCGCGCCAGAAGCAGGAGCGTGAGCATCGCGAGGCGGTGCGCCACTTCAGCGTGAAGGAGGCGCTGATAAATCCGCGCGTGCTCGCCATCGCGCTGATCTATTTCGGCGCGAACGCGACCAACTACGGCCTGAGCTTCTTCCTGCCGCAGATCGTGAAGGCGTTCGGTCTGACCAATCTGCAGACCGGTTTCGTCACGTCGCTGCCGTACGTCGTCGGGCTGATCGGCATGATCGTGTGGGGGCGGCATTCGGATCGACACCTCGAGCGCCGCTGGCACGTCGCGATCGCGCTGTTCATTGCGGCGGGCGGCATCGCGGTCGCGGCCGGGCTCGACAATCCGGTCTTGAAGATGGTTGCGCTATCGATTGCCGGCTTCGGCATCTTCGGTTGCCTGCCGGTGATCTGGACCTTGCCGGCCGCGTTCCTGTCGGGCGCGGCGGCCGCGGGCGGCATCGCCGCGATCAATTCGCTCGGCAATCTGGCGGGTTTTTTCGGCCCGTTCGCGATGGGCTGGATCAAGGACAGCACCGGCGGCTTCGGCGCGGGGCTGCTATGCCTCTCGGGCGCGGGGCTGATCGGGATGGCGGCAGTGTTGCTGCTGCATCACGACACGTCGCTCGAGACGGTGCATGGGAATCCGCATGCGCGGCCGTCGGGTGAAACGGGCGTCGCGAGGTCCTAGCCTTCTGCCTCACCCAGTTCGATACGCACCCGGGCAGCGCCCGGGTCGCATTCAGTTCACCGCGCTGCCGTTGTTCGACCCTGCGCCGTCCTGAGCGCCCGCATCGGGCGGCACGACGTCGTCTGGCGTCGGGGTCGGCGCGAGCGCGGCCGCACCACCGCCACGGGTTTCACCGTCGACGGTATTGCCGGGCGGCGTCGTGGGAGCCCCTTCCGGCCCCGACCCAGGCGCCGGCAGCAACGGCGGCAATTCGCGCACTTCGCCCGGCACCTCGGACGCACCCGCTGCCTCTGACCCCGCCGGGGAGGCCACGGCAGACCCCGGCGGCTGCACCGGCGCCACCGGCGCACGCCGCGCCGGTGCACGCGCCACGACCGGCTTATCCGCCTGCGTCGGCGTGCGCGTGAACAGGTTCTCGATCCAGTTGCGCAAGCGTTCGGCGCGCTCGGCGAACCAGCCGGGCTGCTGCGCGGTATCGAACTTCATGTGGCTGTCGACGAGCCGCGAGCGCTGCGCGCGCTGGAAGAAATCGCCTACGATCGGCAGCGCGCTATGCGCGCCCTGCCCCCAGTAGTCACTGCGCAACGTCACGCGGCTGTCGTTGAAGCCGACCCACGCCCCCGCCACCAGTTGCGGCTGCATCAGGATGAACCAGCCATCCGCGTTGCCCTGGGTCGTGCCGGTCTTGCCCGCCACGTCGCCGCGCACGCCAAAGCGCGTGCGGATGCTCGCGCCGGTGCCGCGGCTGACCACGTCGCGCATCACGTCGACGAGCGTGCGCGCTGCGTCGGCGGGCAACTCGCGCTTCGGTGTGGCCGGGCTGAATTCGGCCAGCAGGTTGCCGTTGCGGTCCTCGATGCGCGTGACCATCAGCGGCTCGACGTAGCTGCCGAGGTTCGCGATCGTGCCGTACGCCGACACCATTTCCTTCAGCGTGACCGGGCTCGTGCCGAGCGCGAGCGACGGCACCGGGTCGAGCTGGCTGTCGCGCACGCCCATCGCGCGCGCGAGCTTCGCGACCCGTTTCGGACCGACCGACTCCATCACCTGTGCGGTGATGCGGTTGCGCGAATACGCGAGCGCATCGCGCAGGCTGATCATGCGGCCGCTCGGCTCGTCCTCGTCGTTCGGCTTCCAGAGTTCGCCGCCGGCGAGTTCGATCTGGACCGGATTGTCGGGCAGTTTGTCGTCGGGCTTCGCGCCGGCCTCGAAGGCCGCCGCGTAGACGAACGGCTTGAACGTCGAGCCCGGCTGACGCCGCGCCTGCTGCACGTGATCGAACGGATCGACGCCAAAGTCGCGGCTGCCGACCCACGCCTTGATCTCGCCGGTACGCGGGTCCATCGCGAGGAAGTCGGCCTGCACGCGCGTCTTCGTGTCGCACACGCTTTGCACGAGCTTGCGATCGGCGAACAGCTGTTTGAGCGCGTCGTCGTCGGACAGGCCCGTGTCTTTGGCCGCGCGGAAGTCGGGCGTTTCGCGCAGGAACGTGCGCAGCAGGTCCTTGTCCGCCGAGCAGCCCGCGCGCGTGCCCCACGCCGAGTTCGCGATGTTCTGCAACTGGTTGCCCTGCAGCGTGACCGCCTGGGTCGCCATCGTCTGGAGGCGCGAGTCGATCGTCGTGCGCACGACGAGTCCATCGGAATAGATGTTGTAGTCGTTGCGATCGGCCCACGCGACCAGCCATTTGCGCAGTTGCTGCGTGAAATGCGGCGCGGGTCCGGGCGGCTCGATCTGGCGCTCGAAGTCGAGACGCAGCGGCTTGCGGGCGAGCCCGTCGTACTGCGCGGGCGTCAGCTTGCCGTACTTGACCAGTTGCGCGAGCACCGTATTGCGCCGCTGCAACGCGCGCTCGGGGTTCAGCACCGGGTTGTAGTACGCGTTGCCCTTCAGCATGCCGGTCAGCGTCGCCGCTTCGAGCACGTTCAGCTCCGACGCGGACTTGTCGAAATAGGTGCGCGCGGCCATTTCGATGCCGTACGCGTTGTACAGGAACGGTACCGTGTTCAGGTAGGTTTCGAGGATCTCGTCCTTCGTGTAGAACGCCTCGATCTTCAGCGCGGTGATCGCTTCCTTCAGCTTGCGCGTCAGCGTCGGCGCGCGGCCGATTTCATCCGGATACAGATTGCGCGCGAGCTGCTGGGTAATTGTCGAGCCGCCCTGGCGGTCGCCGGAAAACGTGTGCAGCGCGGCCGAAGCGGTGCGGCGCCAGTCCAGCCCGAAATGCTGATAGAAGCGGTGATCCTCGGTCGCGATCAGCGCGTTGACGACGTTCGGCGAGATGTCCTTCAGCTTGACCCACTCGCGGTTCGACGGCTTGAACTCGGCGAGCAGCCTGCCGTCCGCCGACAGGATCTGCGCGGGCTGCTCGATCTTCGCCTTGCGGATGTCGCCGATGCTCGGCGTGAACGGAATCAGCAGCAGCACGTACAGCACGAACAGCACCGGCAGCGCGGCGAGCCCCCATGCGAACGTGCGGCGGGTCGGGTGGCGCAGATGCCACGCGGCCTTCGCGAACAGCGGGTTCGCGAGGGTCAGCCCTTTGTCGAGGGCCGCCAGAAAGGAGGAAAAGAGGCGCTTCACGTACTGTCGTCGGCTGGGAAAGGCGCAATCGTACCAAGATGTGGGGGGTGCGCCGATTTTTGCTCCCTTCGCGGGATGGCGTGCGGCCTCGGCGGGGCCACTATAATGTCGCCAATTCCGACAAGAGGTGCTTCATGATCATCAAACCGCGTGTGCGTGGCTTCATCTGTGTATCGACCCATCCGACCGGCTGCGAAGCCAACGTCAAGGAACAGATCGAGTATGTGAAGGCACGCGGCCCCATCGCCAACGGCCCGAAGAAGGTGCTCGTGATCGGCGCGTCGACCGGCTACGGCCTCGCCGCGCGCATCAGCGCCGCGTTCGGCTCGGGCGCGTCGACCCTCGGCGTGTTCTTCGAGCGCGCGGGCAGCGAAACCAAGGCGGGCACGGCCGGCTGGTACAACACCGCGGCGTTCGAGAAGTTCGCCACCGCCGAAGGCCTGTACGCGACCAGCATCAACGGCGACGCGTTCTCCGACGAAGTGAAGGCGCGCACCATCGAAGTGATCAAACGCGATCTCGGCCAGGTCGATCTGGTCGTCTACAGCCTCGCGGCGCCGAAGCGCCAGCACCCGAAAACGGGCGAAGTGTTCAGCTCGGTGCTAAAGCCGATCGGCAAGGCAGTCAATCTGCGCGGCATCGATACCGACAAGGAAGTGATCAAGGAAACCGTGCTCGAACCGGCGACGCCGGAAGAAATCGCGCACACGGTCGCGGTGATGGGCGGCGAGGACTGGCAGATGTGGATGGACGCGCTGGGCGAAGCCGGTGTGCTCGCCGACGGCGCGAAGACCACCGCATTCACCTACCTCGGCGAGAAGATCACGCACGACATCTACTGGAACGGCTCGATCGGCGCGGCCAAGAAGGATCTCGACCAGAAGGTGCTCGGCATCCGCGCAAAGCTCGCGGCCAAAGGCGGCGATGCGCGTGTCGCGGTGCTGAAGGCGGTCGTCACGCAGGCAAGCTCGGCGATTCCGATGATGCCGCTGTATCTGTCGCTGCTCTTCAAGGTGATGAAGGAAAAAGGCACGCACGAAGGCTGCATCGAACAGGTGTACGGCCTGTACAAGGACAGTCTCTATGGCAGCCAGCCGCATCTGGACGACGAGGGCCGTCTGCGCGCCGACTACAAGGAACTCGATCCGCAGGTGCAAGGCCGCGTGCAGGAGCTTTGGAACCAGGTGACCAACGACAACATCTACGAACTCACTGACTTCGCCGGCTACAAGACCGATTTCCTGCGTCTGTTCGGCTTTGAAATGAAGGGCGTCGACTACGAGGCGGACGTCAATCCGGACGTGCAGATTTCGAATCTCGTGCAGGTTTGATTCCCCGAGGGGCGGGCCCGCATCGCGAGTTCGCCCCTGCTGTTGCCCCCGCTCGACTGCCTCCCCTTACTCCCTCCCCTCACCCCTTCCGCACACACGTCAGCACGGATACGCGCCCTGCAATGAGCGCAGAATCGCGAGCCCGATCGGAAAATCGTCGGAAATGCCCGGGTGGTTCGCGAAGAACGCATCGAGCAGCGGATAAACCGTCTGGTTGCCGATCGCGAGCGTTTCTGGCGGACAGAACAGCTGCCGCTGTTTGCGCGAGACCAGATCGCCGTTCGCCCAGCCGAACGCGTTGATCGTGCCGGTAATGTACGCCGCATAGATCGAGTTGTTGTCGGCGTGCGCCCATTTCTTGTATTGGGCGGCAGTCATCTCGGCGCTCGCGTTCAGAGTGAAGCACGCCGTCAGCACAGCCAGCGCGAATTTTGTTACCCGCATCGTTGGACCTTCAATGTCGCTAAATGGGCGCCATTGTAGGCGACGCGGGCTGCACGCGCAGCAGCCGTCAGGTGCTTCAATTCGAAAGCAATGCGTAAGCATTGAGGGTGGGATCTGCCAGCATCCGCGGGTCTGCCGACGCTCGCACGAATCGATGATTACGGCGTGCCGTTACGGCAATAGCTGCGATACCCGTCGCGCTCGGCGAGGCGCGCCATATAAGCGGCTACCGCCGGCAAATCGTCGTGCTGCTGCGGCGTTTCGAGCCAGCGGTTCGCGGACAGCGCGATCGGAATATCGGCGAGCGAGAACGCGTCGCCCGCGATATAAGCGCCGGTGCGCGCGAGTTGCTGCTCGACGATCGCCATATGCCTGGACCAGTTCGCGCACGACGCGGCGATCTGCCGCGGGTCCTGATGCTCGGGCGAGTGCCGCACGAGTGCGAGAAACGCGTAACTCCACGAGCGGTTCAATTCGCTCGCCTGCCAGTCGATCCATTGATCGCAGCGCGCGCGCTCGACCGGATCGGCCGGATACAGCGCGTCACCGCGATATCGGTTCGCGAGGTAACGGATGATCGAGTTCGATTCCCACAGCACGAAGTCGCCGTCGCGAATCACGGGAACCATCGCATTCGGATTCAGCGCGCGGAATTCGGCGACATCGGTCGAGCGAAAGCCCGAGCCCCAGTCTTCCTGTTCGAACGCGAGCCCCAGTTCCGCGCAGGTCCACAGCACCTTGCGCACGTTGATAGAGGTGGTCTTGCCGAGTATCTGCAGCATCAGTTGTTGTATCTCGCGTCGGTAGAACGGTTGAGGGAATCAAACTCAGCAGCCAGTGAGTTTGCCTTGCGCGCGGCGCGGCGTCATCCGCTTTTCAGCGTCGCCTGTTCGCGGATCATGTCGTACAGCGCCTGTGCGGCCGGCGACAACTGCGCGGTCTTGCGCGCGACCAGCACCAGCGTGCGCGACACGGTCGGCTGCGTGAGCTCGACCGTTCGCACGCTCGGATACGCGCCCTTCTGCAGCGCGAGCGCGGGCACCACGGCCGCGCCGACACGCTGCGCGACGAGCCCGACCGCGGTCGAACTGCGCTGCACTTCGTAGAACGACCGCAGCGCGAGCTCGCTCGATGCCAACGCGACGTCGAGCAGCGCTCGGTTGCCGCTGACCTCGCCGGCGAAAATCAGCGGGAACGCCTGCAACTGCCGCCACGCGATGCGCCGCCGCTTCGCGAGCGGATGGTCTTCGTGGCAGATCAGCACATAGCGGTCTTCGGTGAGCGGCACGGTAGCGAGATCCGGATGATGCTCGCGCGCGATATTGATGCCGAACTCGACCTCCCTGCGCAACACTGCCTCTTCCACCGCCGACGACGCGTGATCGAGAATCTTGATGCGATTGTGCGGATAGCGCGCCGAATACGCCTGCAGGATGCGCGGCAGATATTGCACGCCGACGGTCGGCACACACGCGATGGACACGTCGCCGCGTCGCGCGATCCCCGTTTCGCGGATTTCGACGAGCGCGTCGGCCAGCTCGCCGAGCAGCCGGCGCGCCTGCGGCAGAAAATTGCGGCCGATGTCGGTGAGCGCCATCGAACGCGTGGTGCGCTCGATCAGCGTCACGCCGAGATAGGTTTCGAGCTTGCGCAGCCGCTGCGTGATCGCCGTTTGCGTCACGTGCAGCGAATCCGCCGCGCTCTGGAAGCTGCCGCGATCGGCAATCGCGACGAATGCCTGTACGCCGAGCGTGTCGATTTTCATTAGAAAAATGAAGTAATCGGAATCATAAATTCATTTTACTCGAGGCTGATCGCGGCCGAGAATGGCCGCAACGACCCCACGAAGGAGCCAAAGATGACCGGCAAAACGACCAACGAGCACAGCGATTGGCACGCGAAGCAGTACACGCTGTTCGAGAACGAGCGCACGCGGCCGGTGCGCGATCTGCTCGCGGCGGTGCCGTTGGAAGGTGCGCGGCTCGCGGTCGATATCGGCTGCGGCCCGGGCAACTCGACCGAGATGCTGGCCGAGCGGGTGCCGGGCGCGTCGGTCAGCGGCATCGACAGCTCGGCCGACATGATCGCGGCGGCCCGTCGGCGGCTGCCGCAATTGCGCTTCGACATCGGCGACGTGTCGGCGTGGGACGCCCGTGGCCCCTTCGACGTGATCCTCGCGAACGCGGTGCTGCAATGGGTGCCTGACCACGAGCGGCTGTTCCCCGCGCTGGTGGCAAAACTGGCCACGGGCGGCAGCCTCGCCGTGCAGATGCCCGCCAATCTCGACGAACCGGCGCACCGGCTGTTGCGCGAAATCGCCGCCGACGGACCTTGGGCGTCCAGGCTGATGGGCGTCGAGCGCACCGTGCGCCACGACGCGAGCTGGTACTACGCGCTGCTCAGGCCGCTGTGCGCGCGCGTCGACGTGTGGCGCACGGTCTATCACCACCCGCTCGCGGGCGCCGACGCAGTGGTCGAATGGTTCAAGGGCAGCGCGCTGCGGCCGTTTCTCGCCGCGCTCGACGACGCCGAACGCAGCGCGTTTCTTCAACGCTATCGCGACGAAATCGCCAAAGCCTACCCGGCGCTCGCCGATGGCACGGTGCTGCTGCCGTTTCCGCGGCTTTTCATCGTCGCGACGCGCGGCCAACGCTGAGTCCGCGCCCGGAAACCGCGCAAGCCGCTGAGCGCCGTGCGGCGGGGAGGCCGGCGAATGCTGCGGGCTCGACCGGGCGTCCCGCGCACGTCGCGGATGCCTCGCCCGAAAGCTCGCCTGTTGCGGTGCCGCACGCTAGGGTTGGTCAGGAATTGCCGCCCGGGAATTCCGCATGCTAATGTGTATAAAAAGCGGAGGACGGCGCCCGCCGGCCTCACCGGGAAGCCATTTACTGCAGCGAGCGTCGCCATGAGTGATGTACGCCAACATCTGAGTCCCCGTGACCGCCTTGAGCTGTTGTGCTGGCTCACATGCGGAAGCCTCGGCGCTTATTATCTGAACGAAGACTGGCCCGACGCGGCGTTTCACGTGCAGTCCGCGCACAAGTGGCTCGACCGCCGCGCGCGCGAAGCCGACTGGCTGTGCATCGCGAAGCTGTCGGCCACCGCGGTCGAAATCGCGCGGCGCCACGCGCGCTTCGTGGATACCGATTGGGCGCGCGACGCGGTCGAGGAAATTCTCGATACCGACGAACTCGATCCGCAAGCCCGGCTCGTCCGGCAGGTGATCGCCGACTGTCAGAGCGCGCTAGCCGACAAGCGGATCGCCGATTAGCCGCGGGCTGGCTTTTCTTCCTTTTTTGCGGTGTTTTGGGGGCCAATTTTTGGCCCCTTTTGCGTTGTTCCGCTCTAGCCCGCACGCTGCGCTGCTTGGAATCGGTAAAAAATGCGTTACGCGCCGTCGCGCGTCATCTTTGTTCGTTCGCGCAAGCGCCGCGACCGCCCCGCCCTTTATTCCTCCACCACCCTCTTCAACTTCAGCAGCGCCTGATCCCACTGCCGCGAAATCGCGTCGAGCGCGCGGCGCGCCGCGTCGAGATGCGCGGGCTCGAACGCCCACAGGCGCTCGCGTCCGACCTTCACATCGTGTACGAGCCCCGCGTCGGCCAGCACCTGCAGATGCTGCGTGACCGACTGCCGCGTGATGTCGGTGCCGGCCGTCAGTTGCGCGATCGACATCGCGCTGCCCGCGCACAACGCCGCGACGAGACGCAGGCGCGTCTCGTCACCGAGCGCCGCGAACACCGCCGCCGAATTGCGCAGCGTCGTCGCCTTGAGGCCTGCCTTCGCGGAGCCCGCCTTAACTCGCGCCGACATATCGTTCGATATTGAGCATCTGCTGTCCCCAGCCGCCGTCGTTCAGCCGGAACGCTTCCGCGCGGCGCCCGACCGGCAACTGGTCGAAGCCCGATTCGACGACGCGCAGCAGCGTGCCGGACTCGACTTCGCTCAAATCGAATTCAACGAGCGTGGTCGGCTCCGGCGTGTAGTCGATCGTGATGTCGATCGCGGCCGGATGCCAGCGCCACGACAGATGATGCTCGGGCTCGACACGCTCGACCAGCACGTCCATCACCAGGTGCTCGTAGCCCGGATAGGTGATGTGCCCCTGCGTGGATTGCCCGGCGACGAACTGCTTGCCGGCAAGGTTCACACCGAACCACTTGCCGAATTCCTCGGCGTTGGCCAGCGCGCGCCAGACGCGCGAGCGCGGCGCCTTCAACAGAATCTGCTTTTCGATGCGATCGGTCGATGAATTCATATGCAGCCTCCAGGCTTCATATTAGAAACACCGCCGCCGATATGCAAGCATTCGACTGCGCTTTTTTCAGCGCATGATGCGCGCGGCGCCGGCTCGACCGAGCGCCGCGCTCCGTGCCTCACTCAGTCGCATGCGCATGCATGACGCCGGCCTGCATCGACCACGCCATCCACGGCCGGCGCAGCGCGACGATCGCAAGGAACGCGCACGCCGACAGCGTGCCGAACGTCGCGAAGCCCATCTGATAGCTACCGGTGCTCTCCTTCGCGATGCCCATCACGACCGGCAGATAGAAGCCGCCGATGCCGCCCGCCGCGCCGACGATGCCCGACATCAGGCCAGTGCGGCCGGCCCAGCGATGCGGCACGAGCTGGAACGTCGCGCCGTTGCCGAGTCCGAACGCGACGTACATGCACAGCAGCAACGCGATGCCGCCCGCGAACGACGGCATCGCCGTCGCGAACAGGAAGTCACAAATCGCGATGATCGCGAGCAGCACGGTCAGCGCGCGCACGCCCGACACGCGGTCCGCAATCAGACCGCCGAGCGGACGCACCATCGCGCCGGTCGCGGCGAGCAGCGCCATGAACAGACCCGCGTCGATCTTCGACAGTTGATACAGGTTGGTCAGCAGCAGCGACACATACGAGGACATGCCGACGAAACCGCCGAACGTGATGCTATAGACGAGCATGATGACCCACGTATCGCGCTCGGCGAGCACCGAGCGGTAGCGTTGCGGCAGCACCGCGATCGCGAGCAGCGCGCCGACCACCGGCAACAGCAGCACGCCGGTCTTGCCCGCGCCGAACAGCCCCGCTTCGACGAGCAGCACGAGCACGATCAGGCCGGCGAGCGTCGTCGCGAAGCTGCCGAAAGCGCGCAGCACGCTGCCGGTTTTGACACCTGCGTCGTTGGCCCAGAAGTACAGCGTGATCGCGGCGATCGCGAGCAGCGGCAAGGCGCCGCCCGCGGCGAGTTGCCAACCGTAACGCGTTGCGAGTTGAGGGAACAGGAAGCCGTCGAGCACCGCGCCGATGTTGCCGGCCGCGGCCAGCCCCAATACGAGGCCCTGCACCTTCGGCGGATAGTTGCTGCCGGCCATCGGCAGTGCGACCGCGAAGCTGGCGCCGCCGACGCCGAGGAACACGCCGAGCACCAGCAGCGTTTCATACGACGGCACCGATTGCAGCAACGGCAGCACGATCGTCGGCACCGCCGAGAGCAACACGCCCATTAACGCAATGCGTTTGCCATGCGCGGACTGATACAGATTGCCGAGCGTCACGCGCAGAATCGCCGCGGACAATACCGGCACCGCAACGAGCAGACCCTGTTGCGCGGGCGTCATCGCAATGCTCTTGCTGATGAACGGCGCGAGCGGCCCATACAGCACCCAGACGGTGAAGCCCGTGTCGAAATACAGAAAGCAGGCGACCAGTGCGCGCCAATCGCCACTTCGCAGGGAGTGCATCACGTTTTTCATCAGAGATCCTCGGTAAATAAAATGCCTGGTAGTCCGGTTGATACGTTACTTGTGTTTTGCACCGGCATCTCGCCCGGAGTTTTAACCGGGACTCGGTATGCAAGCGTCATGCCATCATGCTGCGTGTTTTGATGCATTTTTTAAGGCCTTTTTCGAAATGCGTCGGTGGCTCAATACACGTCGCGTGCATAGCGTTTTTCGCGCGTCAGACGACTCACGTATTCGAGTGCTTTCTCTTCGCTCATGCCGCCGTGCGTCGTGATGATGTCCTTCAGCGCCGCATCGACATCGCGTGCCATCCGGTTCGCGTCGCCGCATACATAGAAATGCGCACCGTCTTCGAGCCATGCCCACAGTTGCGCACCGTGTTCGCGCATGCGGTCCTGCACATAGATCTTGTCGGCCTGGTCGCGCGAGAACGCGACGTCGAGTCGGGTCAGCAGACCGCTCGCGCGCATCGCTTCGAGTTCGTCGCGATAGTAGAAGTCGGTCGCGGCATGTTGTTCGCCGAAGAACAGCCAGTTGCGCCCGCGCTCGCCGCGTGCCTGCCGTTCATGCAGAAAGCCGCGAAACGGTGCGATGCCGGTGCCGGGACCGACCATGATCATCGGCGTGTCCGGGTGATGAGGAGGACGAAAGTGCGCGGACTTTTGCACGAACACGGGGACGTCGGTGTCGCTTGCGCGATCCGCGAGAAAGGTCGACGACACACCCTTGCGGTGCCGCCGCCCGTTGCTGTAACGCACCGCCGATACCGTCAGATGCACCTCGCCCGGATGCGCCTTCGGGCTCGATGCGATCGAATACAGACGCGGCTGCAGGCGCTTCAGCATGCCGGTGAGTTCGGCGGCCGAGAGGTTCACCGGAAACTCGTGCAATACGTCGGCGAGCTGCTGTCCCCATAGCCATTGCTTCAGATCCGCCTTGCGTTCGGGCGCGAGCAGATCGCCCAGCGCGCTGTTGCGACTGCGCGCGGCGACGAACGCAAGTGCCTCGGCGCTCGGCCGCGCGATTTCGTAGTGCTTGGTGAGCGCATCGGCGAGCCGCATGTCGCCGATACCCGTGACGTGCACCGATGCCTCCGCGTGCAGACCGCTCAGCGTGATCAGTTCGTCGACGAGTTCGGGGCAGTTGCTCGGCCACACGCCGAGCGCATCGCCCGCTTCGTATTCGAGGGTCGTCTCGCCCGTTTGCAGCGACACGTAGCGCGTATCCTTCACCGCGCCCTGCCGGTTCAGTCGCAAGTTGCCGACGATGCGCGACGCGGCTGGCCGCGCCTTGGTCGGTACCGCGCCGACCACCGCGTTGATCATGCCGCCCGGCGGCACCGCGTGCAGTGCGGCATCCGCCTGCTTGATACAGACGATCACGCGTTCGAGCCAGGCATCTGCGCCCGACTGATAGTCGATGTCGCAATCAACGCGCTCGGTGAGACGCAGCGCGCCCTGCGCGGCGAGCCGCTCGTCGAGCCGACGGCCGTGACCGCAAAACTGATCATAGTTGCGATCGCCGAGCGCGAGCACCGCGAAACGCACGCCATCGAGGCGCGGCGCTGTGGCGGCGTTCAGATGCGTCCAGAAGTCCTGCGCGTTGTCGGGGGCATCGCCGTCGCCGAACGTGCTGGTCATCAGCAACACGTACTGCGCCTTCGCGAGCGCCGCGAACGGATAGTCGGCCATGCACGCAGTGCGGATTTCGAAGCCCGATTCCATCAGACGCGTCGCGTAACGCTCGGTCAGCGATTCGGTGTTACCGGTTTGCGAGGCCCACAACAGCGTGACCTTAGGCCGGGTGCGCACGATCCGCACGCCCGATTCGCGGGCCTCTTCCTGCGCGGCAGGCGGCGGCAATGCGGTGGCTGAAGCCCGGGCCGTCGTCGCGCTGCGGCTATACAGTCCCGCAAGCAGACCATCGACATAGAGCCGCTTCACCGCATCGAACGGTGCGCTGTGCGGCAGCACCGGCACGTTGTCGAGGCCTTGCGCTTCGGACGAACGCAGGCCGCTCACGAAACCCGCCAGATACGCGCGCTCCGGATCGCTGAGCGCGGGCATCGATACGGGCTCGGGCGGCAAGTGCAGCAAAGTCGTGAGGGCTTCGATACGAGGCATGGGTTGATCCTTGGCGCTGGGCGCTAAAACCGCTGCGTCGGTGGGGGTAGAGAGCGCGTCGTCGTTGCGTGTGTCCGCGACGCGATCGGCCGTCACCGGACTCAGCGCGACCGCGCAGACTTTCAGTTCGGGCTGCAATGAAACCGGATCGACCGCGTCGTTGGTCACCGCGTTGATGCAAAGCTCGTCGCCGAACACGTCGTTCCAGTGCATCGGCGCGAAGCACTGCCCCGCGCTCACCCGATCGGTGACGACGGCGGGCAGCACTGCGCGGCCGCGCCGTGAACGGATCTCGACCGCGTCTTTCGCGCGAATGCCGAGTTCGGCCGCATCGTGCGGATGAATCTCGACGAAGGGTCCCGGGTTCAGCTTGTTCAGCATCGCGACCTTGCCGGTCTTGGTCATCGTGTGCCATTGATGCTGCACGCGGCCCGTGTTCAACACGATCGGAAACTCACGACCGGCCAACTCGGCCGGGGGCGCATACGCGCGCGCGAAAAACTTCGCCCTGCCGCTCGCGGTCGGAAAAGCAATGCGCGGGCGGCTGCCATCTTCCGACTCTTTGAGCGTCTGGCTCACGCCGTCATTCAGATAGCGAAGCGGATTGCGCTCGCACGAATCCGTCGACGCGATCGGCCACTGCAGCGGCGCGTCCTTCAAGCGGCGATGACTCGCGCCGCGCAGGTCGTAGCCGGTTGCCGGGTTCGCCGCGCGCGTGAGTTCGGCGAACACTTCGTCGGCGCTCGCATAGCTGAATGCCTCGGCAAAGCCCATTTCACACGCGATGCGCGCGATGATCTGCCAGTCGGGCAATGCCGCGCCGGGCGGTTCGATGGCCTGCTGCATCAGCGTCAGATTGCGCTCCGAGTTGACCATCACGCCTTCGGCTTCGGCCCACAAAGCGCCTGGCAGCAGCACGTCGGCGTAGCGATTCGTTTCGGTGTCGAGGAACGCGTCCTGCGCGATCACGAGTTCGGCCGCGCGCAAACCGGCGATCGCGGTCTGCCGGTTCGCGACGGTCGCGACCGGATTCGTGCAGATGATCCAGCACGCCTTGATGTCGCCCGCGGCCATGCGCGCGAACAGGTCGATCGTGCCGTTGCCCGCGTCCGCTTTGAGCGTGCCCGGTGCGATCCCCCACAGCGCTTCGATGAACGCGCGATCTTCGGCGACCAGCGCCGAACGCTGACCCGGCAAACCGGGGCCCATGTAGCCCATTTCGCGGCCGCCCATCGCGTTCGGCTGGCCCGTCAGCGAGAACGGGCCACTGCCGCGCCGGCAGATACGGCCCGTCGCCAGATGCAGATTGCACAGCGCATTGGTGTGCCACGTGCCGTGCGTGCTCTGGTTCAGGCCCATCGTCCAGCAGCTCATCCAGTCTTTGGCCGACGCGATCATCTGTGCGGCGCGACGGATGTCGTCGACGGCGAGGCCCGTGATGCGTGCAACGTTCTCCGGCGTGTACCCGGCGAGAAACGCGGGCATCGCGTCCCAGCCCTCGGTGTGCTCGGCGATAAAAGCCGCATCGGTTGCGCCGTTTTCGTGCAGCAGATGCAGCAGACCGTTCAGCAACGCGAGGTCGGTGCCGGGTTTGATCTGCAGGAACAGATCGGCTTTCTCGGCGGTCGTGTTGCGGCGCGGATCGACGACGATCAGCTTCGCGCCCGCCTTCACGCGATCCATCATGCGCAGGAACAGGATCGGATGACAGTCGGCCATATTCGCGCCGCTGACGAAAAACAGATCCGCGTGATCGAAGTCTTCGTACGAGCCGGGCGGCCCGTCCGCGCCGAGCGACAGCTTGTAGCCGCTCGCCGCGCTCGCCATGCACAGGCGCGAATTCGCTTCGATATTGTTCGTGCCGATAAAGCCCTTCGCGAGCTTGTTGACCAGATACTGCGCTTCGAGCGACATCTGCCCCGACACGTAAAACGACACCGCATCGGGACCATGCTCGTCGATCACACGCCGCAGACGCGCCGCGGTGTCGCTCAACGCCTGCGCCATCGGCAGCGGCGCCGGGTCTTCGTCGCGCGCATGACGCACGAACGCGCCTTCGAGGCGCCCCGACTTGCGCAGCGCGACGTGAGCCGACTGCCCTTTGGTGCAGAGCCGGCCAAAGTTGGCCGGATGCTCCTTGTCGCCAGCGATCTTCACGACCTGGCCGTCCTCGACGTGCAGCACCATGCCGCAACCGACGCCGCAATAAGGACACACGCTCTTTACGCTGGTATCAGACATACGCGAATGATCTGGTTAGAACTCTGAACGATGAAGCGAGGCCGTTACGTCAAACCGCGACCCACACCTGGCCGTTTTCGACGCGCGTGGCAAACGCGCTGACCGAATACGACGGCGTTTCGAGGCATTCGCCGGTGCGCAGATCGAAGTGATGCTTGTAGATCGGCGAGGCGACCACGATGCGCTCGCCGAGACTGCCGACGAGTCCGCGCGACAGCACCGCCGCGTGCGAACCCGGATCGAAGTTTTCGATCGCGTAGACCGTGGGCGCGGCGGGCGACTCCAATTGACCGCCTTCGACGTGAAACACGGCCACCTGCTCGCCGTTGACGAGCGCGCAAACGCCGGTGTTCGGCACGATGTCCTCGAGTGCGCAGATCGCGGTCCACGCGCGGGGCAAGCGTTCGTTCTTCATGACTGGGCTCCTTTAGAGTTAAGCGGGAATCGGATGAGGTCAAACCGTCTCGACGACAATGGGAATCTCAATGCGCGGCGCCTGCCGCTCAGCGGGCGTGGCCGGCCGGATCTGGCCGCGCTCCTCGACGAACGCGACGTTGCTATCGGACTCGCCGCTGTTGACGAAATGACGGAAGCGCTTGCGTGTTTCGGGATCGGTGACGACCTTCTTCCATTCGCACTCGTACGTGTCGACCACGTGCTGCATCTCCGCTTCGAGTTCGGTGGCCACGCCAAGGCGATCGTTGACGATCACATCGATCAGATAGTCGAGGCCGCCTTCGAGGTTGTCGCGCCACACGCTGGTGCGTTGCAGCCGGTCGGCGGTGCGCACGTAGAACATCAGGAAGCGGTCGATATAGCGCACCAGCGTCGCCTTATCGAGGTCCGCGGCGAGCAGTTCCGCGTGACGCGGCTTCATGCCGCCGTTGCCGCACACGTACAGATTCCAGCCCTTCTCGGTTGCGATCACGCCGACATCCTTGCCCTGCGCTTCCGCGCATTCGCGGGTGCAGCCCGATACGCCGAACTTGATCTTGTGCGGCGTACGCAGCCCCTTGTAGCGATTCTCGAGTTCGACCGCGAGGCCGACCGAATCGCCGACGCCATAGCGGCACCACGTCGAACCGACGCACGATTTCACGGTGCGCAGCGATTTGCCATACGCGTGCCCCGACTCGAAACCGGCCGCGATCAGCTCTTCCCAGATCGACGGCAATTGCTCGACGCGCGCGCCGAACAGATCGACACGCTGACCGCCGGTGATCTTCGTGTAGAGGCCGTATTTCTTGGCGACCTGCGCGACCGCGATCAGGCCGTCGGGCGTCACTTCGCCGCCCGGCATGCGCGGCACGACCGAATAGGTGCCGTCGCGCTGGATGTTCGCGAGGTAGTAGTCGTTGGTGTCCTGCAGCGATGCGTGCTCCTTCTTCAGCACGAATTCGTTCCAGCACGACGCGAGAATGCTGGCGACCGCCGGCTTGCAGATATCGCAACCAAGCCCGCGGCCATGCTTCGCGAGCAGCGCGCCGAAACTGCGCAGCCCCTCGACGCGCACGAGGTGGTACAGCTCCTGGCGCGAATACGGGAAGTGCTCGCAGACGTGGTTGTTGACCGCGAGGCCCTGCTTCTTCATCTCGGCCTTCATCACTTGCGTGACGAGCGGCACGCAACCGCCGCACGAGGTGCCCGCGCCGGTCGCGCTCTTCAACGCGCCGATGTCGGTCGCGCCCGCGCACACGGCTGCGCAAAGCTCGCCCTTCGACACGTTGTTGCACGAGCAGATCTGCGCGGCCGCGGGCAGCGCCTCGACGCCGAGCGCCGGCTTCGCGCTGCCGTCCGCTTGCGGCAGGATCAGGAATTCGGGCGACGCGGGCAACTCGATACGGTTCAGCATCATCTGCAGCAGCGTGCCGTATTCGCTCGCGTCGCCGACCATCACGCCGCCGAGCAGATACTTGCCGCAATCGGACACGACGAGCTTCTTGTAGATCTGCTTGCGCTCGTCGCTGAACTGGTAGGTGCGGCTGCCCGGCGTATTACCGTGCGCGTCGCCGATGCTGGCCACGTCGACGCCCATCAGCTTCAGCTTGGTGCTCATGTCGGCACCCGCGAATTCGGCCGAGTCGCCCAGCAACTGCTTCGCGACCACGCGCGCCATCTCGTAGCCGGGCGCGACGAGCCCGAACAGCTGACCACCCCACAGCGCGCATTCGCCGATCGCGTAGATGTGCGGATCGCTGGTGCGGCACGCGTCGTCGATGACGATGCCGCCGCGCGCGCCGAGTTCGAGGCCGCACGCGCGGGCCAGATCGTCGCGTGGACGGATGCCCGCGGAGAACACGATCATGTCGGTGTCGAGATGGCTGCCGTCGGCGAACTGCATGCGGTGCGTGCCCGCTTCGCCGTCGACGATCGCCGTCGTGTTCTTGTGCGTGTGCACCGTGACGCCGAGTTCTTCGATCCGGCCGCGCAGCACGCGGCCGCCGCCGTCGTCGACCTGCACCGCCATCAGGCGCGGCGCGAATTCGACCACGTGGGTTTGCAGCCCCATATCGCGCAGCGCCTTCGCGCATTCGAGACCGAGCAGGCCACCGCCGACCACCGTGCCCGTTTTCGAGCGCGCGCCGCATTCGCGCATCGCTTCGAGATCGTCGATCGTTCGATACACGAAGCAATCGCCGCGCTCACGGCCCGGCACCGGCGGCACGAACGGATAGGAGCCGGTCGCGAACACGAGGCGGTCGTACGGCAGCGTTTCGCCGCTCGCGACCGTCACCGTGCGTGCGTCGCGATCTACCGCAACGGCCCGCGCGTTCAGCTTCAGTTGCACACCGTGGCGCTCGAAAAAGCCGGGCTCGACGAGCGACAGGTCATCGGCGGTCTTGCCCGAGAAAAACTCGGACAGATGCACGCGATCGTAGGCGGGTCGCGATTCTTCGCCCAGCACCGTGATGTCGAGATCGTGCGCGTCCTGTTGCGCCAGGCATTCGACCAGTTTGTGGCCGACCATCCCGTGACCGATAACGATGATTTTCATGAGCGCGCTGTCCTCTGGTGTCTGGCGAAAGCGATTGCGGAAATAAAAACGGCGTCCCGCGAATCCAGCCGAGGGCTGAATCCGGGGGACGCCGTTGTCCTGTTGGGTGCTGCGGGGCGCTGCATTGTGCTGCAAGCGCGACGAACCCACGTTGGTCCGATGGCAACGCTTCTCGCAAAGGCTGTGCCAATTTAGATAAATGCGCCGGAAAGCACGGTGTGGCGGGGATTCGCCGTCAATCGCGCGGCTTCGGGGCGCATCCCGAGCGCGACGCGTTTTGATGCGGCAAAGCACAGGGATGGTGCGACGCAGCACTGTGGACGTGCGAAACGAAGGTGCGCACCGGTGCGATCGTGACGCTGTTTTCCGCGTGAATCGCAGCGTGTGGCAACGGCTTGCGCGCCTCGATTCGATCGATGGCGTGGTCCTTGCGTTAGTCCTGCGCAACCTCATCGCGGCAACGTCGTCGCGATGCGCAGATTCAACCGTCAACCGGCAATGCAATGGACAACGGCGTCCCCTCGTGATCTTCACGGGCGGACGCCGTATTCGTTTCTAGCTACAAGGAACAACATGAACACCAACACCGGCAAGGTCACGCTACTGAGCGCGGGCCCCGGCGACCTCGACTTGCTGACGCTGAAGGCCGTCAAGGCGCTCGCGGCCGCCGACGTCGTGCTGCTCGACGACCTCGCGAATCCCGACATCGTGACGCTCGCACCGCAGGCGCGCGTGATTCGCGTCGGCAAACGCGGCGGCTGCCGCTCGACGCCGCAGGCGTTCATCGAGCGGCTGATGCGGCGTTATGCGCTGAAGGGTCTGCACGTGGTGCGCGTCAAAGGCGGCGAAGCGCTGCTGTTCGGCCGCGCGGGCGAGGAACTAGCGGTGCTGCGCGACGCGGGCCTTGCGGTCGACATCGTCAACGGCATCTCGTCGGGCTTCGCGGCCGCGGCGGGACTCGGCATGTCGCTCACGCATCGGCGGCACTGCCACGGCGTGAGCTTCGTCACCGCGCACACCGAAGACCACGGCGAGCCGGACTGGGCCGCGCTCGCCGCGACGCGCACGACGCTGGCGATCTATATGGGCATGCGGCGCGTCGACGGCATCGCCGCTGCCTTGCTCGCGCACCTGCCGGCGGACACGCCGGCCGCGGTCGTGCAGTGGGCCGGCGGCCGCGACGAGCGGCGCCTGTTGACGCGGCTCGATCGGCTTGCCGCCGATGCGCTCGGCGCGGGCTTCGGCAGTCCGGCGGTGATTCTGGTGGGCGATGCGGTTGGCGAGAGCGCCGAAGCGCCTTGCTGGAAACGCGAAGGTCGCGGCGAAGAAGGTGGAGAAACGCTGCCCGCGGCGGCGATTGCGCGGGCGGCCTGAGATCCGATCGGAGTGGGCCTCGCCCGCCTTTCATCCAGTCAATCGCCGAACCCGAGCTCCGCGTCGACCTGCTGCCCGACCCGCAGCCGGGCCCCCGCCCCGCTCGCGACCAGCGCGTTGTTGCCGAACGTGACCGCACCGTCGAAACGTTCGCTGACGCGATAACCGAGCATCGTGTCGGTCGGCTCGTTCGGCCAGTCCGGATCGGGCGCGCCGCGCGCCTGATCGATGGTCGGCATCGGACAGCGCGAGCACAGCTTGACGAGACGCAACTCGACCCGCGCGCTCGAATCCGCATCCGTGTCGACGGCGAGCGTCTCGACATAGTCCTCTTCGTAGGCATCGAGGCCCGTGAGCACGATGTTGGGCCGGAAGCGATCGATTCTGATCGACGGCGCGCCTTTGCGGTTCAGGCGCGCGTTCAGATCGTCGAGCGAGGCCTGGCCGACCACCAGCAGCGGAAAGCCATCGGCAAAAAAGGTCGTCGCACCGCCGGTGCTGTCCGTGTAGTCCGGATCGACGATGCGCTCGCGCTCCGGATCGAAGCGCAGCAAGCGCGCGGGCAGACCGAGGAACTCCGTGAACCACGCCGCCGTGGCTTCGCCGGTGTCGAGCCCGTAGGCCGCGTCGCGCCACACCGCGGTATCGATCCTGGCCGCGCCGGCGAGGCGCGCGGCATCGAGCGGCGTGCGCAGCTCACGCATGCCCGGCGCGTTGACGATCAGATCGTCGGCGCCGAGTTCGACCTTGATCAGGGACATGCGCGGGTACGCGCGCTGCGTGAACATCGCGCCTTCGGGATCGACGATCATCCAGTTGCGGTCGTATTCGAGGCCGGTCGCCAGCAGGCGCGCCTGATCGAGCGGGATGCCCGCGCAGGATTTGATCGGATAGACGAACAGCTCGCTGATGGTTGGCATGATCGGAGATCTCGTGGGAAGCGCGGTTTTCAGGTGGAGACGCGATTGTAAAGCGCTGCGCGTGTTTCAGTGATGGCGACCAGGGAAGCTGCCGTTCCGCGCTGAGGCGCCGGGAAGTAGAATCTTCGGATCAGACAGGCGCCGGCGCGGGGCATGCGGCATGCGGCGGAGCTGCGAAAGCGCGCGCAGGCGCCGTATCGACCCGTTACCGAAAGAAGCTACAAAAGCCACCTTCCCTCACCGAGACAGGACATTCATTATGCTGACCAAACCCGTGTTGACCGTCGCCGAGACGACTCGCATTGTCGATGCCGCGCGCGCGGAAGCCGAGAAGAACAGGTGGCCGGTCGCAATCGTCGTCGCCGACGACGGCGGCCATCCGCTCGCGGTGCTGCGTCTGGACGGCGCGGCGCCGGCCACCTCGTATATCGCGACCGAGAAAGCGCGCACCGCGGCGCTTGGGCGCCGCGAAACCAAGGTCTATGAAGACATGATCAACAACGGCCGCACCGCATTCCTCAGCGCACCGTTGCAGGGCACGCTCGAGGGCGGCGTGCCGGTGATCGTCGACGGCCATGTGGTCGGCGCGGTTGGCGTGTCGGGCGTCAAGTCGGAGCAGGATGCGCAGATCGCGAAGGCCGGCATTCAGGCGCTCGGCGTTTAAAGCGCCGGGCGTCACAGCAATCCCGTGGCACAACGCGGACCGATGCCCCCTCATCGGTCCCATAACAGATGGAGCAGTCGATGACTCAGATGAACCCGCGCGGCGGACTGCAGGTCGCCGCCAACCTCGACCAGTTCGTTGAAACCGAAGCCCTGCCCGGCACCGGAATCGACAGCGCCGCCTTCTGGTCGGGTTTCGATGCCCTCGTGCACGAGCTGGCGCCAAAGAATCGGGCGTTGCTCGCCGAACGCGACCGCCTGCAAACCGAACTCGACAACTGGCATCGGACCCATCCCGGCCCGGTGCGGGATCTGCGCGCGTATCGTGCGTTTCTCGAAGGCATCGGCTACATCGTGCCCGTGCCCGCCGGCGTCCAGGCCACGACCGACCACGTGGACAGCGAAATCTCGGAGCAGGCCGGCCCGCAGCTGGTCGTGCCGCTGTCGAACCAGCGGTATGCGCTGAACGCCGCGAACGCGCGCTGGGGCAGCCTGTACGACGCGCTGTACGGCACCGACGCGATCCCTGAAACGGATGGCGCGGAAAAGCAGAAGGGCTACAACCCGGTGCGCGGCGCCGCGGTGATCGCGTATGCGCGCAGGTTCCTCGATCAGGCCGCGCCGCTCGCGAACGGTTCGCACGCGGATGCGACGCGCTATAGCGTCGAGAACGGCCAGCTGGTCGTCGCGCTGAAGAGCGGCACTACCGCACTGAAGACGCCCGCGCAACTGGTCGGCTATCAGGGCGATGCGAGCGCGCCGTCGGCGGTGCTGCTCAAGCACAACGGCCTGCACCTCGAAATCCAGATCGATGCGAACGATCCGGTCGGCAAGACCGACGCGGCGCATGTGAAGGACGTCGTCGTCGAAGCGGCGGTCACGACGATCATCGATTGCGAAGACTCGGTCGCGGCCGTCGACGCCGACGACAAGGTGCAGCTCTATCGCAACTGGCTCGGCCTGATGAACGGCGACCTGACCGAACAGGTCACGAAGAATGGCAAGACCTTCACGCGCCGGCTCAACGCGGATCGCGAGTACACCAGCGCGGACGGCAAGTCGCAGGTCAAGCTGCATGGCCGCTCGCTGCTGTTCATCCGCAACGTCGGCCATCTGATGACGAACCCGGCCGTGTTGACCAAAGACGGCCACGAGATTCCGGAAGGCATTCTCGACGCGGTGATCACGACGCTGTGCGCACTGCGCGACCGCCAGAACAAGCTGAACTCGCGCACCGGCTCGATCTATATCGTGAAGCCGAAGATGCACGGCCCGGCCGAAGTCGCGTTCGCGAGCGAGCTGTTCGCGCGCGTCGAAGACCTGCTGAAGCTGCCGCGCAACACGATCAAGATGGGCATCATGGACGAGGAGCGCCGCACCAGCGTGAACCTGCTCGCCTGTATCGCCGAAGCGTCGGCGCGCGTCGCGTTCATCAACACGGGCTTCCTCGATCGCACCGGCGACGAGATGCACTCGGCGATGGAAGCGGGCGCGATGATGCGCAAGGGCGACATGAAGTCGAGCAAGTGGATCGCGTCGTACGAGCGCAGCAACGTGCTGGTCGGTTTGAGCGGGGGCCTGCGCGGCCGCTCGCAGATCGGCAAGGGCATGTGGGCGATGCCCGACCTGATGCACGCGATGCTCGAGCAGAAGATCGGCCATCCGAAGGCTGGCGCGAACACCGCGTGGGTGCCCTCGCCGACCGCCGCGACGCTGCACGCGCTGCACTATCACCAGGTCGACGTGCAGGCGGTCCAGCAGGAACTCGAACGCACCGACTACGCGAAGGTTTACGACGAACTGCTCGATGGCCTGCTGACGATTCCGGTCGTCGAAAAGGCGCAATGGAGCGACGACGAAATCCGCGCCGAAGTCGACAACAACACGCAGGGCATTCTCGGCTACGTGGTGCGCTGGATCGATCAGGGCGTCGGCTGCTCGAAGGTGCCGGATATTCACAACGTCGGCCTGATGGAAGACCGCGCGACGCTGCGTATTTCGAGCCAGCACATCGCCAACTGGCTGTATCACGGCGTGATCAAACGCGAGCTCGTCGAGGAGACGTTCAAGCGCATGGCCAAGGTCGTGGATGCGCAAAACGCCGGTGATCCGCTCTATCAGCCGATGGCGCCGGGTTTCGACACGATTGCGTTCAAGGCCGCGCAAGCGCTCGTATTCGAAGGGCGCCAGCAGCCGAGCGGTTATACCGAGCCGTTGCTGCACAAGTTCCGGCTCGAGGTGAAGCAACAGGGGTGAGACCGTCCTGCTGAAGCGACAACGGGCGCCGCGCAATGCGGCGCCCGTTTTTTATTTCAGGGCCTCGTCAGTTCACGCGGCTTCGGCCGTCAATTGCCCCGCCTCGCCGGTTGGCGCTTCGTTCTGCATATACGCCTGCAGATACGCCTCGAATTCAGCCTTCACCTCCGGATGGCGCAGCGCGAATTCGACGGTCGCCTTCAGATAGCCGAGCTTGCTGCCGCAATCGAAGCGCGTGCCGAAGTAGCGATACGCGAGCACCTGCTCTTCGGTCAGCAGCGACTGCACCGCGTCGGTCAGTTGCAGCTCGCCGCCCGCGCCCGGCTGCAGCGCGCGGATATGCTTGAAGATCGTCGGCATCAGCACGTAGCGCCCCACCACGCCGAGATTCGACGGCGCCTGGTCTGGCGCCGGCTTCTCGACGATGCCCGACAGCTTGATCACGTTGTCTTCCCACTCGCGGCCGTCGACGACGCCGTACGAGCGGCTGTCCTCGCGCGCGATCGTTTCGACGCCGATCACCGAGCTGTGGTAGTGGTTGAAGGTATCGACCAACTGGCTCATCACGGGCTTCGTGCTATGCAGCAGGTCGTCGGCGAGTATCACCGCGAACGGGCTGTCGCCCACCAGCTTCTCGGCGCACAGCACCGCATGGCCGAGACCGAGCGCTTCGGCCTGGCGCACGTAAAAGCAGTCGACGTTGGCCGGTTTGATGCTGCGCACCAGATCGAGCAGCTTCTGCTTGTTGCGCGCTTCTAGCTCGGACTCGATCTCATAGGATTTGTCGAAGTGATCTTCGATCGCGCGCTTGCTGCGGCCCGTCACGAAGATCATCTCGGTGATGCCGGCGGCGATCGCTTCTTCGACCGCGTACTGGATCAGCGGCTTGTCGACGATCGGCAGCATTTCCTTCGGACTTGCTTTGGTAGCCGGCAGGAATCGTGTCCCGAGGCCCGCTACGGGAAACACGGCTTTGGTGACTTTCAGCATGGTAGGCATTCCCACATCGGTTAGAAGTTGGTGTGTTCGCGGACCTGGCGGCCAATCGATGCCGGCGCAAGACTAGCAGAAAAATCTGCGAGGTCACGTAAGCTGGCTTTCTCCGATTTAATTCGGATAATTCACGCATTGTTCGCAATGCGATATTGCGAAAAATTGAGTAAATTGTTACGCATATATTGCCAGGCGGCGAGTGACAAAATCCGAAAGTCTTACCTTTCGGACGGCCCCTGGCGTGACCCGTCTGGCGATCTGGTGACCGGCTTCGGCAGCACGTCAGTCCTGTTCGTCGACCGGCGGCAGCTTGCCTGGGTCCATCCGGTAACGACGGATCGGCTCGTTGCGCAACGCATCGCGGTAGGCGGAGGCGGCCACCAGGATCAGCAGGACGGCCACGCCGGCCAGTAAGTGCAGGTTCATGACTTCACCTCGGCTCAAGAAAATCCTTGATCTAAATTAGCACGACAAAAGCGATAAATAATTCGATGATCCAGGCGGCGATGCGTAATTACAATTCGTCACAAAATCGATCCCGAATTCAATCCGAAACGCAATTTTTTAATCATTTTGTGGGATTGTGATGCTCTAGCATGGATGCGTCGCGAGGTGCGCAAGGACGCCCGCTCGAAGGCGTATGTCGCGTCGATTTTTCTCTTTTCCGCTTCAGATAAGGACCGCGTATGAGCGACCCAGCACTGGATGCCGCCGGCTCCTCCCTGCCCCTGTCCCCGCTGCCGCGCCCGGAGAAAAAGCCGGCCGCGGCGCACGCGCGCAGCGACGCGCGTATCGATAGCGCCAGCAAGGAGCATGTGATCGACGCGACGCGGGGTTTCGCCGCGCTGCTGGTCGCCTATTTTCATTGCCGCCAGATCGTGTGGGTCGGCATGCAGGCGTTTCATCAGAGCGTCGGACATTCGGTTAGTCCGAGCAGTCTGGCTGCGTATCTGACGTTTCCGATCGCATGGGGCTCGGCCGGCGTGCCGATGTTCTTCGTGATCAGCGGCTACTGCATCCATCGCGGCGGCGCGCTGCGGCTCGCGGGCAATCCCGCTTATCGGCTCGATGCGGGCAACTTCTGGCTGCGGCGCTTCGCGCGCATCTATCCGGTGCTGCTCGCGGCGCTGGTACTGACTTTCGCGCTCGATTCGCTGAGCCTGCAATTGCCGCCCGTCAGTCACAAGATTCGCGAGATCGGCGGGCAGGCGTTTCTGGTCAATCTGCTTTCGCTGCAGGGTGTGGCGGGCAAGACGTATGGTTCTAACGGCGCGCTGTGGACGCTGTCGCTCGAAGTGCAGTTCTATGCGATCTATCCGCTGCTATTCGCGCTGCGGCGGCGCATCGGCATGAACGCCGTGCTCGCGCTCGTCGCGGTGATCAACGTTGCATCCGCGTATGGGCTGGAGCGACATGATCTGCAGTTCTTCACGTCGTACTGGTTCTCGTGGATGCTCGGTGCATGGATCGCCGATGTCAGGGCGCGCAACGCGCGGGAGGCGCGCGCGCCTGCATTGCTGTACGTGCTCGCGGCGGTATTGATCGCGGCAGGCTGCGTCGCGTTTCATTTCGGCCAGTATGGTGCGTTCCAGATCTGGGCGCTGGGCTTCGCGTGCTATCTGTACAAGGCGCTCGATGTGCCCAATGACCCGCAACACGAAGGAAGTGGCGTGCTTGCACTGCTTCGCGCTGGGTCGCGCGCGCTGTCGCGCTTGCTGTCCCGCGTGGGTGACTTCAGCTTCTCGCTGTATCTGATTCATCTGCCGATCTTCGTGCTGCTGTCGTCGTGGTTGTTCCGCTCGTCGCTGCAGATGTCGATCTGGCCGTCGTTTGGTTACATGCTGGTCGTCGTGCCGGCCGCCTATGTCTTCTATCGGCTGGTCGAAATGCCCGCGATGAAGTGGTCGGCGAGTCTCAAGGCGTAAGTACACCCTGCGCTGTGTCAGCCCCGTAACGGCCAAGTGCCGCGACGGGGGCTTAGGTGTGCATCCCGAAGTTTCGATTGCGACCGCCGCGAAAAGGCGCCCGCCCTGCGCGGGGTGGGTGATTGACGCGCACAAAGAGACGCCACAAAAATCATCCATCGCCCATTCCAAATCCCCGTATCCGCCTGCTAGCGTGGCAACCCCAATCGCTACAGAGGAATTCAGGATGTCGTATCAACAGGATTCGGGCGCCGTGCGCGTGGTACTCAGTGCTCCTCAACTGGCCGCGGTGCTCTCCCGCCAGTCGATAAACCGCACCGAGATGCTTTCCAACCGCCTATGGGGCGGCTTGCAGGTCGTGGGCGGGACAACAGCACCGCGTAACGATTTAACACTATTCGAAGACGTTGGAAGAAACGTTGGAAATCTAGTGATCAGAAAATCAGGAGAATATAGACCCGCGAGCCGAGTCAAAGTGATCCTCCGCTATCAGACATACAATGGTATGCCTTATTATGTCCTGACAGCGATGCTTGTCGCATAACATTTCACAACACAGTCATGAACTACGGGACGTATCACAATCTCGAACAGTTGATCATGGGGCGATTCCATGAGGACTATTCGATCTATGGAAATTCGATACCGGAACTCGTTCTCTCCTATAAAGCGGGGATAACCGAGGACGAAAGAGTCGCGATGCTGGAAGAGGTAGTCCGATTCCAGAAGGTCAACTCAAACTGTCTGGATTTGGCGTTTGATGATCTCTTTGGAAGTCATTGCGACCCGCGTCTTTGGGGGCACACTACGGCCTCGTTCCTTGACGAGTTGAAACGTCTTCTGAGCGAGTAATCCACTTATCGCCACGCGAGGGTTGTTAGATGCCATGTGCGCGGCGCGCAAAAAACGGAGCGAGGGTCCTTCGACTTTCGCCCCGTTACGCCAAGCAAGGACTGGCCAAGCCCATGTCTAACCTCGCGTAAAAGATAGCGCTCTACTGCCCCGCCACACTCGTCAGAATCCCCCAACCCCATCAACATAACTGCGCGTGCCGAAACGCTCGTGCGTGATCCGATAGTCGTTCTCGACCAACTTGTCACGCAAGTCGCCGTTCGAGCGCAATTCGGCGAGCGCATGCGCATCGCCCGGCGTCCCGTTCTAGTAGTCGTCGATGATTTCGGGAACGCCGCCCGCGAAAAGGCGCCCGCCCCGGCGCGGTTGGATTCGCGCGCACAAATAGCCATCAAAATCATCCGTCGCCCATTCCAAATCCCCGTATCCGCCTGCTAGCGTGGCAACCCCAATCGCTACAGAGGAATTCAGGATGTCGTATCAACAGGATTCGGGCGCCGTGCGCGTGGTACTCAGTGCTCCTCAACTGGCCGCGGTGCTCTCCCGCCAGTCGATAAACCGCACCGAGATGCTTTCCAACCGCCTATGGGGCGGCTTGCAGGTCGTGGGCGGGGTGCTGGAAATGGTTGGAGCGGCGGCTCTGTGTGTACTTCCGGAACCGACGATGGCAAGCAAGGCCGGATGTGTTGTGTTCGGAGCACACGGCTCAGATACGGTGTCGGCAGGTGTACGCCAAGTCTGGACAGGCCGGGATACGGCCACGCTGATCCAGCAAGGTACGACGAAACTGGCCGAGGCGATGAAGGCCAGTCCGGACATGGCGAATAATATCGGCCTGTCAGTCGATATGATCGTGCCGTTCGGTTTCGCTGGCTCGATCAAGGCTGCACGCGTGGCCAGCGTCACGATGGGCCGGATCAATCTGCAAATGCATGAAGCAAAAGCCCTAACTCCGGAGCTTGGAGGGCATACAATAAAGGAGCACATTGGAAAATCAGAGGAGTATTTAAGGGCGCGCCTGAAAAATTATCCTAAAATGGATGTCGCATCTTCTTTCTACGACCTCAAAACAGCAGAATTGGCCATTTCGCGAATTATGCGGAATAATTCTCTTAAGGTTAGATCCTGGTCGCAGTCTCGGCCAAAATATCATCTCGTCCTAAACGAAAACGCTGGCAGGGATATTGGCTATGGAGTGGTCAGGGAAACGGGGGAGTTAATTCAGCTACACGGAATCCGGCTGGTATTGAAGCATGAAGCGTACAATGGAATGCCATATTACATTATTACGTCATATGCAACCAAATTATGATTCGCACAGAAAATAGCCCTTCGTACCCAAATCTCGATATTCTCTTTGGCGGATATCTCAATCAGGATTATCACTATATCGGAGACTCGATTGAAGAAATTGTCGTCATCTATAAGAATGCAATTACTTCGAAAATGCGCAACTCTGCTATCAACGAAATTAATCAGCTAGCAGCGAACTTCGGCGAAAACCTGGATAGTGCCTTCTATGAAATGTACGGACATGATTTCAATCCGAAGCTATGGGGTCACACGACTGCATCGTTTCTTGAGGAACTCAAGCGCATTCTGAGCGAGTAATGCACTCGTCTCCCCTCGCAAAAAAAAACGGAGCAAAGGTCCTTCGACCTTCGCCCCGTCACGCCAAGCAAGGACTGGCCAAGCCCCTGTCTACCCACACGTAAAAAAACCCTGCTCTACTGCCCCGCCACACTGTTCAGAATCCCCGCAACCCCATCCACATAGCTGCGCGTGCCGAAACGCTCCAGCGCGGTCCGATAGCCGTTCTGGACCAGCCTGCCACGCAAGTCCCCGTTAGAGCGCAATTCGGCGAGCGTATCGGCGAGCGCATGCGCATCGCCCGGCGTACACAGCACGCCGTTCTCATAGTCGTCGATGATTTCGAGCACGCCGCCCGCGCGCGACGCCACGACCGGCCGCTGCGCGAGCATCCCCTCGACGATCACGCGGCCGAACGGCTCCGGTGTGATCGACGTATGCACGACCGCGTCGACCGCGCACATGCAAGCAGGAATATCGTGCTGGAAGCCTAGAAAGTGCACCCGGTCGCCCAGCTCGTGCGCGGCGACGAACGCACGCAGTTCCATCTCGTACTGGTCCTCGCCGAACAGCGCCGCGCCGACCAATACCGCGTGCATGTGCGGATTGAGCACCATCGCTTCGAGCAGCACATGCTGCCCCTTCCAACGCGCAAGCCGGCTGAACGAGCCGACGAGGAACGCGTCGCAAGGCAGGTTCAGGCGCTCACGCAACACCGCTTGCGGCACCGTGCGCAACGCGTCGAACGGCTCTGCGTCAATCCCGTTGAACACGACGTCGATGCGCTTGCTGTCGAAGCGCGTGAGCTTCGCGAATGCCTGCGCCGACGCGGCCGAATTGGCGATCACATGCGTCAGGCCGAGCCGCGCGCACCACTTGATGATCGCGAGCTGCTTGCCGCCGAAATGCTCGGCGCTGACGATGTCGCGCAAATGCCAGACCACCGGCCGTCTCGCGAGCTTGCCGGCCACTGCGCCGATCACCATCGCACGTTGCGTGTTCGCATAGATCACATCCGCTTTGCGCGCCCGTTTCGCGGTGGCACGCACGAGCGAGATGAGCCCCTTCAATGCCTGGCCCTTGAGCAACGAACCGCCCTGCTTGCGCACGTTTTTCAGCACCCCGGCATCGAGCACGGCGACCTCGACGCCGGTCTTCACGAGCGCGGTCTTGAACGGCCCGTCGTCGAACAGCACGACCTCGATGCGCGAGCGCAGCGCCTTGACGATTTCGAGCAGCGACAGCTCGGCGCCGCCGAGCACGCCGCTCTGATCGACCGCGAGAATCCGCGGCACGTTCGCGGCGCTCTGCGCGCCCGGCCGATACGGCGTATAGGGCGGCAGCGTCGCGTCGCGCAATGCCGGTACCGCCGCGCGCACCTGCGCGAAAAAACGCTCGCGGAAATGCGCGGCCGAAAACTGCTCCGCGTTGTCGCGGCAATGCTCGGGCTGGAACCGGTGCCCAAGCTCGTCGAAACGATTCACCGCAGCGATGATCGAGTCGGCATCCTGCTCATCGAAGAACATGCCGGTCGGCTTCGGCTCCGACAGATCGCGCACGGTTTCGAGCGCCCCGCCCTTGCCGTAGGCGATCACCGGCGTGCCGCAAGCCTGCGCCTCGACCACCGAAATGCCGAAGTCCTCTTCGGCCGCGAACACGAATGCCTTCGCGCGGCTCATGCGGTCCTTCAGCACCTTGAACGGCTGATAGCCCATGATCTCGACGTTCGGCCCCGCCTTCGCGCGGATCTTGGCCATCTCGGGCCCATCGCCGATCACGACGAGCTTGCGCTCGGGCATCCGCGCGAACGCCTCGACGATCAGATCGATCTTCTTGTACGGCACCATCCGCGACGCGGTCAGATAAAAGTCTTCCTTCTGCGTGCACAGCGTGAACGCGTCGACATCGACCGGCGGGAAAATCACCTGCGCGTCGCGCTGATACACCTTCTTGATGCGTCGCGCGATGAACGCCGAGTTCGCGATGAAACCGTCAACCGAGTTCGACGTGCGGATGTCCCAGTTGCGCATGTAATGCAGAATCAGCCGCGCGAGCGCCGACTTCGGGCCGTTGGTCAGCTTCGACTGCTGCAGATACTGATGCTGCAAATCCCATGCATAGCGAATCGGCGAATGCACGTAGCTGATATGCACCTGGTCGGGTCCGGTCAGAATGCCCTTGGCGACCGCGTGACTGCTCGAGATCACCACGTCGTACGCCGACACGTCGAGCTGCTCGATCGCGAGCGGCATCAGCGGCAGATACGAGCGGTACTTGCTGCGCGCGAGCGGCAGCTTCTGGATGAACGATGTCGTCACCGGCTTGCCGCGCAGGAAGTTGCGATCGTCGAGAAAGTCCACGAGGCTGAACAGGTCCGCATCGGGAAAGCACGCGATGATCTGCTCGAGCACTTTCTCCGCGCCCGCGTAGGTGACGAGCCAGTCGTGCACGATCGCGATGCGCACGCTCTTGTTCGCGCGGGGCGCGGTACGGCGCGGTGCCGGCTGCATGCCGGGCACGCTCGTCAGTTCGTCGAGCGCGCTGCGCGTCGCAGGCCTCAACAGGTCTTTATCAAGGACGTCTTGATTCATGCGCTTTTCCTCGGATTCAGTCGCAATAGCAGTGAACGCGCAAGATTGCGCAAGGCGGGCGTCATCGTGATCGACCACGCGACGTTCGCGCCTACCATCAGCACACCGGCGGCGATCGCGAGCGCAAGGCTCGGCAGGAAGCTCGCGAGCCACAGGCTGGCGAGCAGGAAGGCGAGATGGGCGAGCATGTCGAGCACGATCTGACGCGCGCGGATCGCCGCGAAATGCAGCAGCACTGCGTAGTCGAACAGTGCGCGAGCGGAAACCGCGACCGCCGCGCCAGTCAGCCCGAAATGCGTGATACCGAGCCACAACGCGCCGGCGAACAGCGGCAACTCGACGAGGCCGATGCGCGCGGCGGTGGCGGGATTGACCTGTGACTGAATCAGAATGCGCGTCACGTTCGCCTGGCCGACGAGCCACACGGCGACGATCATGATCCGGCCCACGGGCGCCGCGACCGCCGCGATCTCGTTGCCGACCCACAGATGCAGGAACGGTTCGAGCACCAGCATCGCGACGAGCGCGACCGGCGTGAACACGCCGTTCAGAAATTCGAGCGACTGCTGCGTGATCGTGTCGGCATCCGCGCGGCCGACCGCCGACAGCCGCGGAAACAGCGTACGCACCAGCGCGGTCGGTACGATATTCAGACGCGTGACGAGATTCTGCGGCACCGTGTAATACGTGACGAAGCGCGCGCCGAGGCGCGAACCGAGCATCACGCGATCGAGCGAATCGGCGAGCATCGTCGTCACGCTCGCGATCAGCATCCAGCCGCCGAAGTTGAACAGCCCCTTTGCAACGCCGAGCCGCGGCGGTTCAATGCTGCCTATTTCAAGCACTTTCAGCGCATAGCGGCCGAGCAGCAGCGCGGCGAGAATCCGCGCGACCACGGCCGCGGCGAGTACGTTCTGCAAGGTCGCGCCGAGCCACAGCGCGGCACCGAGCGGCAGAAGCTGGAACAGGAACGTGCCGATGGTCTGATTCGTGTTGTAGACGCCGAAACGTTCGGCGCCATTGATCGCGCCCGCGAACACCCACGACACGTTCGCGATCGGAATCGCGACCGCAAGCCACGGCAGCGCCATATAGACTTCGTGCTGCAGCTCGGGCGATACCTTGGTGAAATACGCGGTGTACAGGAACGCACCGAAGTAGATGATCAAACCGCCGACCACGCCGGTCGTGAGGTTGAGCCACGTCGCGCTCCAGAACACGCGCGCGCTTTCCCGCTGATCGCCCGACGCGCGCGCCTTCGAAATATGGTTCTGCGCGGCCATGCTCATGCCGAGATCGAGGATTCCGAAGTAGCCGATCAGCGTCCACACGAGACTGATCACGCCGTAGCGCTCGACGCCGAGCAGCCGGATATACGCCGGCACGGTTACGAGCGATACGAAGGTCGGCAGCACGAGCCCGAAAAAATTGATCGCTACGTTCCTGAGAATGCCTTTGTCCATCGAATCCCTTGGGTTTTTGCGGTTAGATTGCGTGCGGAGTGCGTCAGCGAGGCCAACGCATCTCAAGGCTTCCAGCGATACATCAGCACCTTGCCGCGCGCGTCTTCCTCGACGAACACCAGGTACTCGCCATCGGCGCGTTTCGTCGCGCTGATGCCGTTGGGCACGTCGACCCAGCCCGACGCGCGGCCTACTTCGGGGCCCGGCCGGATCACGCCGAGTTCCTTGCCGCTGTCCTTGTCCCACACGTGCACCGCGCCGACCGGCTCGACGCCGAACAGGTATTGCCCCTCGACGGTGACGCCGATGATCGTCGCGATCGGCTTGCTTTGCGTCTGCCACGGCAAGCTGATCGCGTAACGCTGCACCGGCTGGCCGCTCGACCACTTGTCGTAGCGCACCAGCACGCGCCCCACTTCCTTCCAGAAGCCCTGCGCGGTCGGCATATCGGCCGTATAGCCGCTCACGTACATCGTGTCGGTGTCCGGTTCATAGATCGCGCGATGCAGTTCGCTGAACGGTGCCGGCACCGGGTACTGCGTCAGGTTCGAGTACGAGTAGACCGGGTTGCCCTTCGCATCGAGTCCGCCGAAACGGAAGCGATAGATGCCCTTCGTATCCCGGGTGCGCCAGATGTCGCCGGCCGTATCGACCCACCAGCCCCAGCCGCCCGCGAGCTTGGTGCCGCTCGTATTCAGCGTGTATTCGTCGCGCTCGAACTGGCCATCGCCATTCATGTCGCGCCAGATCCAGTCACCGCCCGGCGGCGCATTCGGCACCTTCAAGACCGGGCGCTCGCGGCCTGCGATAAAACCGGACGGAATCGCGCTCTCGCCGTCGTGCTGCGGATCGAAGCGATAGATCTTCAGATGGTCCGCATACATGTCGGTCAGATAGAGGAACGTGCGCCCCTTCAACCGTCGCGCGATCGGCAGGCCCGGATACTGGTCGGTATGGAACACCGGATCGTCCGGGTACTTGAATCGATTCGACAGGAATCCCGCGTATTTCCAGTCGTGCCCCGACGGCTTCGACAGATCGAGTTCGAAGCGCTTGTTGCCGGTATAAACGCTGTTGGGCCGGGCCGGATCGATCCACGCGCCGTCGACGAACAGCAGCCCCTCGACCTGCCAGTTGCGCTTGCCGTTCGGCGCGTAGCTTTCGAGCGTCGCGCCGAGACCCGCACCGATCGGCTCGTAACGCGGACCGATGCCGTTGGTCGACACGTACACGTTGCCGCGCGCATCGACACCGACGCCCGTCAAGCCGTTGAATCGCAACGGACCCGGCTTGCCCGCGATGCCGCTGAAAATGCCGCCGCGCTCGCCGAGCGTGCCCGACGCCGTATAGCGGCCGTCGCGCTTCGTGAAAAACAGCACCTGCTGGCGCGGACCGTTATCGGCGATCAGCAGGCGGCCTTGTGTATCGACGGCGAGGTCGACCGCGACCGTGTCGGCCGGCAGCGTGATGGTTTCGTCGATACGCTCGCCGGTCGCCGTGTAATGCTCGATGGCCGGCGCGCGATCGTTGCGCGTGCCGCTCAGCACCCATAGCGTGCCGTCGGGCGCGAGTGCGAGACGTCCAGGCTCGTGCACGCTCCACGTCGCCTTCTGCTGCATCGACTCGGCATCGTAGACTTCGACCCGATTGCGCGCGGTGTTGGCCGCGAACAGCGTCGTGTCGTTCGCGGCGAGTCCGCCAATCTCCGCGTTCGTGCCGGTCGGCACTTCGTTCATCATCAGAAAGCCGGCCGCTAGCTGCGCATGCGGGTCCGCGTTTTTGGCGGCGGGCTGAAACGGCGCCACGCGCTTCGGCTCGCCGATCAGGCGCCGCGAAATGCCGAACCACTGCTTGCCCTTGTCCGGCCAGACGCCCGGCTCGACCAGGTGCCCCTTCTCATTGCCGACCGCGATCGCGACGAACGCATATTTGCGGTTGACCGCGATCGCATTGCCGCCGGCGTTGCCCCAGCCATGTGTGCCGCCCGCGAAGCCGAGCATCTTGCCGTCCTGATAGACGCTCGCTTCGGCGCCGCTTTCATCCCACGGCGAGTTCGTATAGACCTTGCCGTCCGGCGTGACCGCAATCGCGGTGATATTGATCTGCGTCCATGTGCCATCGCCGAAGCCGAAGCTGTTGCCGATCCATGAGGTCTTCGCGTTCAACGTGGTTTCCGCGCAAGCCGGCACACCGGCCGTTGCGGCGACGACGCCGGCAGCGCAGGCTGTCAGGGCGCACCAGCTTTTGAACGTGATATGGCGCAAGGCGGAATCTCCAGTCGATGTCCGGTCAACGCGATGCACGCGGACCCGCGCCCGCTCGGGGCGAAATTCAGTGATGTGGTAAAGCGAAACGAAGCGCAACCGATTGAAGCGCGGCGCCTGAGGGCAGCCGTCCGCACGGCTAAGTTACGCGGAAAAAACGCAGCGACGAAAATAGAAAATAATTCAAAAATATTCGTTCGCTTATACGTCGCAAAAGAAATCAATTAAAAATAGATAAAAGCGGAAGCCGCGCCGTCGCGCGCGCGTATGTCGCGGCGATCCTCCGGTCCTGCTGATGTGGGATCACGCAGTACGCATTTATTACGGATTGCCCGCTGCTCACCAGATAACCATATAAATCCTTCTGGAATGGCGAAAGAAATACCCTGTTTCAATCTGATTCAATTAGCCGACTCCAATGGATTTTTTCTCGATTTTCTTTTCCCTAGAATCGATTGCACTTCAGTTGCGACGCGAAGCGCGCGCCTGTTCGCCGGCTATCCGTTGCGAACCGCGCGGCCCTTCGCCCGGCCCATCCGCTTTACACCATGGACGGTTCATGACAGCCAGCGCATTGCCCCTCGCGCCCTCCCATTCCCGCATCGTGCAACTCGACGGTCTGCGCGCGATCGCCGTGCTCGCGGTGTTCGCGCAGCACGCGTTGAAAGCGCCGCTATGGATGGGCGTCGATCTGTTCTTCGTTTTGAGCGGCTTTCTGATCAGCGGCATCCTGCTCGATCGCAAGTCGCGTCAGCAGTCGTATTTCAGCTATTTCTATGCACGGCGCGCGCGCCGCATCCTGCCGCCGTACCTGCTGCTGATGGCCGTGTCGTCGCTGCTGTTCGGCCTCGCGTGGGCACAGCACTGGTACTGGTACGCGTTTTTCGCGACCAATATAGGCGATGCGCTTAATCAAAGCGGTCACGAAAGCCTCAACGTGCTGTGGTCGCTCGCGGTCGAAGAGCAGTTCTATATCTTCTGGCCGTTCGTGATCCTGCTCGTACCCGAGCGCCTGCTCGGCGGTGTGGCGGCGGCGCTGATCGTACTGGTGCCGCTGCTGCGCGCGCTCGCGACGCCGTGGTTCGATTCGTTCTGGCCGATCTACTACCTGACGCCATTCCGCATGGATCTGCTCGCGGCCGGCGCGCTGCTCGCGGTGGCCGTGCGGCGTGATCGCAATGCGCTCGAACCGTACAAGGGACTCGCGGTGCTCGGCGCGCTGGCCGCGCTCGCGGTGCTGGCATGGCTGCATCTGCACTTCCCGCGTTTTCGCGCGGCGAACACGCCGTTGTCGAATGCGGGGCTCTATAGCGTGTCGCTGGTGCTGTGTACGTCGATCGTGGTGATCGCGCTGCAGAGCAAGGGCATCGTCAAGCGGCTGTTGTGCAATCCCGCGCTCGTTTATATCGGCACCATCAGCTACACAATCTATCTGATCCACCTGAGCGTGCTGTACATGGTGTGGCCGCTGCATTTGAATCGCTATCTGAGCGCCGCGATCGCGCTTGCGATCACGCTCGTCTACGCGAGCATCACGTGGTTCGCATTCGAGAAGCGCCTGATTTTCGCCACACGCGGCACGAAAGCGACGGTCAGCGGCGGCGCCAGCGCCGCGCGGCAAGCACCGCAAAGCCGCGCATGAACCGCGTGGCCGTTGCCGCTGCCCGCGTGCTGGGCGTCGTGTCGGCGCTGACGTTGTTTGCGCCGGCAACGAGCGCGACCGCGGACGAGCCGCCAACGTCATCGCCGACGCAACTGCTGATCGACGCCTACGGCGATTCGACCACGCTCGGCATCACCTGTAGCGACGGCCACTGCGGCCCGCAAGCGCGCAACGCCGTCACCTATCTGCAGCAGGCGTTGCAGGCGCATGACGGCGAGCGCGTGCGCGTCACGAACTACGGTGTCGGCGGCACGATGGCCTCGCAGTTGCGCGACGGCACCGGCAATCGTCGTGCGGGACCGGCGGCGGGCCTGTCGTGGCGCGAACGTGTCGCCGTCTCGCCCGCGCGGCTCGTGCTGATCAACTATGGCATCAACGAAGTGATGCAGAACCAGACGCCCGAGCAGTTCTATTCGGCCGAAACATCGCTCGTGCAAACCGCGCGAGCGCTCGGCAAGCAGCCTGTTTTGCAAACCTCGAACCCGATGCCCGATAACCGGCTCAACGCGAAGCTGGCAACGATGGTCGCGATCACGCGACGCGTGGCCGCCGAACAGCAGGTGCCGCTCGTCGATCAATACGCGTATGTGAGCAGCCTGCCCGACTGGAAGTCGCTGATGTCGGACGGCGCGCATCCGAAACCGGAGTTGTACCGGCTGAAGGCTGAACAGGATTATCGGGTCGTCGAGCCGTTGGTGCGGCGACTGCTGGACGAAACACATTGACCCCCACTTTTACGCGCGAACCGTTCTTTTTCATTCACACACTAGAAGGCAAGCTATGAGCCAACCACGCAAAGCGATCATCACCGGCGTATCCGGACAGGACGGCGCCTATCTGACCAAGCTGCTGCTCGACAAGGGCTATCACGTGACCGGCACCTACCGGCGCACGAGTTCTGTCAACTTCTGGCGCATGCGTGAGCTTGGCGTGCTCGATCATCCGAATCTGCGTCTGGTCGAACACGACCTCACCGACCTCGGCTCGACGCTGCGTCTGCTCGACGGCACCCAGGCCGACGAGCTGTACAACCTCGCCGCGCAGAGCTTCGTCGGCGTGTCGTTCGACCAGCCGGTGACCACCGCCGAAGTGACCGGCGTCGGCGCGCTGAATCTGCTCGAAGGGCTGCGTATCCTGAGCCCGAAGACGCGCTTCTACCAGGCGTCGACCTCCGAGATGTTCGGCCTCGTGCAGGCGGTGCCGCAACGCGAAAGCACGCCGTTCTATCCGCGCAGCCCGTATGGCGTCGCGAAGCTGTTTGCACACTGGTCGACGATCAACTTTCGCGAGTCGTACAACCTGTTCGCGAGCAGCGGCATCCTGTTCAATCATGAATCGCCGCTACGTGGCCGCGAATTCGTCACGCGCAAGATCACCGACACGGTCGCGAAGATCAAGCTCGGCAAGCAGGACGTGCTCGAACTCGGCAACCTGAGCGCACAGCGCGACTGGGGCTTCGCGCTCGAATACGTCGAGGGCATGTGGCGCATGTTGCAGGCCGACGCGCCCGATACCTTCGTGCTCGCGACCGGCCGCACCGAAACGGTTCGCGATTTCGTACGCATGGCGTTCGCGGCGGCCGGCTTCCAGCTGGAATGGTCGGGCAAGGACGAGCGCGAGACCGGCATCGATGTCGCGACCGGCAAGACGCTGGTGCGAGTGAACCCGAAGTTCTATCGCCCCGCCGAAGTGGACCTGCTGATCGGCTGCGCGGACAAGGCGCGCGACACGCTCGGCTGGCAACCGCAAACCTCGCTCGAACAGCTGTGCCAGATGATGGTCCAGGCGGACATCGCGCGCAACGAGCACCACGAGACGTTCTAACACGGTATCCGTGTGCGGCGGTGTTCGCCGCACACTATCCCGTCAACCCGCCAATTTGCGGAACGTCTCCAACACAGCATCGCCCTTGAACGGCTTGACGATCCAGCCCTTCACCCCGGCGGCCTTGCCGCGTTCCTTCATCGCGGGGCTGCTTTCGGTCGTCAGCATGATCACGTTGACGGTCTTGTTCGCGAGTTCGCCGCGGATTTTCTCGACCATCGTCAGGCCGTCCATGTTCGGCATGTTCACGTCGCTGACGATCAGGCGGATGTTCGAATCCGTCTTCAGCTTCGTAAGGCCATCCTTGCCGTCGATGGCGGTCGCGACGTCCAGACCGTTTTTCGCCAGAAAGCCCGCGACTTCATCGCGTACCGTGCTCGAATCGTCCACCACCAGAATCTTTGCCATAGCCATTTCCTTGCGTCACCGACGCGTTGTATCAAAACAGATCCAGTTCGCCGGACTCGACGAGATCGTCGACATCCACCGTGTTTTCAGAGAAATCTTCGGGGGACCAATTGAGGTTGAAAACGAAACGCTGGTCGATCGACACCGACTGTCCGCTCGCCACGTCGCTCAATCGGTATTGAAACCGCAACTGCGGATTGTCCGAGCCGAACGAGATGTAGCGGTGCTTGTGATTGACGAGCAGAGGCACCTGCACCTGGCTCGCTTCGCGAGCGCTCCGCGCAGCGAGGAACCGGTCCTTGAACGCCCCCCAGATCAGATTCGTCAATTCGCCGAGCACGTTGTTCAGATCGCGAAAGCCCGCTTGCGTCCTGCTCATGCCGGCCTCGCGTGCGGCGCGATCGCGCTCGATCATGCCGAGCAGCGGCTCCTCTTCGGCCTGCATCAACATATAGCCGCGACACCAGGTGCCTTCGAGCGGGATCAGGCTGAACACCTCGCCGAAGATGATGCGATCGCGCACGACACTGGGCGTGTCGCGTTGCACGGTGACGCCGCCGAACAGCGTGGCGAGCCGTGCTTCCGTGATCTCCGCGATACCGCGCACGAGCGCATTCGGGAAGTCGAGGCTGAAGATGTATTGATCGACGGCTTCACGCAGCGCCGTCAGATCGGCCGCATTGAAGTGAGCGCATGCCGCGTTCTTCAACGGCTTCGGAAGCCGTTCGAGCGGCGCGTCGCCGCTCGAACGCAGGATCACCGGCAGTTCGGGGCGCAAGGTACTGATTCGGGCCGCGGTCGTTGCCGCCTGTTCGACCGATCCACCGTAGTTATCCGCCAGCAGAACGCCGCCTAGATCGATATTCGTGGCCAGGACCGAGCCGAGGCGGCTGCTGTCGCGCACCTTCAGCGCTATCAGATTGTGCTCGTCGAAAAAGAGCTTCAGCGCTTGCGCGTGTGCCGGACAGTCGTCGAGCACGAGCACCTTGCTGACGGGCTTGCTGGTATTCATCGTGTTTCAGTCTGCGAATGCAGTGTTGCTAGAAAAGTTCGAGTTCGCCTTCGGCCTCGTCGGCCGTCGCGAGTTCAGCCTTGAAATCGAGTGGCGCCTGCGCGCATACGCATAACGTCACGCCCAGCCGGGCCGCAGCGCCGATCGTCAGTTCGTACGCCCACACGTGATCGGGCCGCAACTCGTCCAGATACTCGATACAGCTGCTGTTCAATTCATACGGCGTCGACATGCCGAGATCGGGGAAATGCTCGACCAGCTGCTGGTTCATGTAGCCGCAGCACAGATTGCCGAGTTCCATCAGCGTTTCCGACAGCGAACGCGTCGTGTCGCCGCTGGCGTAGTACGCGCGCGTCGCTTCGTCCTTGCTGAAATGCAGCACGAACAGCAAACGAAAACCGATCGACGAGATCGTCAGCGCCATCGCGCAAGGTCCGGGCGGATGACCTCGATCCCACCTCGGCACCGCGCTGATCTCGCACGCATCACCCGGCGTCGCGGGCAATCTCGCGCGAGCCGCGTGACAGAAGATGTGCGCGATGCTTTGCAACGCCTGATCGGTAATCACGCTGCGGCCTGCTCTAGCCTGGATTGAAACTGGGTCGCCAGCGCTTCGACGCCGCCGAGCGACGCCGTGATCATCTTGCCGCCGGCCTGGATGTCCTGGAACGTCGCCGCGGTCGTCAGGTCGTTGCGATGCAGGCTCTCCTGATAGCTCTTCGACAGTTCCTGCGAGCGTGACGCGAGCGAGCGCACTTCGCCCGCGACGATCGAAAAGCCGCGACCCGCGGTGCCGGCGCGTGCCGCTTCGATCGACGCATTCAGCGAAACGATCAGCACGTGCTGCACGATCGACGACAACTCCTGGTTCTTCTTGTGCATGTCACGGTTCTGCGACATCAGCGAAATCAACTGTTCGTGCCAACGCTCGAACGTGGTCGTCAGCGTCTTCAGACGGGCGGCCTCGTGCGCGATCCGAGTCGCATGCTGCAGCCATTCGTTGCTGCGCGCGCTCGCGGCGTCGAGGCTCGCCTGCAATGATTCGCGATCCTGCTCGCCCTGTTCGGCCTGTGCGCGCAGATCGGCGAGCATCGCCTCCAGGGCGGCACGCTCGCCGTTGGCCTGCTCACCGACCTTGAAAGCCACGTCGAGTTGCTGCTCGAGGGCCTGCCGCGCGAGCGTGTCGACGCGCTGCGCTTGCGCACTGGCGCGAAGCTTCCGACGATAAAAAATTCCCGTCGCGAGCGCGCAGACGATACCGCCAACGCCTGCGGCCACAAGATAACTTTCAAGCACAACCTGCTCCCATCGCTTCGTTCAATCGGTCAGGCCGTTAGCCTGCCACCGCATCCGTGTCACGCTCGCGCGCTGCATCGACGGACGCATCGAGACTGTCCACCGCCCAGTCCTCGGGGAACGACACGACGGTCTGAAAGCGGCGATAGTCCGCGCCGCGACGATCGTCGGTGAAACGCAATTCGATGCGGCCATGCTCGCGCCGCACGAAATCGCGCACCGCGTCCATGCCGACGCCGCGGCCCGAAATCTCGCTGACGCTCTGTGCGGTCGAAAAGCCTGAACGGAAGATCAGCTCGGCGATCGCTTCATCGCTGAGTGCGGCATCGGCGGCGATCCAGCCGCGTTCGATCGCCGCCGCACGGATCTTCGCGAGCGCGAGACCGCGGCCGTCGTCGCTGATAGTGATCTGCAGCGCGTGATGGTCGACACCCACTTCAAGCTCGATGACGCCGGCCGCGTTCTTGCCATTCGCGATACGCTCGGCGGCAGGCTCGATGCCGTGGTCGACCGAATTGCGCAGCAGGTGCGTGAACACATTGCGCAACGTATCGCTGACCTCGCTGCGCACGCGGTAGCCGTTGTTGTCGATGCTGACGACCGGCGCTTCCTTGCCGAGCTCGGCCGCCAGCGACGGCAGCGATTCGAGCACGCCCGCGAGCGCTTCGTAGATCGATTCGGTGCCCAACAGACGCAGCTCGCGCTGCAACGATTCGCGCATCGACACGAGTGCGTCACGGTCGGCCGGATCGGCGCTTTCGAGCAGGTCCAGCTGCTTCTGGATCAACTCGCGATCGACCATCAGGTAGCGATCGACCGCGCCGTTCTTGCCCGGTCCCTTGCGGCCGAGGCTCACTTCGTTGAGCGTCGCATAGGTTTCGAGCGCGGCCTTCACGCGCTGCAGATCGTCGATCAGAAGCTGCTGGTCCCACGCTTCGCCGCCGTCCGCGCGGCGCAACGCGTCGTACCGCTGTTCGGTTTCGTGGACGACACCGGTCAGATGCTGAAGGCTGTAGGTGCGCGCATTGCCCTTGACGGTGTGCATGTTGCGGAACAGCTCGGCGACGGCCTCGTGGCTCGGCTCATGATGCTGACGAATGATCCGCTCGTTCTCGCTGATGAAGCCCGTCGCGCTTTCGACGAAGTGATGGAACTTCTCCTGGCTCACCGCGAGAATCTCGCCGATCATCTCCAGCCGGCGCTTCTGTTCGCCGGCCTCGGCGGCGAGCGCGCGCAGTTCGGTCACGTCTCGCACGCACAGCATCAAACGCTGCACGACGTCGTGTTCGTCGGTGATCGCCGACCAGCTCAGATCGAGCGTCTTCACGCGGCCATCGGCCATCGGCCTGGCGATCTCGTTGACGAGCAGATGTTGATTGAACTCGAAGTTCATGCTGTCTTCACCGATACATGCGTGCAGCGCCGCTTCGATCTGCGCGAGCTCATCGCTGTTGATACCGGTGCCGCCGAACACGAGATCGAGCAACGGACGGCCCGCAATCTCGCGCGTCTCGAAGATCGCCTCGAGATACGCGGAGTACTCGGGATGCACGACCACGCCTTCGACCACCGTCAGAATCCCCTGCTGCATGTTTTGCAGCATCGCCTGGATGTCGGCGGTCTTCTGCTTCAACTGCAGCGAGCTTTGCTGGATCTTCTCGATCATGCCGTTGAACGCGACGATCGAATGACCGATCTCGTCCATGCGGCCGACCGGCACGCGGCGCGTGAAGTCCTGGCTTGCCGCGATCTCGCTCATCTCCACCTGCATGCGGCTCAGTGGCCGGGTGATCTGGCGATACAGCAGCGCGCTAATCAGCAGCAGCACGACGATCGCCGCGCCGGTCGCGGCGCCGATCGCCGTCGTGGTGGTGGCGAGCGCGCTGTTCAGGTCGTCGATCGCGGCGTCTTTCTGACGGTTCTTTTCGATTCGCAGCGTCTCGACGATGCCTTCGAGTTCATCGCGGTATTGCGCGACGTTCGCGAACAGATATGCCTGCGCCAGTTCGTTCTTGCCGTCGGCCTTCATCTTCGCGGTGTCGTTGACCGCGTTGAAATAGTTCGCGAGGCTGTCGCGCGCCTGGCTCACGAGCCCGCTTTGGGCCTGACCTTGCGCGGCCTTCGCCTGCACGTCGAGCGCCGCGTGCAGCGACGCTTCCTTGCTCTTCAGCAGGTCTCGGGCCTGCGAGACCATGTTCTCGTCAGGCGCATATACGAGCGTCATCATCGCGAGCTGCACGTCCTTGAGCTGCGACACGAGGTCGGCCGACGCGAGCGCGCTCGGCACGACGCCCTGGGTGACCTGCCTGACGTTGGCGGCGCTGTTGCGAGTCTGAAGCACAGCGTATCCACCAATGGCGGATAACGCGACGAGCATCAGAATGACGAGTAGCGTGATGCGGTGACGGATGGTCATCTGAGAATCCCCGAGGTCTGAAAATACAAGGTCCACGCTTTGGGCGGGACGCCCGTGTGTTTTTGTACTTTCGGGCGCGGGGATTATCGTCGCGGATGTGTGACGTCAACGTGACGAAGTCGACGCCGGACCACACGTTTTAGCGTTTCGAAAAATAAGGTCGAAAGATTCGTGAATAAGGGCTGATCTGGGCTCAAGTTCGCAAAAAAAATGCCGTTATTGAGGGCCATTTTTTTCGTTAGCCCACTGCGCTTCAATGCAGTGCGTCTCCCGCGATCGCTTCGGCATACACCGCCGCGACCCGTTTCGCGATCACCGCGTTATCGAAGTGCTCGCGCGCATAGCGGCGGCATGCATCCTCATCGGGCAGCTTTAGCGTGCCGTCAAACGCGCCGGCGAGACCCGCGGCGATCGCCGCTGCACCGGTCTCCGGCAACACCAGATCCGGCGACAAGCCCGCCACCGCCTCAGGCAATCCGCCGACCGGCGTCACCAGCACCGGCGTGCCCGACGCAAGCGATTCAACCGTGATGAGCCCGAAGCCTTCCAGCGCGACCGTCGGCACGACGCTGAGATTGGCCGCGCGATACAGCGCCGCGAGATGCTGGTCGGGCACGAAGCCGAGCAGCTTCACGTTGTGTTCGAGCCCCGCGTCGTCGATGCGCGCCTGAAGCGCGCTTTCGAGCCGCCCCTTGCCCGCGATCAGCAGCAGCACGTCGGGCGCGCTGCGTTTCACCAGCTTCACCGCATCGATCAGATCTTCGAGACCCATGCGCCGCACCAGCCGTCGCACTGCCAGCACGATCGGCCGATCCTGCGGCAATTGCAGACGCAGACGCGCTTCGGCCTGCGTGATCGGCAGATTGAACTGCTCGACATCGACGCAGCCCGGCACCACGCGCACGCGCTCCGGCGAGATGCCGTAGCGCGTCGTCAGGATCTTGCCGAATGCGTCGGACAGTACGATCAGCCGCGACGAACGCGCGTACACCGACTGCTCCAGATAACGCTTCGCGCGCTGGCCGAGCGAATCGGCGCCTTCGACGTGGCTCTCATCGGCCCACGGCCCCTGAAAATGCGACACCTGCGGAATGCCGCGCGTCACGTCGAGGCCCGGAAACGTATAGAGCGCGAAGTGCGAGGAAATCACGTCGGGCCGCGACCTGCGGATCTCGTGGCGCAACGCGCGGCGTGCCGCCATCAGCCGCAACGGCAGCGATTGCGCGGCGGAGCCGAAGCCGTTGATCGCGCCACCGGTATCGGCCGCGACTTTCGGCGAGCCGGCGACGACGCCGCGCACCGCGACGCCCGCGCCCGGCAGCGCGCCGACCAGCGAGTAGTACATGCGGTCGAGGCCGCCCGCGCGTTCGGGAAACCAGTGCATCCCGATCTGCAGTGATTTGATTGAGCCAGTCGTCATGATGGTGTGCCCCTGTGTGTTGCTTGCGGTGAGTTGCTATGTCGTTGCGTGGATTGTGCGGCTCGCGCGTTCATTCCACGCTCTTGCGTCCGGCGAGATGGTTCAGCGTCAGCGCATCGTTCTGCGCAACAACCGTCGCTTCGGTCTGGCTGCGCCGGCGGTTTTCCTGCTGTCCGGCGAGCTGCCGGTACAGCGCGATGTATTGCGCGGCCATGCGCGCCCAGCCGAAGCCGGTTGCGAGCTCGCTCGCGGCCTGGCCCATCGCGCGGCGCGCGGTGTCGTCGCCGGCGAGTTGCGCGACCGCGCGAGCGAGCGCCTGCGGGTCGTCCGGATCGTCGAGCACGATGCCGCACTCCGGCGTGATGATCTCGGCGCCGCCCGCGGTGCGCGCGGTGACGACCGGCAGGCCCGCCGCCATCGCTTCGAGCAGCGACAGGCTCATCGCTTCGTAGCGCGATGGAAACACGAACGCATCGACCGAATGCATCAGTACCGGCATCTCCTTCACGAGCCCGAGAAAATGCACGCGATGCGCGATGCCGAGCGCCTTCGCCTGCTCCGGATACGGGCTGCCCGGCAGAAAGCCGGCCACCGCGATCTGCACGTGCTCGGGCAGATGCTTCAACGCGGCGAGCACGGTGCCGAGATTCTTGCGCGGGGTGCGCAGATCGCCGACGAACAGCAGCAGGAACGCATCGTCCGGTAACCGAAACTTCGCGCGATCGCCGCTCGCCGCCGCGAAGCCCTGCGTGTCGACGCCGTTGTAGATCACGTCCACGCGATTGCGCGGCGTGAGGCCGATCGCGCGGATTTCGTCGGCGACCTTCTGCGACACCGCGGTGATCACCTTCGAGCGCCGGTACGCCCAGCGTTCGAGCAGCGCATTGCAGCGCGTATAGACCGACTGGTACGCGGACCACACGCCCTTCGTCAAACCGAACGGGTAGTACTTGCTCGCGAACCAGCCGCTATGCACGAAATGCGAGGTGTTGACGTCGGCGCGCATCCACGTGATGAAGCCGTTTACGTGCAGCACGTCGTAGTCGCGGCGATGCGCGCGCAGCCATAGCGCGCTCTTCAGCGCGAACACCTGTTGGCGCAGTAGATTAGTCGGCCACCAGCGGCCTATCTTCACCGGCGCCCAGCGCACGTTCGGATGCGCGAGCAGCTCGGGCGCCACGTGCGACGCGACCAGCGTCACACGGATGTTCTCGTCGAGCGCCGCGCGCGCGATCTCGTGATTGACGCGCCCCTGGCCGTCGTTATGACGCACTACGTGCGTGACTATGGCGACTCTCAATCCGTGCCTCCGTGGAGAAATAGCGTGCGTGCGCGGTTCATTTTTTCGTAGTGAACCGCGGAAAGAATCGAAAAAGCGCTCATGAAAAGCAGCAGGCCGCCGGTGCCGACCAGCGAGTTCGTGAACACGAGCATCGCGAAGGTCGCCAGACAGAGGCTCAGGCACGCGGAGACGAACTTGTCGTCGCGCAGCCTGAACGACGCGAGCACCGCGCGCGTCAGCAGCCACACGATGCCGGACATGTACAGCAAGGTGCCCGGCCAGCCGAGCACGAACGGAATGTTCATCACGCCACTGTCGAAGTTGCCGTACTGCCCGAGCTGGCCGCCGTCGTTGGAGAGCTTCGTCGAGGTGCCGGTCGCGCCCATGCCCTCGCCCGACACGTCGGTAAACGCGGTCTTCGCGAAGCTCGCGTAGAACTCGTTGCGGGCCGCGTAGCTCTGGTCGTCGTGCAGATTGACGATCGTGTTCAGGCGCGCCTGCATCCGTTCGGCCACCGGGCCGACCGCCAGCAGCGGCACGCAGAAGCCGGCGAGCAGCACCGCGCTCGCGACGATGCGCACGCGCACCTTGTTGTTCGACTTCACCAGCTGGATCAGGAGCGCGATGACCCAGCCGCCCCACGTCGAGCGCACGAGGCTCAACGCGAACGAGAAGAAGCCGAGCCCGGCGGCGATCCAGCGCACGCGATGCTGCGCGGCCATCACGAAGACCATCGCGCCCATCATCGCGAACGCGAACGGGCCCGACGAATTCATCGTGCTGAACACGCGCACGCCCATCGGCACCGGGTCGCCCTGCGAGTTCATCTGCGAGCCGAGCATCCACAGCACGTCCCATGGCGGCATGATGAAGAACTGGATCAGGCCGTAGCCGCCCATCACCAGCATGCCCCAGATGAACGTGTTGATGATCGTGTCGCGGTACTGCGGATACTGGCGCGTGTGCGCCATGATGTGAAAGCCGATCAGGATCGGATAGAGCCAGTTCGCGAGGTCGTAGGTGGCCGCGAGCGGGCCGCTCGACATCACGCCGATCAGGAACGCGTAGACGAGGCCGAGCAGGATCAGCAGCACCGGCAAACCACGGCGCTGCGCGAGCAGCCGGTAGTAGCGCAGCAGCGACAGGCCGCTGATCATCGTCACGGCGAGCGGCGCGACCTGGATCAGGCTGGTCGGCGTGAACGCGCCCTTCGACCAGTCGGCGAGACGCCGCACTTCGGGGCTCAGAAACCACAGCCACCACATGAAGCCGATATAGCGCGCCGGGCTCTTGAAGTAGAGCCACAGGCCCGTCACGATCGCGAGCACCGGAAACGCGAGCGTGAGCACCGTGCCCTGATGCGCGACGATCAGCACCGCGGTGATCAGCCACAGCAGCAGCGGCGGCAGCCATTCTCGCCTTGCGCCGGACAGCAACCCGCTCGCATTGGTTTGCCCGGCACCGGCGTTGACCGCGCCGGTCGGCGGCAATGGATTCGCGCGCGGAATCGTCGACATCGCTCAGAGGCCTCCGCGCGATTCGCGCGCGGGTGCGGCGCGTTGCTCGTGTCTGGCCGCGGCCGCATGCGCGCTCGCCGGCCCGCGCGCGCTCAGCATCTCGCGCGTGATCCGTACGTGTTGCATCGCATAGTGCTCGGTGGTCAGATCGCGCGCGAGCAGACCGGCTGCCGCTGCCTGCGCCTGGCGCAGCGCCTCGGCGGGCTCGGCGGCGAGCCGCTCGACCGCGGCGCGCAGCGCCTCAGGATTGAATGGCGGCACGTAGGCGGCTTCGTCGGCGGGAAAATAATCGCGCAGCGCGCCGACGTCGGTCGCGACCATCGGCTTGCCGACCGCCGCCGCTTCGAGCATCACGGTGATGCCCGACGCGTGCGAGTTCGGCCGCAACGGCACGACGATCACGTCGGCCCAGTCGTACAGCTCGTGCTGCTTCTTGATGCCCGAGAACAACGCGATTTCGACGTTCGACGCGCGCAGCGACGCGGGAATCCGCCGCCGTGTCGCGAGCTTGACCGTGTAGCGCGGATCGTTGCCGAACGCCTTGATCAGCGTCTCCCAGTCACGATCGCGATCGTTGCCGATCGCCGCGATGCGCAGCGGCGTGCGCGGCGCCCACTGCGTCGGCGCATTGACCGGGAAGTCGCGCGTGTTCAGGCCATACAGCAGCGGCGTCGCGTCGCGGTGGAAGTAGTCCTGGCACAGCTCGGCGTTTGCGCTCGCGAGCGTGGTCAACCTGTCCGCGCGAGTCATCAGCTTGCGATACAGCCAGCTGCGCACGATGCCGTACGACGGCCACTTATCGAGCAGCCACACGCTTTGCGCGAGCAGCAGCGGCGACCCGCCGGGGCCCGCCTTGCGGCCGCACAGCAGCAGCATCAGCGCGGCGGACAGCCACTCCTGCTCGGTATGCGTCCAGATCACATCCGAGCGCAGCATCTCCGTGCGATTGCGCCACGTATGGATGAAATCGAAACCGAGCGCGGCCTTCAGCGCGCGCCGCACGAGCCGCACAGGCCGGCTTTCGCGCGCATCTTGCGAATAGGTCAGCTCGAATGCTTCGGACTCCGCGTGGTGATAACCGTACAGGCAGCCGATGTCGTCGCCCTTGCGATAAAAGCGCGGATCGGCGCCGTAGAACAGATGAACGTGAACCTTGGTACTCATGCGGACACTCCGCTCTTCGACAGCGCGCGCCGCGCCTCATGGGCGCCCGCGCGTACCTCGCGCCAGCGCGACAGCTGCAACTGCGCCTGTTTCGACAGCAGCGCGAGCGCCGCATGCGTGAGGCCCGGATAAAGCCGTGTGCCGACCAGCGTCCACCACCACCACGCGGCTTCGCGGCGCAGCGGCGGCAACTGGTCGCGCAGGATCAGATGGAAGTTGAACGCGGCGTTGCGCAGCGCGGCCATCGTCTGCGCGTCGCGTTTGTCGTCGTCGAAACGCTCGGCGGGGAAATGATCGACGGCGACCTGCGGGTCGTAGACGAGCTTCCAGCCCGCGTTTTTCACCGCGAGACTGAACGCCATGTCGTTGTGGACCTGCGCGCCCGCGCCGCGCAAACGCGCGTCGAAGCGGATCGTGCGCACCGCGTCGCGCCGGTAGCTCATGTTGGCGCCCTTCAGGATGTCGACTTCGCGCGCAGCACCGACCCCCAGGTGATGATTGCCGATGATCTTGCCGTGCGCGGTCACCTTGCCGACCAGCGGCCGCTCGCCGTCGAGCACGCGGCCTTTCTCGTGCACCCAGTCGCGCCCGCCCAAGGCGCCCAGGCGCGCATCGGCTTCGAACGCGGCGGCGATGCGCTCGACCCAGTCGCGGCGCGGCGCGGCGTCGTCGTCGGTGATCGCGATCACGTCGCCGCTGGCGGCATCGAGCCCGCGATTGAGCGCCGCGACCTGGCCGGGTATATCCACCGGTGCGATCACCAGCGGCAGGCGGCCGGCTGTGGACGGATCGCGCAGGCACGCATGGGTCGCGTCGTCGTCGACGCGTGCGACCACGATCACTTCGTCGGGCGCACGCGATTGCCGCTCGAGCGCCGCGAGGCAGCGCGCGAGATCGGCCGGGCGGCGATAAGTCGGTACCAGTACCGTCAGTTTCATCGTGATGTCCTCGGTTCCTGTTGTGCAGAAGTCGGCGCTTGATTCCGGTGCGCGCCTCACGTGCTCAGGTATTCCTGGGTCGCCGCGTAGCCGCGGTCGTAACCGACCCGCGAGCGCGCCGGCATGCCGTTGAAGATGCCGCCCTGCACGTGCACGCCCGCCGCGCGCAGGCGCTTCAGCGCATCGGCCAGCTCGATCTCGCTGTGCATGCCCGAGCGCATCACGAAGAACGTCGAGCCCGCATACGCGCCGATGATCGATGCATCGGTCACCGCGAGCACCGGCGGCGTGTCGATCAGGATCACGTCGTAGCGCTTCGCGAGCCCGTCGAGGTATTGCGGCAGACGCGGCGACATCAGCAGCTCGGACGGATTCGGCGGACGGCGGCCGCACGAAATGAAGCTCAGGCCCTCGACGTTCGACGGGCGAATCGCCTCTTCGAGCGAGATCTGCCCGCTCAGCAATTCGGACAGGCCGTTCTCCTGCACGCCGCCGACCTGACGTTCGAGCGCGCCGCGCCGCATGTCGCCGTCGATCAGCAGCACGCGCTTGCCCGAATGCGCGAGCAACATCGCGAGGTTCACGCTGAGGAAGCTCTTGCCGACGCCGGCCATCGGACCCGTCAGCATCACGATGCGGTTGCGCGCGTCCATCAGCGTGAACTGCATCGCGGTGCGCAGGCTGCGCAGACTTTCGATCGTCACGTCCTTCGGCCGCGCATTCGCGAGCACCGGACGGAGGCGTTCGCCGCCGCGCGCGTAGCTGTTTTCGAGCTGCACCTGCTCGGCGCTTTGCGGCACGAGGCCGAACACCGGCAGATGGAACGCGCGCTCGACGTGATCGGGGTCGTCGATGCCCTTGAACAGATTGCGGCGCAGGAACACGAAACCGGTGCCCGCGATCAGCCCGAGAATCACCGCCGCCGACATGATCAGCATCTTCTTCGGCTTGACCGGCGCGCCGGGGCGCAGCGCCGCGTCGACGATATGCACGTTGCCGCCCGTGCCCGCCTTCTGCACGGACAGTTCCTGCACGCGATTGAGCAGCAGCACGTAGATGTCTTCGGCGACCTTGGCGTCGCGCTGCAACTGCACGGCCTTTACTTCGGTGGCCGGCAGATCGCGGAAACGGTCCGCGTATTTGGTGCGCTGCGCCTGCAGCTCGGCCATCTGCTGACGCGCGGCGACGAGCGTCGGATGGTCGTCGCCGTAGCGCTCGGCGAGCTGCGTCATTTGCAGACGCAACGCGGCGATCTGCTGCTCGTACTGCACGCTGCCTTCGAGGTAGACCTTCGCCTCTTCGCTCGCGTTGATCGAGCCGGACTGACGTTGATAGGCGGTCAGCGCGGCTTCCGCGCGTTCGAGGTCGGCCTTCAGGCGCGGCTCCTCGCTCTTCAGGAAGTCGAGCATCTTGCTCGCGTCGGCCTGCTTGTTCGACACGTGCTGCCGCAGATACGACTGCGCGAGCGCATTGGCGACCAGCGCCGCATGCTGGGGACTCTTGTCCTCCAGAGAGATCTGGATCACGCCGGTCTGCTTGCCCTGCTCCTGCACCGTGATCGCCGACTGGAACGCGGTGATCGCGTCGAGGTCGTTCGAGCGCACGATCGTGAACTCCTGCCCGGGGCGCGCGACCAGCTTGTTGACGACCATCGTCACGCCGCCGCCCTGCGCCTGCTGGCCGACCTCGCCGCGCAGCAGCAGCGAGCCGTTCGGCGCGAACAGCTCGTAGTGCTGCGCGTCGATCACGCGCAGCAGCAGCTTCTCGCCTTCGAGCGACGGCGTCACGTCGATCGAATCGACGTCGACGTTTTCACCGCCCCATGCGTATGACGTGAGCCCCAGCCACGCGCGCGCGGGCTGGCCCGGCGTCGCGAGGCGCGCGGCGATGTTGCCGAGCAGCGGGATCGTCTTCGGCGTCACGCTGAAGTTCAGCTTCAGCTGCTGCACGACCGGGGCGACCACGCCACGGCTCTTGATGATTTCGATCTCGGCGTCGGTCGGCAGCGAGGTCGAGCCGCTGGTGATCGCGGCGCCGGTCTGCGTTTGCGTGAGCGCCTGCGACAGGCTGTCGGACGGCTCGACGCGTACGTGCGCATCGGCCGAATAGGTCGGCTTGGCGAGGTAGCAGTACGCCACCGCCATCGTGACGATGACCGCGGTGATCGCGAGCAGCCACCAGATATCGTCGAGGATCACCTGCACCAGTTGTCCGAGGACGACGTCTTCTTCTTCGGTCTTGATCGGACCAGCCATGTGTGGAGAGAGTTGATTGCTCACTGTTCCATCCCGTGTCGTTGGCTTCGGCTTTCGCGTCAGCGGTACTTCTGCTTTCGTTGCGCGTCCCGCGCCGGCGTCTACAACAGCGGCGCGGGACGTTACAGCCGGAACGTTCAGCGCGTCAGCTGCTTCAGATAGAACAGCGTCTGCACGCTCGGCAGCACCTGCTGCAACACGCGGTTGAACGTGGTCGATGCGGCGGTGCCCACGTACACGACGTCGAGCGGCTGCAACTGGAACTGCGAAGACAGCATGATCGAGTCCGGCTGCGTCATGTCGAGGCGGAACACCTCGGGCGTGGTCGGATGCTCGCGCATGCCGCGCATCACGAAGATCTGGCGCGGATTGGCGTCGGTGTTGAGGATGCCGCCGCCCTGCGTGAGCGCATCGGCGATCGTCATGCGGCCGCGGATGATCGGCACCTGGATCGGCGTCTTCACTTCGCCCATCACGAAGATGCGGCTGTCGGTGCGGTCCGGCACATTGACCACGTCGCCGTTCTGCAGCATCACGTCCTGCGTGGTATCGCCCTGATCGAGCATGCGATCGGCGTTGAGCACGTAGAGCTTGTGGTTGCGCGTGAGGCGCACGCGCTGGATGTCGGCGTCCGGGTTGGTGCCGCCCGAGCGCGTGATCGCGTCGACCAGCGTCAGCGGCACGTCGCTGACCGCGAGCGGTCCCGGCTGCTTCACTTCGCCGGTGACCTGCACCTTCTGGCTGCGATACGACAGCACGCGCACGTCCACCTGCGGATTGCGGATATAAGGCACGAGGCGCGCGGCGAGCTGATCGCGCAGCTGGGTCGTGGTCTTGCCCGCGGCCTGAATGCGGCCGACGAACGGGAAAAAGATCGTGCCGTCGGCAGCGATGGTCTGGCCGTACGGATCGGCCTGGCCCGGCAACGCGGCCGTATACGGCTGCTGCAACGCGCCCGCGATCGTCTGCGTGGTGTTGCCGCCCGAGGACAAGGTGCTGCCCTGCGGCGTGGTCAGCTCGGGGTGATCCCACACGGTGATGCCAAGAATGTCCTGCGGCGCGAGGTGGTACACGTACAGCGACGGATCGGACAGCGCCGACGGCGGCAACGGCTCGGTTTTCGCGGCGGCGGCTTGCGCCTGCGCCATGATCAGCTTCGCGTCGATCAGATGGACCGGATAGGTTTCGCTCGGCGCCTGATCGTTGTCCTTGAGCCGGGACGTGTCGAGATAATTGCCCGGTGCGGTCGCGCAGGCCGACAGAAAAGACGTCAGCAGAAGTGATACGGCGAGCTTCGTGCGCAAGCTCGCGAATGAGTTTTCGTTGCGGGGTTTCGTCAGCATATTTTTTTCAGCCATCCCATGACCAGATGTTCGATGAGCACGAGACTCTCCCTGTATTCGTCTTCCGCGCCGCCGTGCGGATCCGCGACGTCCGAATCGGCTTCCCACTTGCCGAGCGGATAGACCTTGCCGCGCGCGGACGGATCGAGCGCTTCGACCTTGCTCACCTGCGCGCGCTCGCTCACCAGCACGAGATCGGCCGCGCGCACGAGCGAGCGGTCCAGACGCCGCGCGTGATGGAGGCCGGCCGCGACGCCGCGCTCTTCGAGCAGGCGCCGCATCACCGGGTCCATGCCGTGACCGTTCACCGCGCGAATGCCCGCCGAATGAAACGCGATCGGCGCGGCGCCCGGGGGCGGCGCGCGCGCCTGACGCGCCTTGAACAGCATCTCCGCTGCGGGCGAGCGGCACACGTTGGCGTGGCACACGATCAGAACGTTGGCGAACATGGCGGATTTCCTCGCGCGGCGGCGGTCGCAATGGCCTCAGCGGCCGGAGGTTTCCGCGGTGGCGAGATCCGCCGCATGTATCGCGCTGTTCGCGCCGACCCGTGCCGGCGCATTGCGCAACGCATGCCGCCGGCCGATCGCGTGGTACTCGATGCCGAGTTCGAGCAGCACGTCCGGCTCGTACAGATTGCGGCCGTCGAAAATCAGCGGCGTCTTCAGCATGCGCTTCAGCGCATCGAAATCAGGGCTCTTGAAGACTTTCCATTCGGTCAGGATCACGAGCGCATCGACGCCGCTCGCCGCTTCCATCTCCTCGTTCACGAACGACAGGCGCGCATGCTGCTGCGGCACGTCCTTCAGATCGAGCGCGAGCACCCGCTTCGCTTCGTCGATCGACACCGGGTCGTAAGCCTTCACGCGCGCGCCGCGGCGCAGCAGTTCGGCGATCAGCTCGCGGCTCGGCGCCGCGCGCATGTCGTCGGTGTTCGGCTTGAACGCGAGACCCCACACGCCGAACGTGCGGTCCGACAGATCCTCGCCGAGACGCGCAACGATCTTCTGCGCGAGGACCTGTTTCTGCGCGTCGTTGACCGCTTCCACCGCTTCGAGAATGCGCAGGTTCGCGTCGTGATCGGCGGCGGTACGGATCAGCGCCTGCACGTCCTTCGGAAAGCACGAGCCGCCATAGCCGCAACCCGCGTACAGAAAGTCGTAGCCGATGCGCGGATCGGAGCCGATGCCGCGGCGCACCGCCTCGATATCGGCGCCGACGCGATCGGCCAGATTCGCGAGCTCGTTCATGTACGAGATGCGCGTCGCGAGCATCGCGTTGGCCGCGTACTTGGTGAACTCGGCGGAACGCACGTCCATATACAGCGTGCGTTCGCGATTGCGGTTGAACGGCGCATACAGGCGCTTCATCAGCTCGCGCGCCTTTTCGCCGGGCACGTCGTCGTCGCAGCCGAGCACGATGCGATCGGGCCGCGTGAAGTCTTCGACGGCCGCGCCCTCCTTCAGGAACTCCGGATTCGACACGACCGAGAACATCTGCTCGACGCCGCGCGCGGCCAGCTCGGCGGCGACCACTTCGCGTACGCGCGATGCGGTGCCGACCGGCACCGTCGATTTGTCGACGATCACCTTGAAGCCGTTCATATGGCGGCCGATGTTGCGCGCAGCCGCGAGCACGTACTGCAAGTCCGCCGAACCGTCTTCGTCGGCCGGCGTGCCGACCGCGATGAACTGGATGTCGCCGTGCGCGACCGCGGCCTCGACGTCGGTGGAAAACGTCAGGCGCTTCGCGCGGCGATTGCGCGCGATGATCTCCTGCAGACCCGGTTCGTGGATCGGCACGCCGCCGTTGTTGAGCACGTCGATCTTGCGAGCGTCGACGTCGAGACAGAACACGTCGTGGCCGATGTCGGCCAGACACGCGCCGGTCACGAGGCCGACATAGCCGCTACCGATGATCGTCAGGTTCATGGATTGCACCTCGATAAATAGAGTGGATTCAGGAATGCGCTCGCGCGATGCGTGGCATCGGCGCGGCCCGGCGCGCCACGTTCAATAGGCGTTGCTGCCTGCGAAGCCCTTCCACAGCGTCAGCACGACGATCTTGATGTCGAGCCAGAAGGTCCAGTGCTGCATGTAGTACAGATCCAGCTTCACGCGGCCCATCATCTTTTCGATGCGGTCGGTTTCGCCGCGATAACCGTTGATCTGCGCCCAGCCGGTGATGCCCGGCTTGATCCGGTAGCGGTGCATATAGCCCTTCACCAGATCCTTGTAGATGTCGTCGTGCTCGAGCGCATGCGGACGGGGACCGACCACCGACATCTCGCCGCGCAGCACGTTGATGAACTGCGGCAGCTCGTCGAGGCTGGTGCGGCGCAGGAACGCGCCGACCGCGGTGATGCGCGGATCGCGCCGCGTCGCCTGGGTGATCTGGCCGGCCGCTTCCTTGTGGACCTTCATCGAGCGGAACTTGAAGATCTCGAACTCACGGCCGTCGATGCCCTTGCGCCGCTGGCGGAAAAACACCGGCCCCGGCGAGCTGAGCTTCACCATCAGCGCGATCACGAGCATCAGCGGCGACAGCGCGAGCAATGCGGCGAGCGCGAACAGGCCGTCGAATACGCGCTTGGGCAGCACGCGGAGATCGGTGATCGGCGAGGCGGCCAGGTTGATCGCGGGTACGCCGAGCAGCTCGACCATCGGCTGATTGAACAGCGTCAGGCTGCCGACGTCGGGGATGAAGCGGATGTTCACGAAGTCGTTGCGCAGATCCATCACGAAGCGATGGATCGCCTTCTCCTTCGAGATCGGCAGCGCGAGCCACAGCTCGCGGATCGAGCGCTCGCGCACCAGTTCGATCATGCGCTGATAGTCGCGCTCGACCGGCACGCCCTCGACCGCATGCGCCGCGTCCGGGTCCTCATATGGATTGATCGTGCCATCCTCGTCGAACACGACGACGGGCGTGAAGCCCGCTTCCGGCCGGCCGCGCATCTGTTCGATCAGGAAGCGCCCGTAAGGCGAGCCGCCGACGATTGCGACCGCGCGCTGATTGAAGCCCTCCCGGCGCAGCCCGCGCAGGATCGAATAGACGATCACCTTCGTGACGACCAGCAGCACGATCGAGGCTAGCGCCCAGTACACGAGCCACAGTCGCGACAGGCTGTCGGCGCGGTGCACGCTGAAGCTGATCAGCACGCCGGTCACTTCGACCATCAGCCAGCCGCCCGTGACGCGCGACAGCAGATCGTAGAGCGGCTTGCCGCGCCACGACTGATAGATGCCGAGCGCCGGGAAGAACACCACCACAAGCAGGCAGCCGAACGCGAGCGACACGCTTTGCATATCGTCGAGCCATACCGCTCTGCCGCTGTGCACGGCCGCCGCCACCATCGCGGCGAGCGCGACCATGGCTATGTCGATGATTCTCGCTAGAACGCTCAGCATGCGCCGCCCCTCTGTTCGTCAGTCAAAGTGCGATCCGTCGGTTGGTTGAAATGGGTGTTGCATGCGGGTTTCATCATTGCGCCTTTATTTCGCATTTGCCTCGCGGCTGAATGGGACTAAATACGAAGGAATAGGCCGACGCGGAAAAGCCGCGGCTGAATGAGTGAATACCCTTGTACATACCTCAATAAAGCGGTATTAAAATTCGCACGACAAGACCGCAAAAAATCTCAAATTGTATCGGGCATAATTTCGGCATTTTTTATGCATTTTGAGCAGCAATTTTTGCCGGAATGCGGCTCGACAGCGGTTTCCGAGCAGCACATTCGAGCCCTTCGCCAGCGAAACTTGCGCTTTTCCCAACAGGTCTGCCGGTGACACCCGGCTCCATGGGTACGGTCATTCTTGCGCATCATTAAGCGAAAAAAATGCTTATCGATTTTTTTCCGGTAATTTTTATTTTTGAATCAATCGGCGACGCATTTTTTCCGCATTTTTAATAAATTCGACGCGCACTTAATCCTATTTTATTTAACGCGCTTTTATTGATTCTGGACTTCGTGATAAAACTCGACACATTCATCCAGCCTCGAGGAGAGTTCACCATGACAGCTCCGGCCCCGGTCACGCCCGCCGGCACCCGGCCCACCCCCGCCCCTTCGTCCACGACCACGTCTCCTACCGCAACCAGCGTCAAGCTCAAGGTTCATCCCGTGATTCTCGCGGGCGGCTCGGGCACCCGGCTGTGGCCGATGTCGCGCGAGCAGCATCCGAAGCAGCTGATCGGCCTGCTCGGCGACGAGTCGCTGCTCCAATCGACGACCCGCCGTCTCGATGGGCTCGAAGCCGGCTATCCGCTCGCCGGCCAGCTCGTGGTCGTCGCCAACGAAGAGCAGCGCTTCACGACGGCCGAACAGTTGCGCACGAGCGGCAAGCCGAGCCGGCTGATACTCGAACCCGTCGGCCGTGACACCGCGCCCGCGTTGACGGTGGCCGCGTTGTCCGTCGCCGCGCAGGACGAAGACGGCATCATGGTCGTGATGCCCGCCGATCACGCGGTCACCGACAGCGATGGCTTTCACGCGGCGGTCGCCGCCGGCGTTCAGCATGCGGCGGCAGGCCGGATCGTCACGATGGGGATCGTGCCGACGCGCGCGGAAACCGGCTATGGCTATATCCGCATCGGCGCGCCGCTCGGTTCTGACGATGTGCCGGATGCCGCGCGGACCGAAGGGTCGGCGCGCCTCGTCGCGCACCGCCTCGACCGCTTCGTCGAAAAGCCGCATCTGGAACTCGCGCGGCGCTACGTCGAATCACGCGAATACTGGTGGAACAGCGGTATTTTCATCGTGCGCGCATCGACGTGGCTCAACGCGATTCGCCATTTTCAGCCGGCCATTCACGAAGCCTGCGAAGCGGCCTTCGCGGGCCGCACGGCGGACGGCGACTTCTTCCGGCTGCAACGCGAAGCGTTCGGCGCGTCGCCGTCGAATTCGATCGACTACGCGGTGATGGAAAAGCTCGGCGCCGATCAGAGCATCGCGTCGGGCGTGGTCGTGCCGCTGATGGCCGGCTGGTCCGACGTCGGTTCGTGGGACGCGATCTGGGACATCTCCGAGAAGGACGCCGATCGCAATGTGAGCCGCGGCCGCGTGATGTTCGAAGGCGCGAACTCGACCTTCGCGCATTCCGAAGGGCGACTGATTGCCTGTGTCGGCACGCAGGATCTCGTCGTCGTCGAGACCGCCGATGCGATTCTCGTCGCCGATAAATCACGCGTGCAGGACGTCAAGAAGATCGTCAACCGGATTCGCGAGGATGGCGGGCTCGAAGCGGCCAATCATCGCAAGGTGCATCGCCCCTGGGGCAACTACGATTCCGTCGACACCGGCGAGCGCTTCCAGGTCAAGCGGATCGTCGTGAAGCCGGGCGCGCGGCTGTCGCTGCAGATGCATCATCATCGCGCCGAGCACTGGATTGTCGTGCGCGGCACCGCGCTCGTCACGCGCGGCGACGAGCGCTTTATCGTGTCCGAAAACGAGTCGGCCTATATTCCGCTCGGCGTCACGCATCGCCTCGAAAACCCGGGCAAGATGCCGCTCGAAATGATCGAGGTGCAGTCCGGTTCGTACCTGGGTGAAGACGATATCGTGCGCTTCGACGATACGTATGGACGGCAATGACGATGCGCGACCCTGCGACGGCATCAAGCGGGCGCAGGGTGCGCAGGGTTCATCTCACGTACGAGATCAGTTCCTTGTAGGTCGCCGAAAAGTGCTCCACGGTGCCGCTGTCGGTCGTCACCGTGGGCGTGCTCGTTACGCCCGCGCTCGCGGTGTCCGACGGATAGCGGCGCAGCGGCCCGCGCAATGCATTCAGTGATGGCTTCAGCGGCCCGTCAAGCGGCGCGCCGTGATTTGCGGCGTGATTCGCCGGGTGATTCGCGACGCCATCGATCGACGCCGGTTCCGGCACATGACGCAGGCCCGACAACGAACGGCTCGCCGAGCGCTGCACAGGGTTGCTCGATGCGGCTGCCGACGAAGGCTCGGCGGCGGTTGCATCGGTCATCGCGGCGGCCGCTGCGTCGGTTGCGCATTCACGATCGATCCACTGACGCGCCCAGTCGAGCGCGAATTTCTGCGCGTGCTGCGCATCCTCGAAGCGCGGGCCGACGAGGCCTGAGCGCTCGACACGCTTGCCGTCCCTGGTGATCTCCGCCCACCCGCGATACATCGCATTCGGCACTTCCTCGACCACCACGTAGATCAGATAACCGCGCGAGTCGGCGACCTGCATGCCGCTCGGCGCGAGAGCCATCGTCAGCGACGGGCGCGGCTCGCCGGCCCGGTCGATCTCGGCCGTGTCGAATGCGGCCGGTTCGACGTCCCCCTCCGGCGCCGCGGCCAACGCGGATGTCGCCACGCGCGCAGCCGGCGCTGCCGCTGGCGCAAGCCCCGACAATTGCCGCGTGATGTCGCCGATCGGATCGGCCGTGCGCCATTGGCTCAACGCGCTCGCGACGCCGGGCGCCTGCCACGACTCGGGACTCTTCCACGACACGCCGCGCAGACTGTTGTCTTCACGCGGGCTCGGGGTTTGCGCAACCGGCGCTACGGGTCTGGCCGTAACGGGCGGCGCCGGCTGGGGAATGTACGCGAAGGTGCGGCCGCGCTGCGACAGCAGGCGGACCATCTCCAGCAGTGTGCCGTTCAGTTGCCACTCTTCGAAGCGGCGACGGCACGTGGGACCGGACGGATAGCGGCCCGGCAGCTTCGACCACGGCTCACCCGTAGTCATGATCCACAGCACCGCATTCGCCACGATGCGCGGTTCGGCGCGCGGCCGGCCGCGCCGGTTCAGACGGACGGCCGGCTCGTCGGAGACGAGCGGCGCGAGCAGCGCCCATTCGTCGTTGTTTAGCTCATCGAAAAACATTGGATTTTCTCCACGCGGCCTGGCCTGGCCGCGGCGTTGGGCCTGCCACGGGTTCTCAGCGTTCACGACCCGTGTGCGGCCCTCGGTTGCACAAATTTGTTTTGTCCGTTCGGCTCGCTGAAGTAGTCCGCCCACGCGTGGTGCGGCTCTTCCCTATTGCGAAGCACAAAACGCGGTCTCACTCGTGCACGGGAAAATTTGTGCACGAAGCATACCATCCCGTTCTTTGCGTGAGTACAGTTGAGACAAGTGTTACGGATAGAAACATTCTTGTCCGTTTCGCTGCGACGATTCTCGTATTGCCGTAACAGAAGCCGCTGCTTTAACGGCACGGAATCGCTCTATTGCAATGCACAATACCGCATTACCGAACAGAATGCTCTTTAGAAATGTAATTGCCGATCCAGCACGCATTTCTATGCCATTTTAATGATCGATGTGATCGGCTGTGTCGAGCGTCGGCGAAAGAACGGCGACGCCCACGCCCGGTGACATGGAGGCAATCGGAGGCGCGCATGCGGCTGCTGCGCATGCGCGGAGTTCGAGGCGAGAGAAAAGACGCCGAAGTCGCTTCGAGCGTGCTACGGGCGCACCGGTTTCGATGCGTGCTCGCCGACGACCGTGGTCCATTCGCGCACGCGCCAGCGCGTAACGAGCCCGGATAGCACGTACGGATCGGCCTCGGCAAAGGCTTGCGCGACTGCCGGCGAGGTGCCGGTGAAGAGCAGCACCGCCCCGTCCGTCGGCTCGGTGAGCGCGCCGGCCAGCAGCAGTTCGCCCCGTTCGGCGGCGGCCCAGGCGAGTTTCAGATGCGCGTCGCGGTACTCGCCGCGTCGCTCCAGATAGTCGGGTACCAGCTCGTACATCAACAGGTAATGCATGGTAAGTCTCCTCGCAAGGATGAAGGTTGCCGACGTGGACCCGGCACGCATCGGAGCGCGATTTTGGCACAACGGCGGCTTCCGAATTTCATGCCAATTTTCTATTAAGTTGCATTTGCAGCAATGTAGAAATCCTGATTGCCTGTTAGCAATATATCCAAATACCGCGAGCCGTAATTTCTATTCAATAAGCAAGGAATAATCGGCGCAACCAATCTGCATTGCATAACAAAATTCGCGCGCTCCTTCATTCGACCGTTTCAAACGCCGCATCACCGGTTGCTCTGCGCCACTCAGGGAAAACGAGCGCGGAGCGCTGTCAACCGGAATGCATTTCGAGCCGTTCTGGCAGACGGCATTTGCCATAATGGATGCGCCGATGGGCCCATGGATGCTGGCGTCGCCCGCGCGCATAAACGACCAGAAACGTTTTCACCACCGATGGAGTGTCCCATGAAAATCCAATCCGCTATCGCTACGCTGGTGTTGGGCGCGGTACTCGTATCGCCGGCGTTCGCGGCGAACAGCCAGCAGACCAAGATGGCCGACTGCAACAAGCAGGCCGGCGACAAGAAAGGCGACGAGCGCAAGGCGTTCATGCAAGCCTGCCTTTCCGCGAAGCCGGCCGCCGCCGCGCCGATGAGCCAGCAGGACAAGATGAAGGCGTGCAACAAGCAGGCAGGCGACAAGAAAGGCGACGACCGCAAGGCGTTCATGAAGACCTGCCTGTCCTCGTCGGCGCCTGCCAACTGAACAAGACGCGTAGCCGTTCCTCCAGCCGGCGCCCTGCCTGTCGACACGGCGCCGGTGCGTGGTTCCACCCGCGCGGCGCTTCGCTCGCCCCCTGCTTCGTAGTCCATCCGCCGCAACGCGCCGTTTTCTTCTATGATGGCTGCGGAGACGGCCCACCCTCACATATAGAATCAATCAAAACTGGGCCGCCATCTTGTCGTTGGTGCTACTGAGCATCGATCGGAGGCAAGGATGGTATCGAAGCACAAAAACCGCTGGTTAAGGCGGTGGTTGCTGGTCATCATTTTCTGGGCCGTGCCTGTGGCGATCGTCGCGGTCAACGAGATCCGCGAGGAAATGTCGTACAACGCGGTCGATCTCGAGCGCGCGCTGACCACCTGGAATTTCACTCAGGCGCAGCGCGCCGCCGGCGCGCCCGCGCATTGTCATGGCAAACCCGACGAGGCAAAAGCCGCCGGCTGCCCGGCCGACGTGCTGGCCGCCAACGCGCCGCGTCAGCAGGACGCGATCAACGAATACAACGTGCGTCGCTCGACGCTGTTCGCGTATCTGTGGCACGCGTTCGTCGGCTATTGGATCGTGCCGGCGGCGGTCCTGTTCGCGATCGGCGCGATCATCGGCATGGTGCGCCGCGCGCTGCGGCGCCCGCCCGCGGTCAAGAGTCCGGTGAATCACGGCTGAGCGGCGGCCACGCCGTTCGTAGTGCAATCTGCTGCGTCGAAACAACACTTTCATTTCCATGTCGATGGACCGCGGCACGACGCGAAAATCGGTAAAAACCGGCGCATCGCGGGGCCGCGCCGAAGCGTCCCCAAAATCGCCGCGCCTCGGGCGCTCGTCCGCTTCGGCTCCTCCGATCTTCGCCCGACGCGTACTTCGACGCCGCCCGGCGGGCCGGTCAAAATTACTTAAAAGCACCTTACGATTAGCCTCAAACCCTTGTCCCATAAGGCTTTTCGCGTTGCCAGGCGACGCGCCTTTTACACCAGGCTGTGATATAACTCAGAGGCAACCAGGCGACATCAACACGGTTGCGCCCCGGATCCACCACGGAGAAAAACGATGCAAAGACGACACTTCATGTTGAAGACGACCGCTGCGCTAGCTTTCGGAGGCCTTGCACTCGCCGGGTGCACGACGACGGGCAACACTCCGGACAATGCTCATGTCAACGCCTCGAAACGACAGTCGATCGACGCCAGCGTCGACGGCACGCTGTCCAGACTGTTCACGACCGTGCCGGGCTCGCGTGAGCTGGTGTCGAAGGCGCGCGGCGTGCTGGTGTTCCCGTCGGTGATACAGGCGGGCTTCATCGTCGGCGGTCAGTATGGCGAAGGCGCATTGCGAGTGGGCGGCGCGACGGTCGGCTACTACAGCACCGTGTCAGGCTCGTTCGGCCTGACGGCGGGCGCGCAGTCGAAGGCACTGATCTTCCTGTTCATGACGCAGGATTCGCTCGACAAATTCCGCAACGCGGACGGCTGGTCGGCCGGCGTCGATGCATCGGTCGCGCTCGTGAAGGTCGGCGCGAACGGCGCCGTCGACACGACCACGGCCACCGCGCCGGTGCAGGTTTTCGTGTTGACCAACGCGGGCCTGATGGGCGACGTGTCGCTGCAAGGCACGAAGGTCACGCGGCTGAAGATCTGAGCGCGTTGCCCGGCACGCTACCCTGAACACCTGCGCGCGCATCCCGACACGCGCGCAGGCTTTGCATCCGGATCGCATCGCGGCGAAGGCCGCGCGAGGGACCCTGTGTGGGCCATCGCGCGGCCTTTTTGTTGTGCGATGCCGATGCCGGCGCCCACACTCGAGAAAACCCGAGCGCGAAAAAAACGGCGGCGCGCCTCGCGCACCGCCGTTCTTCGCTTCGACACGCGCGAATGGTCCCGCGTCAAGCGCCCGACGAATCGATCACCTTGAACCGCGAGCGCTTCTGCGCGCGAATCACCGACTGATACGCCTCCACATACTGACGCGCCATCCGGTGCGACGTGAAGCGCTCCTCGAAGCGCCGCCGCACGCCCGCGCGCGGCACCTTGTGCAGCCGGTTGACGGCCGCCACCGCGCCGATCTCGTCCTCGACGATGAACCCGGTCACGCCCTCTTCGAGCACTTCCGGCACCGAGCCGCGGTTGAACGCGATCACCGGCGTGCCGCACGCCATCGCCTCGATCATCACGAGACCGAACGGCTCCGGCCAGTCGATCGGAAACAGCAGCGCATGCGCGCCCGACAGAAACTCGGCCTTCTGATGATCGGCGATCTCGCCGATGTACTCGACGTACGGCAGATCGAGCAACGGCCGGATGTCACGCTCGAAGTATTCGCGGTCGGCCGCATCGACCTTGGCAGCGATGCGGATCGGCATGCCGCAGCGGCCCGCGATGCGGATCGCCGTATCGACGCGTTTTTCCGGGGAAATCCGGCCGAGAAACGCGAGGTACTTCTGCTCGACCGGTTGCGGTGTATAGAGCTGCTCCGGCAGGCCGTGATAGACCGTGGTGAGCCAGCGCGCCTGCGGCAGCGGATGACGCTGCGCATTCGAGATCGAGATCACCGGCACCGAGTTGAAGGTGTCGAACACTGGCTGCTGCTCGGGCAGATCGAGCCGCCCATGCATCGTCGTGACGAATGGCGTTTCCTGCCGCTTGAATACCGAGAACGAGTAATAGTCGAGATGGAAATGCAGTACGTCGAAGTCTTCGGCCTGGCGGCGCACCAGTTCCATCAGCAGCATGTGCGGCGCGACGCGGTCGCGAATGCCCGGATCGAGCCGCAGCGCGCGCGGCCACACCGGTTCGAGCTTCGCGCTCGTGACGGAGTCGCCACTCGCGAACAGCGTCACGTCGTGGCCCTGCTCGACCAGCGCCTCGGTGATGTACGACACGACCCGCTCCGTGCCGCCGTAAAGCTTCGGCGGCACCGATTCGGTCAGCGGGGCGATCTGCGCAATCTTCATATTGTGTCTCCGTGAGCCGACAGCTGGCGCGCAATCGCGATGCCGTCGGCGACGCCGAGTATGACAGCGCCATGACGTCGGATCAATTCACGCGGTCCCTAAGCGCCGCATGCATCGTCGCTACGGAGGATTATTCCCTGGCGTCGGTGGAAAAGCCGCAGGTCTTGCAATTGCTCGGTGCTGTTACAAACGGCTTACATCCGCCATCACCGCGTCGTCATTTGTGGCCCCCGCCCTCGCCCGGTCGACGCACGGGCACGCTGCGCAAATCCCTGAGAAAGCTGTCGCGCCACACCCCGAGATCGTTCTCGCGCAGCGCGGCCATGTTGATCTCGTGACGCCGCTGGCGCGCGTCGAGCGGCATCTGCAGTGCGCGCTGCAAGGCTTCGCACATGCCGATCGCATCGTGCGGATTGACGAGCACCGCGCCGGAGAGCTCGGCCGCGGCGCCCGCGAAAATCGACAGCACCAGCACGCCGGGATCTTCGGGATTCTGTGCGGCCACGTACTCCTTCGCGACGAGGTTCATGCCGTCGTGCAGCGGCGTGACGAAGCCGATTTGCGACTCGCGAAACAGCGACATCAGCTTCCAGCGGTCGTACTGCTGGTTCAGATAGCGGATCGGCGTGTAATCGAGCCCCGAGTAGCGGCCGTTGATGCGCCCCGCCTCGTATTCGAGATCCTGGCGGATCTTCTGATAGGTCGCGACGTCCGAGCGCGTCGGCGGCGCGATCTGCACGAGCGTGACGTTGCCGCGCCATTCGGGCGAGCGTTCGAGCAGCAGTTCGAACGCGCGAAACCGCTCGACCAGCCCCTTCGAATAATCGAGCCGGTCGACGCTCATGATCAGCTTGCGCCCTTCGAGACTCTGCTTCAGTTCGAGCACGTGCTGGCGGCTTTCGTAGCGCTTGGCCTGCTCGGCGATTTCATCGGGGAACACGCCGATCCGGTACACGCCGGTGCGCAGCTTGCGCCCGAACGCCTCGACCATGCCGTCCGCGCTGACCGTGCCGCGCGCGTGACGGGTCACGTAGTCGTGGAACGCCTGCTGGTCGGTGGCGGTCTGGAAGCCGAGCAGGTCGTAGCACGACAGCGACTTCACGAGCTCCTCGTGCGGCGGAATGTTGAGCAGGATCTGCGGCGCGGGAAACGGGATGTGCAGAAAGAAACCGATGCGGTTGGTCACGCCCTCGCTGCGCAGCGCCTCGGCGAACGGGATCAGATGGTAGTCGTGAATCCAGATGATGTCGTCCGGTTCGAGCAGCTTGACCAGCTTGTGCGCGAGCCACGCGTTGACGCGCCGGTAGCCCGCGTACTCGTCGCGCTCGTAGCGCGCGAGGTCGTTGCGGTAGTGGAATACCGGCCACAGCGTCGCGTTCGAGAAGCCCCGGTAGTACTGGTCGTAGTCCTTGCGCGTGAGGCCGACGGTCGCGAAGGTCACCGCGCCGTCCTGCTCGAGCATCGGCCCCGCGTTGGCGACCGTCTCGCTGACCACATCGCCGCTCCAGCCGAACCAGACGCCGCCTGCATCCTTGAGCGCGCCGAATACGCCGACAGCCAGTCCGCCCGCCGATCCCTTGGTCTCCGTCGGCGTCGCGACGCGATTCGACACGACGATCAATCGGCCCATATTGCATGTCCTCCGTAGTTCTTGCGGTGCGCCGCGCCGACTGCGCGGGCGTGGTGCGCCCGTTAATAGCAATCGGCGTGCCCGCGCATCGTTGGGCGTGAGCGCGGCCGCGAGTCGCGATTAGTGATTAGCGATTCGTGATTGGCGCTCGGCAACGCATGGCTAAGCCTGTTCCTTCGCCTTATGCGGGACTTCGGCCGCGCCAGTGCGGCCGAGGCGGCTCGCCACCGGATCGGCTTCGGTATGCGCGGCGGTGCTGCCGGCGGGCGCCTGCCGGCTGCGCGGCAGCCAGTCGATCGGACCCGCGCCGCTGGTCTCCAGCTCCGCCGACACCTCCGCACGCGCCCGCGGCAGGTATTCCGGGTAATGCCGGTGCACGAAATCGAGCAGCCCTTCGCGCACGCGGCAGCGCAAATCCCACGCGAGGCCGGAATCGGGCGCGCTGACGAGCGCGCGCAACTGCATCGCGCGTTCGGTGCAGTCCGTTACCTGCAGTACCTGCACGCGGCGGTCCCACTCGGGCGCATTCTCGACGATGCGCGCGAGCTCCTCGCGCAGCGGGGCGAGAGGCATCCGGTAATCGACGAACAGAAACACGGTGCCGATGATTTGCGAGCTGTTGCGCGTCCAGTTCGTGAACGGGTTTTCGATAAACCATTGCAGCGGCACGATCAGGCGGCGCTGGTCCCACAGCCGCACCGACACGTAGGTGCCGGTGATTTCCTCGATGCGTCCCCACTCGTTCTGGATCACGACAACGTCGTCGAGGCGGATCGGTTGCGACAGCGCGATCTGCAAACCGGCGATCAGGTTGCCGAGCACCGGCCGCGCCGCGATACCGGCGACCAGACCGGCGACACCGGCGGAAGCCAGCAGGCTCGCACCGATTTGCCGCACATTGGGCAAGGTCATCAGCGCACCGCCGACACCGATGATCACGATCACGATCATCACCGAGCGCGCGAGCACACGCGCCTGCGTATGGATGCGGCGCGCCTGCAGGTTATCGGCGCTATCGAGCGGATGGGCGCGGATGATCGCTTCGCCGATCGCCGCGGCCGAGCGTACCGACAGCCACGTGAGCGCGGCGATCAGCGCGATGCCGGTGATGTCGCGCACCGGTTCGATGAAGTTGAGGGTATCGGGCGCCTCGGACCAGACCCACGCGAGCACGAGGATCACGAGGACGAACAGCGACGGCTTGTCGATGTAGCGCAGCACGACGCTCGTCAGCGCATGCGGCTGCGCGAGACGCATCACGACGCGCGCGCCGAAGCGGTGAACGCCGATCGCCACGATCGTCACGAAGGCCGTCACGATCAGCGCGCCGAGCCACGTATGCAGCGGCGCGGCGGCCACGCGGTAGAAGTCGTCGATAGTAGGCATAACGGGCATCTTCCTCCGGGCTCGATGAGCGGCGGCGCGCCTGCGGGACTACTGACATCCGGGGGTGCCCCAGCGGGAGCGATGACCCCGACACCGAGGCGCACGACGGCGCCTGGGCGTTACAACGGGTTCTTCGATGCGCGGCGGTTATCGGTCAGCTGCCGCTCTTGCAGGGAAACGCCTTGCCGAGACCCAGCGAAATCGCCGTGCTCGCGTTGTAGCCCGCGGCGTTCGGATTCTCGGCGATGTATTTGCGCACCGCGTCGGTCAACTGCGCCGAGCGCGCATCCGGCGGCAGGCAGAAGTACTGGCCGACGCGCGGACCGGTGGTGCCGCCGATCGCGTCGATCGTGTTGAAGATGCCGTCGGCCGCGCCTTCGATGTAGGCCGCGCAGGCGCTACGCGAAGCGATGTCCGTCTTGGTGCACAGCTTGTTGAGGTCGCCTCCCGTAAACGCGGCTGCCGAAAGCGGCAAGGCAAGCGCGCCGGCGAAAATCAATGCCCGCAGCATGGTGTTCCTTTCCAGGGTTGTTTATCACGCGGTCTTTCTGCCGCGTCCGGACGGCGCGCTACGCGGCGCGCCGAAGTCGTCATTCTGCACTGTTTTACACGGCGGCAGCAGGCCCGCTGCCGCGCGGCTCCGACAAAACCGCAGCAAAACGGCACGGCCTCGCGGGCGCGCCGCGCCGCCTGCCGACAGCGTCATTGCTTCTGCTGCTGGGTCTGCTGCATGCGCGCCGTGAGTCCTTCGACGACGTCAGGCTCCTTGTAGGTCTTGGCGAAATCGAGCGCGGTCATGCCGATCTGGTTTTTCACCGACAGGTCCGCGCCGTTGTCGAGCAGCAGCTTGACGGTCGACACGTGGCCGCCGCGCGCGGCCATCATCAGCGGCGTGGTGCCGTTCGGCGAGCCGGTGTCGACGTAGGCCGAGTGGTCGAGCAGCACCTTGACGATGTCGTCGTGGCCGTTCGCGGCCGCGTAGTGCAGCGGCGCCCAGCCCTTCTTGTTGACCTCGGCGTCCTTCGCGATCAGCAGATTCACGAGGTTCAGGTCGCCGACCAGCGACGCCATCATCAGCGCGTTCTCACCGGCCTTGTCCTGAATCTCGATGTCGGTCTTCGGGTTCGCGAGCAGCGCGGCCGCGACCTTGTCGGATTTCTCGCGCGCGGCGATCACGAGCAGCGGCATGCCCTGGTTGTCGACGCTGTTCGGGTCCATGCCCTTGGCGAGCAGCTTGTTGACGCCGCTGACGTCGTCGAACTTGACCGCCTTGATCAGCGTGTCGATCGGCGCTGCATGCGCGGGCACCGCGACTAGCGCCGCGCAGGCGAGCGCGGCGGCGCACGCAAGACGGCGTGCCGGCGAGAGAGCCCGGGCGGCCGGCCCGGCGTACAGCGGTTGAAAATCAGCGGACGACGTCGAAATGTTTTTCATATGGTACTTTAGGAAAGTTTCCTATCTCTTTGATAATTCAGCTTTTTCAGACGCCGTCCGGTGCGGCGATTCCGAACAGTCTGAAGAAGTTTTGCGTGGTTGCGGCGGCTAGCGCCTCGTCCGGCATCTCGCGTTGCTGCGCGATGAAGCGTCCGACATAACTGACGTACGCAGGTTCATTCGGCTTGCCGCGATACGGCACCGGCGCCAGATACGGCGAATCGGTTTCGATCAGCAGACGCTCGAGCGGCACGCGGCGCGCGACCTCCTGCACATCGGTCGCGTTCTTGAACGTGACGATGCCCGACAGCGAAATGTAGAAATTCTGCGCAAGCGCCTGCTCGGCGATGGCCCACGGTTCCGTGAAGCAATGCATCACGCCGCCCGGCACGCCCGCGCGCTCCTCGGCCATGATGCGCAACGTGTCTTCCGACGACGAGCGGGTGTGGATGATCAGCGGCTTACCCGTCGCGTGCGCGGCGCGGATGTGGGTGCGAAAGCGCTCGCGCTGCCACTCCATGTCGGCGATCGAGCGGCCTTCGAGGCGGTAGTAGTCGAGCCCGGTTTCGCCGATCGCGACGACCTTCGGATGCTCGGCCAGTTCGACCAGCTCGGCCACGCTCGGCTCGCGCATGTGCTCGTGATCGGGATGCACGCCGACCGACGCGTACACGTTGTCATGGCGGCTGGCGATATCGAGCACCGACGGCAGCGTTTCGAGGTCCACCGACACGCACAGCGCGTGCGACACCGAATGGCTGCGCATGCTTTCCAGCACTTGCGGCAGACGGTCCGCGAGTCCTTCGAAGTTGATATGGCAGTGTGAGTCGACAAACATGGTCAGGTCCTGCGAAAAAGGGCTTTGCGGCCGGGCGACGGCGTGGCCGGGGCCGCTTGGGACAGCTTGGGTATGTTCACGCAGCGTGCTCAACTCGCGTGCGCAAGGCGCTTGCCAAGAATCACCAGATCGCGCTCGACGCCGTCGAGCACCGCAACGCGCGGCAGCGTGCCCCATGCGTCGAAGCCGAAGCCGCGGAACAGCCGCACGCTCGCTTCATTGTGACCGAACACGAAGCCGAGCACCGTGTCGATGCCAAGCCCCGGTGCCGCGTCGAGCGAAGCCGCCAGCAGCTGCTTGCCGAGACCCTGGCCGCGCGCGCTTTCGTCGAGATAGATGCTGACTTCGGCGGTGCGCTGGTAGGCCGGACGGCCATAAAAATCCGAAAAGCTCAGCCACGCGATCACGCGCCCCGCCTGCTGCGGATCTTCGACCACCCACAACGGCCGCTTTTGCGGACCGTGCGCATGAAACCACGCATGCCGGCTCTCGATGCTGACCGGTTCGAGGTCCGCGGTGACCTGACGCGACGGGATCGTCGAATTGTAGATGGCGACGATCGCGGGCAGATCGTCGAGCGTGGCGTCGCGGTAGGAAAGGCTCATGGTGGCTTGGCTTGAATGGAATGAGACGGAAGGCTGTCTGGCTGCGGGCTCACGCAAACAGCGCGCGATAGCCGATGAACAGTTCCTCGAACACGAGCCGCGCGTTCAGCGGATGGTTTTCGACCGCGCGCTGGCGCGTGACGGTGCGCAGAAAGCGCGCGAATGCATTGGCGTCGGCCTGCGCGGCGCATCGCGCAAGCGCGGCCGACGCCTGCGGGAAATAGCGCGGCGCGCCGGCCGTGCGCTGCGCGAGCAGATCGTACATCCAGCGCTGCTG
>NZ_JBFPKG010000003.1:0-321949 GCF_040948665.1 Paraburkholderia sp. BR14320
GGCTGTCGCGCGCGGTGCCGTCGGTACGCGTCGAGTCCGTGAGCGCGGCGGGCCATCTGACGAGCGACCCCGCGCTGCATGCGCGTGTCGCGCAGGTGCTCGCCGAGATGTTCATTCCCACCATCGACGAGGAGCGCAGCAGCATGCGTCACGCGGCATGAAGATCAAGGTACTCGGCTCGTCGGCGGGCGGCGGTTTTCCGCAGTGGAACTGCAATTGCCGCAATTGCGACGGCGTGCGTCGCGGCACGGTGAAGGCGACGCGCCGCACGCAGTCGTCGATCGCGGTCAGCGCGAACGGCGAGGACTGGCTGCTCGTCAATGCGTCGCCCGATCTGCTCGCGCAGATCGCCGCGCATCCCGAGCTTCAGCCAGCGCGGCGCGCGCGCGACAGCGGCATTGCCGCGGTGCTCGTGATCGACGCGCAGATCGACCACGTGACCGGCCTGCTGACGCTGCGCGAACGCGACACGCCGCTGCCGCTGTACGCGACCGATGCGGTCTGGCAAGACCTGCGCTCAGGCTTTCCGGTCGCGCCGATCCTGTCGCACTACTGCGGTGTCGAGCATCGCCGGATCGCGCTAGACGGCGCGCCGCTCGCCGTCGACGCATTGCCCGGCATCCGCATCGACGCGCTGCCGCTATCGAGCAAGGCGCCGCCGTACTCGCCGCATCGCGAGGCGCCCGAGCGCGGCGACAACATCGGGCTCGTGCTGACGAACCTGCAATCGGGCCAGCGCGTGTTCTACGCGCCGGGGCTCGGCGCGATCGAGCCGCACGTGCTCGCGGCGATGCGCGAGGCCGATCTGCTGCTCGTCGACGGCACGCTGTGGACCGGCGACGAAATGATCCGCCTCGGCCTGTCGAAGAAGACCTCGGCGGATATGGGCCATCTGCCGCAAAGCGGCGCGGGCGGCATGATCGAAACACTCGATTCGCTCGGTGCGAAGCGCAAAGTGCTGATCCATATCAACAACACGAATCCGATCCTGATCGAAGACGGCCCCGAGCGGCGCATGCTAGGCGAGCATGGAATCGAGGTCGCGTACGACGGAATGAGCTTCGAGCTTTGAAGTGCGCAGTAAAGAGTGCGGAGAGATGAGGTAGCCAGGCGCGGCTGTGAACGACGATAAAACGGAGACGGACGGCATGAACGCGAAAGACATTCAGGACACGACACCGACACGCGACGCAAGCGCAGCGGGAACCCAGGTCGTCGACCGACCCGCCTGGAGCCGTGAGGAATTCGAAGCGCAATTGCGCGCGAAGGGCACCGCCTATCACATCCACCATCCGTTCAACGTGAAGATGAATAGCGGCGGCTGCTCGCGCGAGCAGATTCGCGGCTGGGTCGCGAACCGCTTCTACTATCAGATCAACATTCCGCTCAAGGATGCGGCCGTGCTGTCGAACTGTCCGGACCGCGCGACGCGCCGCCGCTGGGTGCTGCGTATTCTCGATCACGACGGCTACGAAGGCGCGGAAGGCGGCATCGAAACCTGGGCGCGTCTCGCCGATGCGGTCGGTCTCACGCGCGACGAATTGTGGTCGCTCGAACACGTGACGCCGGGCGTGCGCTTCGCCGTCGATGCCTATGTGAATTTCGCGCGCCGTGCGCCGTGGCAGGAAGCGGTGTGCTCGTCGCTGACCGAGATGTTCGCGCCGCAGGTGCATCGCGACCGGCTCGCAAGCTGGCCCGAGCACTATCCGTGGATCGAGCCCGAGGGCCTCGCGTACTTCCGCTCGCGCATTTCGCTAGCGCAGCGTGACGTGCAGCACGGACTCGAAGTCACGCTCGCCCATTTCACGCGACGTGATCAGCAGGAACGCGCGCTCGAAATCCTGCAGTTCAAGCTCGACATTCTGTGGACCATGCTCGACTCGATCGAGAAGGCGTTTCCGCAATGAACGACACCACACGCGCCGACCCCGCCACGCCGCTCGCGATCGCGAAGCCATTCCGCCTGCAATGGGAGCCCGCGCAGAACGCGCACGTGCTGCTGTATCCGGAGGGCATGGTGAAACTCAACCAAAGCGCCGGAGAAATCCTCAAGCGCTGCGACGGCACACGCGACATCGATACGCTGATCGCCGAGCTCGAACAGGCGTTCAACGCGACCGGCATCGGCAACGAGGTGCGGGCTTTCATCGCCGACGCGCATGGGCGCGGCTGGCTGGAGTAGCGCGATGACCGATCTTTCTCAACCCGGTTCTCAACCCGGTTCTCAACCCGGCGCGCAACCGCAAAGCAGCGCGGCCGCCGCGGTACCGCCGCCGCTGTGGCTGCTCGCGGAGCTGACCTATCGCTGTCCGCTGCATTGCGCGTTCTGCTACAACCCGCTCGACTACACCGATCACAACCGCGAACTGACCACCGGCCAATGGCTCGACGTGCTGCGCGAGGCGCGCGCGCTCGGCGCGGTGCAGCTCGGCTTTTCCGGTGGCGAGCCGCTGGTGCGCGACGACGTCGAAGTGCTGGTCGAAGAAGCGCACAGGCTCGGCTTCTACACGAACCTGATCACGTCGGGCGTCGGTCTCACCGATCAGCGCCTCGGCGATCTGAAGGCGGCCGGGCTCGATCACATCCAGTTATCGTTCCAGGACTCGACGCAGCAGCTGAATGACTTCCTCAGCAGCACGCGCACGTTCGAGCTGAAGCAGCGTGTCGCCGCCGCGCTCAAACGGCACGGCTTTCCGATGGTGATGAACTGCGTGCTGCATCGCTACAACCTGCCGCACGTCGACAAGATCATCGAGATGGCGTTGGCTCTCGGCGCCGAATATCTGGAGCTGGCGAACACGCAGTACTACGGCTGGGCGCGCGAGAACCAGGCGCAACTGATGCCGACGCGCGAGCAGCTCGAAGAAGCCGAAGCGGTGGTCGCGCGCTATCGCCAGACTCATGGCGAGCGCTGCAAGATCTTCTTCGTCGTGCCCGACTACTTCGAGCGGCGCCCGAAGCGCTGCATGAACGGCTGGGGCGCGGTGTTCCTCGGCGTCGCGCCCGACGGCGCCGCGCTACCGTGTCACGCGGCGCGCGGCCTGCCCGGCCTGACGCTGCCGAACGTGAAGGACATGCCGTTGCGCGAGATCTGGTACGACAGCGACGCATTCAATCGCTTTCGCGGTTTGCAGTGGATGAAGGAGCCGTGCCGCAGCTGCGACGAAAAGGAACACGACCTCGGCGGCTGCCGCTGCCAGGCCTACCTGCTGACCGGCGATGCGGCCAACGCCGACCCTGTCTGCGACAAATCGCCGTTTCACGAGAACGTGGTCAAGATCGTGCGGCAGGCGGCGTCGGAATCCGCGGCGACAGCAGCCGCCCGCGAACAGCCGATCCTGTTTCGCAACGACGCCAACTCGCGCAAGCTCGCGGCGGCTGCCCGCGACCTCGACGCCGCCGGCGACAACCGAGCATCACCCGGAGCCCAATCATGAGTGCCGACACCATCTCCGTTCTGCTCGTCGACGATCATGCGGTCGTGCGCGAAGGCTACCGGCGTCTGCTCGAACTGAACGACGACGTCGAGGTGTGCGGCGAAGCGGCCGACGCCGCGCAGGCCTACCAGCGTTTTTGCGCGCTGCGGCCCGATGTGGTCGTGATGGACGTGTCGCTGCCGGGCGCGAGCGGCATCGAAGCGATGCGGCGCATGCTCGCGCGCGAGCCGGATGCGCGCGTGCTGATCTTCAGCGTGCACGAGGAATCGATTTTCGTGCGGCGCGCGCTCGACGCAGGCGCGCTCGGCTACGTGACCAAGGCGAGCGCGCCCGACGTGCTGGTCGAAGCGGTGCGCTCGATCGCCCGGCGCGCCGGCTATCTGAGCCCGGACATCTCGCAGGCGCTCGCGCTGCGCACCGCATTCAACGAAGGGCCGCCGGGGCGTCAGTTGTCCGCGCGCGAGTTCGAGGTGCTGCGGCTGCTCGTGCAGGGCTATACGCTGCCGAGCATCGCCGAAAAGCTCGGCTTGAGTCAGAAGACGGTGGCCAACCATCAATCGGTGATCCGGCAGAAGTTCGGCGCCGACAACGGCGTGCAGCTCGCGCAGATGGCAAGCCGCCTCGGGCTTCAGTTCACGGGCTCGGCCAGCCCCGCTTGAGCGGATACGCGCGCGCAGAACAGAAAACCGCGCTGCGGCTCGCTGGCGACGTGAAACTCGCCGCCGAGCGCCTCGACGCGCTCGCGCATGCCGATCAACCCGAGCCCGCTGCGCGGCTTCGTCAGATCGGTGCCGGGGCCGTCGTCGGCCATCGTGACGACGATCTCGTCGATCTGCGTGCCGTTGTCTTCGCGCGGCGCACGCACCAGGAACAGTTCGACGCGCGAGCGGCGCGCGAACTTCGACACGTTCGTGAGTCCTTCCTGCACGAGCCGGTACAGCGTGATCGTCAACGCATCGCTGAGGCCGCTGAAGTCCCCTTCGATCGTCACCGAGAACGACGCCTCGGGCAAACGCTCGCGCCAGCCGTCGACGCAATGTTCGAGCGCGGTCGGCAAGCCGAATTCGTCGAGGCCGATCGGCCGCAGGCGGCGAATCATGCCGCCGATCTCGCGGTACACATGCGTCGCGCTCTGTATCAGCCCGAGCGCGATGCGATGAATCTCCGGCTCGCGCTCGCCCGATAGATCGCGGATGCGCGCCGCGTCGAGCGACATCGCGTTCAGGTATTGACCCAGCTCGTCGTGCAGCTCGCGCGCCATATGGCGGCGCTCGCGTTCCTGCGCCTGCAGCGCCTGACTGGCGAGGCGCCGGTTGTCGGCGAGCAGTTGTTCGGCCTGTTCCTCGAGCATGCGGCGATGGCGCGCTTCGCGGCGCGCATCGCTATAGCGGCGCCACGCGAACCACGCGAGCGCGATCGACAGCACGAACAGCGTGCCCGGCAACTCGTCGAGCTGGAAGCGCTCCATGCCGCGCGTGAAGCGGTAGATCTTCTCGCTCAGATCGAAGGCGGCGCCGAGCGCCGCAGCTAGCGCGGTCACGGCGACGACCCAGCCGAGGTCGCGCCATATCGGTGACGATGGCGGCGGGCGGCCAGCAGAGGAGGAATGGATCGGTTCGCCTGACATGACGCTTGCATTCTACTCAGCGACGGCACGCGCAGCGGGTTTCGCGCGAGTTTGGGAACGCTTCCCCGGCAGATCGGGAAAAGCTCCCGCGCGGCTTACAGACGCGTATGCGAAGCTTTACACCAACGTCGAACAACGCGCGACACGCGCGCATAACAAGCCGGCAGGAGACAACAACGATGAGCATGCGATCTCAAGCACGCCGCAAACGCCGGCTTCAGCGGCGCGCCGGCATCACGTTCTGCATCGGCGGAGCGCTCGCCGGTTTGTCCACGAGTGTATGGGCGCAAGCGCAAGCCGAGCCGCCGGTCGCGGCGTCGGCGCCGGCTTCGGCGTCTTCCGCTGCCCCTTCCAAGGTGCCCGACGACAACGCCAACAACAACACGACGCCCACCACGACCCTCGCGCCGATCGTCGTCGTGGGCACCACGCCATTGCTCGGCATCGGCACGCCGCTTACGCAGGTGCCGGCCAACGTGCAGACCGTACACGCGGCCGATATTCAACGGCAGGGACGCCAGACGCTCACCGATTTCCTCGCGGCGAATCTGCCTAGCGTCACGATCTCCGACGCGCAGGGCAATCCGTATCAGATGAACCTGTTCTATCGCGGCTTCACCGCATCGCCGCTGCTGGGCACGCCGCAGGGCTTGTCGGTATTCGTCGACGGCGTGCGGGTGAACGAGCCGTTCGGCGACGTCGTGAACTGGGACCTGATACCGCAACAGGCGATCGACACGATGCAGCTGATCCCCGGCTCCAATCCGACCTTCGGCTTCAACACGCTCGGCGGCGCGCTAGCGATCACGACGAAAAACGGCAAGGACAATCCGGTCGGCGAAGCCGAAATCCAGGGCGGCTCGTGGGGACGCAAGGCCGCGCAGATCGAACAGGGCGGCACGATCGGCCAGAACCTCGACTACTACTTCACCGCCAACGCCGCGAACGATAACGGCTGGGCCGAGCAGAACGAAAGCCGCATCCGTCAGGCGTTCGGCAAGCTGCGCTATACCGACGCTGACACCACGCTGTCGTTGTCGGCCGGTGGCGCGGACAACGATCTGCACGGCGTGCAAACCCTTCCGCGCTCGTTCCTCAACAACCCGAAGCAACCGTATACGTATCCCGACCGGAATCAGAATAGCGTCGGCTACCTGACGCTGTCGGGCGATCATTACTTCAACGACAACGTCGAGCTGAGCGGCAACGCGTACTACCGGCACTTTCGCAATGCCAACACCAGCAGTAACGTCAACGAGAACTTCGGCGAGATCGGGGACGACGGCGCTGTCGATACGTTGCAGGCGACCAACCTGCAATCGACCGTGACGACCGACAGCTACGGTGCGAGCTTGCAACTGACGCTGCTCGGCAAACTCGGCGGCATGAAGAACCAGTTCATCGCGGGCATGGCCGTCGATGCCGCCAATTCGCACTTCACGCAGGCGTCGCAAGACGCGATGTTCACCGATTCGCGCGCGACGGTCGGCATCGGCAATTTCGAACCGCAGACCAACGCGAACACGCACAACACGAACTACGGCATCTACCTGACGGACACGCTGTCGCTGACGCCGCAGTGGTCGCTGACGCTGTCGGGCCGCTACAACTGGGCCGATGCGACGATCGGCGACGAATCCGGCACGCAGCCGCAGCTCAACGGCCACCATACGTTCTCGCGCTTCAATCCGGCGGTCGGCATCAATTGGAATCCGACGCCGGCCTTCACCGCCTATGCGACCTACAACGAGGGCATGCGCTCGCCGACCGCGATCGAGCTGGCCTGCGCCGATCCGAACGCGCCATGTTCTCTGCCGAACGACTTCGTCTCCGATCCGCCGTTGCAGCCGGTCATTTCGAAGACCTATGAAGTCGGGGCGCGCGGCAGGATCGGCGGCAACACGACATGGAGCGCCGCCGCTTACAGCACGACGCTCGACAACGACATCCAGTTCATCAGCAGCAACGGCGCGGGCAGTTCGCAGGGCTTCTTTCAGAACGTCGGGCGCACGCGCCGGCAAGGGGTCGAACTGGCCGGGCAGACGAAATACGGACCGCTCACCGTGACCGGCAGCTATAGCTACGTCAACGCGACCTATCAGTCGACATGGGTCGAAAGCAGCCGCAGCAATTCGAGCGCCGACGCGAACGGCAACATCACCGTGCATCCGGGCGACCACATCCCGAGCATTCCGGCGACGACCGTCAAACTGCGGCTCGATTACGCGGCCACCTCGAAATGGCGAATCGGCACGAACCTGACGTGGCGCGGCAGTATCTACGCGCATGGCGACGAAAACAACCAGGATGTGAACGGCAAGATCTCGGGCTATCTGCTGATCGATATGGACACCTCGTATCAGGTGACGAAACAGTTGCAGGTGTTCGCATCGGTGTCGAACCTGCTCGATAAGCGCTATGCGAGCTTCGGCGCGCTGGGGGCGAACTTCTTTACTGGGCCGGGGAATACGTTTAACGGCGCTAATCCGGTCAACGAGCAGTTCGTCGGGCCGGGGGCGCCGAGGGGGTTTTGGGTGGGGATGAGATATGGGTGGAAGTAGTGGTGACTGGCGTGGTGCGAAGGGGTGGCTTCGGTCTTGCGGTCGCCTGACGGTTCTGCACGAGCGCAATGCCGGCAAAGCGGCGCGGACCAGTCGTCTTCGCTATAAAGCAACCAGGTCGCCTGCGACATAATGAAAAGCAGAAAAAGCATACTAGTGTCGCGCATCATCAATTCCATTTCAAATAGCTTCGCCGAAACGGGACTGCTTTTTTAGTGAACACTCCAATCCTTCAGCAATTTAGCTAACTCGTTTGCGCGCGTTTGCGTAATGTCAGTCATACATCCCCAAAAATATATATCGCGCTCTGCCGCCTCGCCCATCATATATGTTTCTGCATAACATTGACTGTCACGAAACTTCGCCCACGAAACTTGCGCCGAAATGAAATATGGCATCGCCAATGGTTTCTCATCATAGGTTTTTAAAAAATTATCGCCCTGCTCAAATCGCGCCGTAACAACTTTAAGCTTCTCATCCAGCCGCACCTTTGCACGCTCAAATTCCCGGTGTTGGCATTGAGCTAGATCATCATTCGTCGCGTGCTCTCCGCTCTTGCACAAACGATCAATTTCCTTTTCCGAGTGGCCGGAGAAATAGGTCGCCGATGATTGGATCTGCCTGTAGTCGAACTCCCCCGAATAAACGGTGGCCGCTATCGAGAAGATCGGCCAGAATGCAATCGCCGCGATAAGTTTAGTGTGATGAGTCATAGATCCCTGCCTCGAACATTTCTGCCTCACGGTGACGACGCCTGAGCAAGCCCTTAACTAAGCGACCCTGATGGTCATGGCTGTAAGTTCTCATCTTGTCGCCAACCTTGTCATAATCACCAGTGTTCACGAAATCGAGGAGGTTGGCGCCATGACCTTGTAAATTGTATATAAAACACACTAGGGCGTCGTACTCGTACTGGTGCAAAGGGACCTTGATCGCGCTATTGACAATGCGTTCAGCCTTTTCGACATCAGCGCGGAGCATTTTATCGGCATCGGCCTCCGCAATTCCATGCAAAAATGGCTTCTCAGATATTGCTCCTGATATCGGCCCCATATGAACAAGGTGTCCATAACCGATAGTCGCATTGCCTTTTCCGCTTCCATCCTTGTCATATATGACCGCACTGAATTTCTCCCAGCCCTTCAGAAATTCAATACCCCCGGCCGATAACTTCCATGGCTTGCAGTAGCGTGTCACATAGACATTCACGTTTGAATTAGCGTTTGTATTGGTCACGCATTCGTGCAGCGGATAAGTCATTTTTACCCCGTTTTATGAGTTACCTTGATAGACAAATTGTTACGCTGACTGGCGATGTCCAAGATAGATTCGCACCGCTTGCGCGCCGTCTGTCTTGTGCCGCTGTGTACGTCCCGCGTGATCGGTAACCCCATGCTTCAACTCGCCCGAGGGAAATCGGACCGTATAGAGAGTATCGGAAAGCGCGCGCCCGTTCGGGTCCCGAAGCGTGAACTGTTCATCGAAACGCTTCTTTGATCGTTCGCGACAATTGCACGCCCATGCAACGCCCAGTGCTTCGGCCATGGCATAACCGGTTTTCAGCTTACGAACTCTCTCAAACGGAAAGAACTCCCCGGTTTCCATGTTCAAGGCCTGGGCGGACGGCATCGGCGGGAACTTGGAATAAATAGAAAAGATAATGCTGCAAACTCCGCATTCTTCCTCGGCATTCGTCCCACTGCTTTGCTGCATCTGTTGATCCACTGTACTCCTCATGAGTTCTCTAGCGTTGCTACGAGAATTAACCATCGAAACGGACCGCGGTCAACGGTTTTAATTCGGGATAAGCCCGCTTTTACAAGAATTGACGCTATTGGTTTCGGATAACTCATTTCTGTTGCATATTTCTGCTGGTGCGAAATCGGGATTAGGCTAGACGGAGACTTGCATCCCCGAGCTATTGAGCATGCTCGAACACACATAAAAAAGGCCGCCCTTGTCAGGCGGCCTTTTTGTGCTTCTTCTCGTACAGCGGTACAAGACGGGAAAAAGCTAACACCAACTCAGCAAAGCCAGCATGTCACTCAATGCGATTCGATCGACCCATCGCTATGCGGATACGTGACGATGCCCCACGCGAGCGGCAGTTCACCGATCTGCTTGAGCGGCTGATAGCTCTTCGCGTCGAGCACGTACACCGCGTCGGAGCGCCCACACGCGACCATCAGCTTCGAGCCGTCCGGCGTGAAGCTGAAATGCCAGCAGCGCTGGCCGACCGGCACATCGGCGACATGTTCGAAGGTGTGGCCGTCGAACACCTGCACGACCTTGTCGCGCGCGGCGGCCACGAAAAGCCGCTCACCGTTCGGTCCGAACGCGACCCCATAGGGACCAAGCTTCGTATCGACCGTCTTGACTACCTCGAATGTGTGCGCGTCGATCACGACGAGCTTGCTGAGCGACTCCAGCGTGACCACATAGTGCTTGCCATCGGGCGACAACCGGATGCCGCGCGGCCGGCCGCCCGCCGCGAGCTTCACGGTTCTGATCGGCGCGCCGGTTCGTGCGTGATAGATCGACACGGTATCGTCGCCTTCGTTGGTGACCAGCATCATCTGACCATCGCGCGAGAATTCGATGCCTTCAGTTTCGTGGCCGCTCGTGACCGAGCGGATCACCTGCCAGTTCTTCATATCGATGATCGCGATTTCAGCGGGCGGCTTGTTCGCGTCGTCGTCGTCCGCGCCGGGTTTGCCGCCCGCGTTCGCTTCGGGCTTGTTGTCCCCTTTCGCGTCGGGTTTGCCTTCCGGTTTGGCTCCCGGCGGCCCGCCGTCCTCGCCGGGCTCGTAGGTCACGTACGCGTAGCCGTTGCGCACCCGCACATATTCAGGGTTTTTGCCGATCTTCACGCGCTTGACGACCTTGCCGGTAGCGGTGTCGATCACCGCGAGATCGTTGGTGTTCTTGTTGGCGACCAACAGACGCGTGCCGTCGGCGTTCAGGCTCAGCCCGCGCGGGCCGTCCGCGCCGACCGGAAAGGTCTGCGCAAGCGTCATCTGGTCGAGATCGATCACGCCGACGCCGGCCTTCTCGCTCGTCACGTAGGCGAGCGGCGCGGCCGCGGCATGCGCGGCGCTCGCGGCCAGCACGAGCGCGCAAGCCAGCGCGAGGCAACGGCGTGGCGGTCGGGGGGAAATCCGTGTCTCCAGCATCGTTGTACTCCAGGTTGATATGGCAGCACCGCGATGGTTCGCGTCATCGTTTCAAGGTAGCCCACCGGGTGATTGTTTGACAACGCGGATCGGCGGGAGATTTTCCCGAATTGCTTCGCGCCGGCCGTCGCGGGTTTGAAAAGCGGGGCCCGCGGAGGACAATGACCGCGGAGGTGACGATGATGCTGCAAGTTGCCGTGGTGCACCCAGCAAGCTCTGCGAATCCCGCGGCCGGCTACCGTCGCGCGGCGATCGTGCTGGGCGCCGTGATCGTCGCGCATCTGCTGCTGCTCGTCATCGCGTTGAGCGCACGCAAGCCGATCGTCGAGCGTCCGGTCGAGCCACGCACGATCACCGCGTTGCTGCTGAGCCCCGAGCCTCCCGCTCCGGTTGTTTCACAACCCGCGCCGCCCCCGCCCGCCGCTGTCGTCCCCCCGGCGCCCACGCCGCCCGTCATGCATCCCGCCGTGCACGCCAAACCAGCGCCGCAGCCGCGCGCGCAGGTGCCGCACAGTGTGGAAAAGCCTGTGCCGGCACCGTCTCCGACACGCGAAAGCACCACGCAGCCCGTCACGCAAACCGCCGCGCCATCGGCGGCACCGCAGGCCGCCGTGCCCACCACGCCAACGGCCGCCGCGCCGTCGACCGCATCCGCTCCCGCCGCTCATCCGGCGGCGCCCGCGTCGACCGAGCCGCGCAACGTGTCGCATGTCGACTGCTCGATTCCGAAGCCCGACTATCCCGATGTCGCGAAGCGACGCGGCGAGCATGGCACGGCGATCGTGCGCTTCGTCGTCGGGCTGACTGGGCATATCGAAACGGCGCAGCTGCAAACCAGCAGCGGCTCCACCCGGCTCGACGACGCGGCGCTCGCGGCCGTGCATGCGGGCGCCTGCCAGCCGTACACCGAAAACGGCACGCCGATGCGCGCCGCGTACTCGCAGTCGTTCGTATTCGGACTGACCGAGTGACCGACCCGACGTAACCGAACCGCCAGACAGACCACCGACACCAACCGAAGGAACTCGCCATGCAACATTACGGACTCGCAAACGTATGGGATTCGGGTGATTTCGTCACGCGCGGCATTCTGTGCGTGCTCGTGATCATGTCGGTGCTGTCGTGGACGGTGATCATCGTGAAGCTGTGGCAGGTGGTCCGCCTCAGGCGCGTGACCAGCCAGAGCGACGCGCGCTTCTGGAGCGCGGACCGCTTCGACGACGGGCTGCACGCGCTCGGCTATCCGGATTCGCACGCGCACGACAACCCGCTGCTCGCGCTCGCGCTGGCGGGCCATGAAGCGGCGACGCATCATCGGCAGACGCAGCAGCAGTTGCACGACCGCATAGACGTGTCGGACTGGATCACACGGCGTCTGCAGGACACGATGGACGAAACGATCGCACGTCTGCAAAGCGGCCTCGCGATCCTTGCTTCGATCGGCAGCACCGCGCCTTTCGTCGGGCTGTTCGGCACCGTATGGGGCATCTACCATGCGCTGATCGTGATCGGCGAGACCGGTCAGACGTCGATCGATCATGTTGCCGGCCCGGTCGGCGAGTCGCTGATCATGACCGCGTTCGGACTCTTCGTCGCGATACCGGCCGTGCTCGGCTACAACGGCCTGACGCGCGCGAACCGCTCGATCGTCGCGCGCCTGAAGCGTTTCGCGCACGGCTTGCATGCGTACTTCGTGACCGGTGCGCAATTGCCGTCGAGCGCCGGGCCGCAGATGCGCGTGGTGCCGCGCGGCACCAACGCGACGAACGCAACCCGCGACGGAGACCTCGAATGGCAATGAGCCCCTTCTCCGACGACGACGATCAAGCTCTGATGAACGAGATCAACATGACGCCGCTCGTCGATGTAATGCTGGTCCTGCTGATCATTTTTCTCGTCACCATTCCGGCGCTGCAGCACGCGGTCAGGATCGATCTGCCGCATGCGAGCAGCCAGCCGGAAGCGGTCAAGCCCGCGCATGTGGATGTCGCGGTACAAGCGGACGGCACGGTTCTGTGGGACGGTCAGCCCGTGACCGACGACGGCCTGCGCGCGCGCATCGCGCAGGCCGCCGTCGCGACGCCGCAGCCGGAGCTGCATTTGCGCGCGGATCGCAAGGTGCCGTACGAGCGGGTCGCGATCGTGATGTCGGCGGCGCAAAGCGGCGGGTTGACGAAGCTCGGCTTCGTGACCGATCCGCAGTTGGGCAAATGACCTGTTGCTGCGCGCATGTTGCGGCGTGCTTGCCAGCACATAATGCAACGCTTATCGACGGCGAAAGAATCTCTGAATTTGAATCGGCGGATGGCTCGGCTATCGTGGTGCGTGTCTGAACGGCACCCCACCCTCGCGAGGACCGCACGATGCAAGCCCTTATCTTCGACGTCGACGGCACGCTCGCCGACACCGAGACCGCTCATCTGCAAGCGTTCAACGCCGCGTTTGCGGAAGCGGGCCTCGACTGGTTCTGGGACGAAGCGCTCTATTCTGGCCTGCTGAAAGTGGCGGGCGGCAAGGAGCGTCTGCTGCATTACTGGCGCACGGTCGAGTGCGAGGAAGCCGCAGGCCCGCGAGCGCGAGAGGCCGTCGACGCGCTGCACGCACTGAAGACGCGCCACTACACCGAGCGCATGCGCGAGCGCGGCCTGCCGCTGCGCCCCGGCATCGCGCGTCTGATCGACGAGGCGAACGAGGCCGGCCTGCGCGTGGCGATCGCGACGACCACGACGCCCGCCAACCTCGACGCGCTATTGCACGCGCATTTCGGCGCCACCTGGCGCCATCGCTTCGCGGCCATTGGCGACGCCGGCACCACGCCGGCGAAAAAGCCCGCCCCCGACGTCTATCGACACGTGCTCGACCAGCTCGGCTTGCAGCCCGCGGCCTGCCTCGCCTTCGAGGACTCGCGCAATGGTCTGCTGGCGGCGCGCGCCGCGCGCGTGCCGGTCGTTGTCACGCCGAGCACTTTTACCGCGCACGAGGACTTCGATGGCGCGCTGGCCGTGCTGCCTCATCTCGGCGATCCGCATGCGCCGATCGTTCCGATGGTGCGCGGCGAATGGCATCGCTGGGTGGATCTGGCGACACTGCGCCGCTGGCATGAAGACGCCACGCGGCGTCCCGATTCGGCCGCGCGCGGCGCACTGAACGCGGACCAGGCGACCGCGAGCGCGAGCGCGTCATGGCGATGAACCGCGGCTACCACGCCGTCCTGATCGATCTGGACGGCACGATGGTCGACACCGCGCCGGACATCGTCGCGGCCGCCGGACGAATGCTGAAGGACTTCGGCGCCACGCCGCTGCCGTACGACATGGTGACCGGCTTCATCGGCAACGGCGTGCGCAAGCTCGTGCAACGCTCGCTGAACGCGGCGGGCCTCGGTCAGCAAGTCGAACTGGAGCATGCGCAGCACATATTCGAGCGGCACTACGCGGTGACCAACGCGGAGCTGGGCCGGGTTTATCCCGGCGTGATGGCCGGGCTGCACGCGTTGCGGCAGCACGGGTACCGCTGTGCGTGCGTGACCAACAAGCCGCAGGCGCTGGCGGCGGCGCTGCTCGACAAAACGGGGCTCGCCGCTCATCTGGACGGGCTGGTCGCGGGCGACACGGTGCCGAGCATGAAGCCGTCGCCCGAACCGCTTTGGCACGCGTGCCGGCTGCTCGACGTCGAGCCCGAACGTTGCGTGCTGGTCGGCGATTCATCGGTCGATGTCGCGGCGGCGCGCGCGGCCGGTCTGCCGGTCTTTATCGTCAGCTACGGCTATGGCAGCGCGAGCGGCGCCGACATGCCGCGCTGCGACGCGCTGATCGATTCGTTCGAGGCATTGCCGGCGATCCTGGCGCAAACGCGGCCGGCATTGCGCGCGTGATTCCAGCCGCTAACTCGCCGACAACAACCCCGCGACCCGCGCCGACTTCGTCTGCACCGCGATATCTTTCGCCGTCATCCCCCGGTTGTCCTTCAACGACTGGTTCGCGCCACGCGCGAGCAACAGCTGGGCGGTCTCCGCGCGATCGTAGCCGGCCGCCCACATCAGCGCGGTCAGATCGTTCTTGTAGGTCCGGTTCACGTCGACGCCGGCATCGAGCAATTGACCCACGACCTTCGTTTGCCCCTCGCCCGCCGCGTATTCCATCGCGGTCTTGCCGACGCGATCGGTCGCGAGCGGATCGGCGCCATGCGCGAGCAGCAGCGCGACGATCTCGTCGAAGCCGCCGTAGGCGGCGGCCATCAGCGGCGTATCGCCGGGCGCGTTCGCGTGCTGCACGTTCGCGCCGCGTTCGATCAGCGTGCGCGCCATCGCCGTATCGCCCTTCTTGCACGCGGTGACGAGCGCGGTATCGCCGATCCGGTTCATCGCATCGACCGACGCGCCGCGCTGCAGCGCCGCGACGACCGACTGCTGATCGTCGTCCTTCGCGGCCGCGAGCAGTTGGCGGTTGATTTCCCCCTGGTCCTGCGCGAGCGCCGGCATGCAAGCGCCGGACGCGGCGGCGAATGCGGCGGCGAGCAGAACGGCGACCACAAGTGGCCGATTGAACATATCAGTCATGGTGTCTCCCCCGTGCTACTGCAGATTGTTGATATAGGCGGCCAGATGATGGATGTCGTCGTCGGTCAGATTACGCGTCACGCTCGTCATGTTGCCCGCATCGTTGGTGCGCGTGTGCGAGCGGAAGTCCTGCAACTGCTTGACGATGTACTGATAATGCTGGCCCGCGACGCGCGGAATCTCGTTCTGCCCGGAGAAGCCGCCCAGGTGGCACATCGTGCACAACACCTCGGCGGCCTTCTTGCTGCCCGCTTCGATGCTCGCGCCATCCGATTTGAACGGCACCGATATGGGCTTCTGCGCGGCAAAGTAGTCGGCGAGGTCCTGCATGTCCTCTGCCGACAGGTTCGCCGCCATCGGCGACATGCGCGGATCGCTGCGCCGTCCCTGCTTGAAGTCCTTCAGTTCCAGATATATATAGCGCGCGGTTTGGCCGGCCAGAATCGGATAGTCCGGATTGGTCGAATTGCCCATCGGCCCATGACAGGCCACGCACACCTGCGCTTTCGCCTTGCCCGCCTCGGCGTCGGCGCGCGCGCGCGACGGCAGCCACGCGGCGATCAATCCGCCGCACAGCAGCGCGATCCATGCAGCGCGCGCCCCACCCGGCGCTCCCCGCGGCGCCGACCCCCTCATGGCACCGCGAACACGATGACGCTATTGCCGCGCTTGTAGTCGAGCTGCGTATTGCCGCCCGCCGCGACCGCCACGTATTGCTTGCCGTCGAGCGTGTACGACACGGCCGGCGCGTTGACGCCCGCGCCGCACTGGAACTCCCACAGCTTCTTGCCGTTCGCGGCATCGAACGCGCGGAACAGGCCGTTGCCCTCGCCGTTGAACACGAGGCCGCCCGCCGTCGCGAGTACGCCGCCGATCAGCGGCTGGTCGGTCTTGTAGTCCCACGCGATCTTGCCGGTGTCGACGTTGACGGCCGACAGCTTGCCCCATTGCGCCTCGGACGGGATCACCTTGAACGCGCCGCCGAGCCACAGCTTGCTGCCGCCCGGATAGGCGGCGTCCTCGACCTGGTACGTCATCGGCTGATGCAAGTTGGCCGCGTAGACGAGACGCGTCTGCGGATCGAACGCGATCGGCGACCACTCGACGCCGCCGTTTGCGCCCGGCAACATGCGCGCGCCGGACGCGGTCGGCAGGGTCCACATGTTTTCCTGCGGAATCATCGCCTGCGAGAAGCGGATCAGACGGCCGGTCGCACGATCATGCACGTACACGTGACCGGTCTTGCCCGCATGCACGATGCCGGGGATCATCTTGCCGTCGTTGTCGCGCACGTCGATCAGCACCGGCGGGCTCACCGCGTCGAGGTCCCACACGTCGTGCGGCACATACTGGTAATGCCATTTGTACTTGCCGGTGTCGAGATCGATCGCGACGAGCGAGTCCGTATAGAGGTTGTCTCCCGGCCGGATCGCGCCGTACAGGTCCGGCGACGGATTGCCGACCATGAAGTACACCGTGTTCGTTTTCCGGTCGATCGCCGGCGTCATCCACACGCCGCCGCCGAGCGTCTTGTAGAAGTCGCCGCCCTTGTCGGCCAGCTGCTTCTTCTCTGCGTCGATGTCGCGCTTCTCGTCGCGGCCGGTCGCGTCTTTGGTCGCCCACACGCCTTCCTGGCCGGTTTCGGGAATCGTGTAGAAAGTCCACAGCAACTGTCCGGAATTCGCGTCGTACGCCTTCACGAAGCCGCGAATGCCGTACTCGCCGCCGTTCGTGCCGATCAGCACCTTGCCGTCGACGACCGCCGGCGCCATCGTTTCCGAGTAGCCCTGGTCGGGATCGGCGATCTGGGTTTGCCACAGCACGTTGCCGGTTTTGGCGTCGAGCGCGACGAGCTTGGAGTCGAGCGTGCCCATATAGAGCCGGTCACCCGAAATCGCGACGCCACGGTTGTTGGGCCCGCAACAGAACGTCGTGACCGGCCCCATCTTGTGCTTGTAATGCCAGTGCTCCTTGCCCGTCTTCGCATCGATCGCGTACACGTGATTGAACGACGTGGTCAGGAACATTACGCCGTCCTTCACGATCGGCGCCGTTTCCATCGATTCGTTGACGGCCGTCTGGAAGATGAACACCGGTTTGAGCTTCGCGACGTTCGTCCTGTTGATCTGCGAGCCCGGGTAATAGCGGGTCTGCGCATACGAGCCGTTCGAATGCAGCCAGACCGCCGTCATGCTGCCGGCGCGATCGAGCTGATCCTGGGTGACGGGCTGAAGCGTCGAGGGCACCGGCGCGGCGGTGGTGGTCGTGCTGTTCTGTACTTCGTCGGCGGCATGAGCCGCGGGCAAGCCGAACGCGATGGCGAGCAGTGGCAGGCCGACAATTCCCTGAATACGGTTGAATGGCATGAGCGTCTCCTAGCTTTTTATATCCCTATGAATTGCAGCGCAGGAGCGCGACATGGATCCACGCGGACGACAGCGTGAAAGAACACGATGGCGCAACCCTCGCAGACAACGAAAGCGTACGGCTTCGAATCGTTGTTTAGCTTTGTCAGGACGGGTCGGCTTCGCAGAGGGGAGAAGTGATGCACGGGTCCGCGGCAAACCGGCTCGATTAAGGGTAGGCGATGTGTTGTGGATTTTCTAGAGTAAAGCGTTAAGGAGTAGCAAGCGATTGACGCGCACCGTTGTCGCCAGTCACTGTCGCGCTGGTCATCGTTTTCACCTACGTTGCGGCGAGTGGACTACGCGTCGAAACCGAACAGCCGGCGTGGCGTTTCCCACTGGATCTGCCGCCGCAGTTTCGCGTCGGGCACGAGCGTCTCGAACATGCGCCCGCAGTGATCGACGACGATCGCGGCCGGCTGCCGCGCGAGCCAGGGGCCGAGCGCCGTCATCTGGTCGCCCGCGGCCTGGATCTGCGCGACCATGCCGAGGTCGGCCAGCATGCCGAATAGCGCGCCCGCTCCGAGCACCAGGTCGATGCCCTCCATCGCCGGATTGAACGCGACGCCGACCACCCCTGCCCGCCGTAACGCGGCGAGCTCTCCGCGGCCTATGCCGTCATCGACCACCGCAATACCGCGCAAACGTGCGTCGTATGTTTCGAGCGCATCGAGCAGGCAGCGGTTGTCGGTGCGATAGCCGCTCGTCGGGCCGACCAGCAGCGCGTGGCGCACGCCATACGCATCCATTACGCGCACGAACTGCGCGGCGGTGCCGACCTCCTGCTGCGCTGGCCGGTAAGCGGTGTCGTCCCGGTACGGAAAGCGCATCGGATCGAACACGTGGCAGTGGCAGTCGATCTTCTCTTCGTCGAACACGCTCATGAGTTTTTCCACTGAATAGACCGCTCATGGAGCTGATCAGAACCGCCCGTCGCGCCAATCGGCCCCTTGCAGATAGTTCCGGTTGGTCTGTTCCGGGTTGCGGTTTACCAGAGGTCGCGCGTAAAGCGGATGATGCAGGCTGCGCACTTCGTGCTCGAGCCTGAAGCAACGCTCTCCGGACGCCAGATCGACGACATCGGCAAACCGGTATTGATGCGGCTCCTCTCCATATACGAGGCCTTTTTCGGCGAGCCTTCTGAACGGCTCCGAAAAAGCCGCCGTGTAAATGGCGATGTGGTGTCCGTCGTATTCAGGAACGGGCCCGGTCGTTTCCGCATACAGCAGTTGCTGATGCGTGCCGATGTCGATGATCGCGCGGTGCAAGCCATGCTTCTCTTCGATGTCGACGGGCGCATCGAACATATCGCGGTAAAAGCGCGCGATAGGCAACGCGCTGCCGACCGGCACATCCATCTTCACGAACGCGATGCCCAGATCGATTTGCGACCACGGAGCCGACGCGGATCGATTGACGGGATCGAGGCACTGGTAGCGGTTGCCCCATGGACACGTCACTTCGACACTGCCCGCGCGCTCCGTCCAGCCGAACCCGGTGCCGGCGAGCAGCGGCTCGACCGAACGCAAACGCTTCACCAGCGCGTCGAGTTCGCCCACCACGAGTCCGACACTGCCGCGCAAACGTTGCGCCGCCCCGTGCGGCAAGTGAATCTGCGAGCGGCCGATGTTGATCCACATATTCTCGACCCCGGTCATCACGAACGGATCGCGCGTGAGCCCGAGGCCGGTGACGTAGAAGGCGGTCGCGAGAATCTGGTTGGGGATTTTCAGGTTGACGTGTTCGAGCAGGATCAGATTGCCGGTATCGTCGTTAGCGTATGAGTGTTCCATGTGTCTGCCTTGTGCATGAGCCGCGAAACGCTGGGCAAATTATGCATCAACAGCGCAAATGGTTCGTATCGAGCGACGCGCAGATGCTTATCTCTTCAGTACCTTCCATGGCCCATCGCCGGTCTTGCAGACGATCGGCGTCCAGGTTTGCGTCTGTCCTTTCGCAATCGCGGTCAGCGTCGCGGTCCGGCAGGTTCGATCGCCGTCCTTCGTCGTATCCTGCGGCGTCACCGTGCCCTTGATCGAAACGGAATTGCCGGTGCCCGCATTGCTCCACTCGTACGATTCGCCATCCTTTTTCGTATCGAGCGCCTTTTGCGCCGCATCGTTGAGCGCTTTACGGTCGGCTTCGTGCATGTAGGTGACGGGCGTGTCCTTCAGAAAGTTCAGGTTCGCTGCATGGCACAAGACGGGGCTGGCGAGCAGCGCCGCCGCCGTCAGCCACTGTGTGATCGTGAGGCTGTGGACGGCGTCGTGTGCGAGCGCGCACGCGCCGGGAAGCAATTGACGTGACATTTGGTTTTCTCCTCGAAATCATCCGCGACCCGCTTCGTCCGCGAAATCGCCGTTTTGCTGGAATGCGTCGACGAGGTCGGCGACCGAGCCGCGCCGGCTGATGTGGCCGACGCGAACCTCGAGCCCCTCGGCGCGCAACAAGTCGCGCACGTCCGCGTGAGCGCCGACGATCTTCATCTCCGTGCCCGCCGCCTGCAGCGCGACGTGCATCGCCTTGAGCATGCGCGCGCCCGCCAGATCGACGACCGGTGACGCCGACAGATCGCAGATCACGAGCCGCACCGGCTCGGGCGCGGCGCGGATCATGCGCCAGATCGTCTCGCGCACGTGCTCGACGTTGAAGTAAAGCAGCGACGCCTCGACCCGCACCGCCAGCACATGCGCAATCGTCTCGTTCTCGGCATGACGTTCGAGATCGGAGAAATAGCGCGTGCCTGGAATACGGCCGAGCATCGCGACATGCGGATGCGCGGCGCGGCGGATGATCAGCAGCATCGACACCAGCACCGCGACGATCACGCCCTTCAGGATGCCCAACAGCAGCACCGCCGCGAACGCCACCATCGAAATCGCGAATTCGAAGCGGCTCACGCGCCACATATGACGCAATTCGCGGACATCGACGAGGCCTTTCACGGCCACGAGCACGATCGCCGCCAGCACGACGTTGGGCAGATTCGCGAGCAGTCCGGTGAGGAACATCAGACAGAAGCCGATCGCCAGCGACGCGAAGACCAGCGCCAGCGGGCTTTTCGCGCCGGCCTTGTCGTTCACCGACGATTGCGACAGCCCGCCCGCGACCGGAAACGCCTGGAACAATCCCGCCGCCAGATTGGCCGCGCCGAGACCGAGCAATTCCTGGCGGGCGTCGATCTCGTCGCCATGTGCCTGCGCGAGCGCGCGCGCGGCCGAAACGCTCTCGACATAGGCGAGCAACAGGCACGCAAACGAGAGCGGGATGATGCCGTCGACATCGCTGATCCGCAGCCCCGGCAGACGGAATTCAGGCAAGCCCTGAGGGAGCGCGCCAACCAGCGTAAAGCCGCGGCTGCCCAGCGACGTGACGGACAACGCGACGATCGACGCAGCGACCACGGCGAGCGCCACCGGACGCCCCGGCAGAAACTTCTCGCCGAGCAGCAGCAACGCGATGCAAACGAGGCCGAAGGCGAACACGCTGACGTTGGTCAGCGGAAGCTGCCCCCACAGCACGGCGATCCGTTCGAAGAAAAATTCGCCGCCGCCTTTTACGCCGAACAGCTTCGGCAACTGGGTCATCGCGATCGTCAGCGCGGCGCCCGCCTTGAAGCCGAGCAGGATCGTCTCGCTGATGAAGCTGACGAGCGAACTCAGGCGCAGGAGCCAGCCGATCACGCACATGCACGCGATCAGCACCGACGTGAGCGCCGCGATCGACGCCCAGCGCGCCGGATCGCCGTCGGCCATCGTCGCGACCGTCACGCCGACCAGCATCGAGATCGCCGAGGTCGGGCCGACCGCGAGCTGGCGCGACGAACCGAACAGCGCGTAACAAAGGCCGCCGACCAGATAGCCGTAGATGCCGTATTGCGGCGGCAAGCCGGCGAGCGACGCATACGCGAGCGATACCGGAATGCCATAAGCCGCGAGCGTCACGCCGGCGACCGCGTCTTTCGCGAGCCAGCGCGGCTGATAGCTTCGCAGCCATTGCGCGGGAGGAAACGCGGAGCGCCACCCGCGCGCGGGTGGCGTGGCTGACGCGAGGCCGGTGACGCTGGGTGGGTGGTTCAACGTAGCGCCTCGAGTACGGAAGCGGAGCCGACGGAAGCACGGGTGCGCGGCGCCGGCATGGCCACCGCCGACCCTGAGCGGATCAGAGCGAACCCTTGACGCGCTGCCACGTGTGATCCGGGTTGAATTCGGTCACCGGCGGCGCATGCGGGCCACGGTCCTTCTGGTAGATCACGCCGTTGTTGCTGACCACGAAGGTCATCACGCCGCTCTTGCCGTACTGCGCCGGATAAGCGACCATCGCGAACCCCGCGATCATGTGGCCGTTGATCACGTAGCTGAACGCGCCGCCCGGCGCGTTCTTGCCCTGCCGCGTCAGGATGTGGAACTGGTAGCCCCGGTAAGGATCGCCCGCCGCGTGGCCTTTCAGGTATTCGGAGCTGGCCGCGACGAGCGGGCCGAACGGACTCTCCTCTTCGTCGCTGTTTTCGTCGGTATGCCAGTAGAGACCGTCCTGCTTGCCCGGCGTGCTGGCCAGCTTCTGCGCGTATTCGTGCAGGCCGTCGTGGTTCCGGTCGCGCGACGCATATTGGCGCTGCGCGTCGAGATAAGCCTCCAGCACCCTGATCGCTTCGAGTTCGTTGGAGCCGATCCGTCGATTGATCAGTTCTTCTTCGCCCTCTTCGGTCGCGAAGCGCCAGCTGCCGCCCTCCTTGACGATCGGTATCGGCATCGGCCACGCCTCGTCGCCGACCAGCAGAATCCGCCGGTTCGGTCCCCTGTCGTCGAGCACGTGATAGGCGTCGAGCTCCTTGCTCGCCTTGGCCCAGTTCGCCTCGTTCTCCGCCTGATCCGGCGACACCACGAGGCTCTTGTGCGTTTCGCCGAAGATCGCGACGAGCGACGCTTCGTCGTCGGTCTTCAGTGCGCTGGACAGCGCGGCGACTGCGTCTTCCGGGGTGGCGAAAGTGCGCTGCCCTGCGGCGAACGCCGCGAACGGAACCGACAGCGCGAGCACCATCGCGCACAGCCGCCGCGATGAGGCCACGCGTCGCCGCGAAACGTCGCGTGCGCGCTTTCCGGTGATGCTCTGCCCGCTCATGGCTGCTCCTTATCGCCGTCCGCCGCCGCGGCCGCCACCACCGGCCCGCGGCGAGAATCCGCCACCACCACGCCCGCCGCCCGAAAATCCGCCGCCGCCACCGCCGCCGAATCCACCGCCACCGGCGTATCCGCCTCCGCCGCCACGCGCCGCCGACTGGCGGCTCGCCGCGCCGCGCGCGCTATTGGCTTGCGCGTCGCGCGCCGAGCCGTAGCCGCTGAACGCATCGCCGCCGCGTGCGCCCGTCGACGCGGTCGGACGCTGGGACGGCTGCGGCCGCCCTTGCGCGCCAGCGCCGCCACCGGAGAAGTTGGCTCCGGCACCGCCGCCGGCACCGGCACCGCCGCCGGCAAAGTTCGCACCGGCAACGCCGCCCGCTCCACCGCGGTTGCCGCCTGCCAATCCACCGCCCGCGCCAGCACCCGCGCCGCCGCCGCGCGACGGCGGATCGCCGACCCGCTGCGTGCGCGCCGAGCGATCCGAGATACCGCTGACCTGGCCCGGCTTCTTGTCCGGGGTCCACGCGGAGGTACCGCCTCCCTGCCCGCGACCACCGCCGCGGTTGATGTCGCCGGTGTTGACATTGCCGCTGTTGATATTGCCGCGCTCGACGTTCCTGTCGCCCCGGTTAACAGTTCTATCGCCGCGCTCGACGTTTCTTTCGCGGTTGATGTTGATGTTGTTGTTGCCGCCGCCCCCGTAATGCGTTTCATAGTGCCCGCCGTTCCAGGCGGCGGTAATCGCCGCCCCCCAGATCAGCCCCGTCGCGAGCGCGGCGCCGGGCGCGTACGGATAGTAGTAGGCCGGATATGGCGTGGGCGCATACGCGTAGGTCACGGGTGCACTGGCCACCACGACGGTCTGCGGGTTGTACTGCGGCACGTAGATCACCTGCGGATCGGCCGGCTGGATCTTGATCACTTCCTTCTCGACGACCACGACCTGCTTGTCGTCGGATTTCAGATGCCCCGCCGATTGCGTTTGCCGCCGGAAGCGCTGAATCGCTTCGAGCACGGAGCCCTGATCGGCGACGACGGCTTCGCCGAGATCGATCGTCCAGTCGAGATCGGTGCTCATGTTCTTGACGATGTCGGGGTAATTCAGCAGCGCCTTCACCGGATCGTGCCACGCGTCGTTGAGTTTCAGCGACTTGTTGTTCTTGTACTGGTCGAGAAACCGGTCGGCCTGCACGATTTCCACCGGATAGGTAGACGCAGGCAGGATGATCGCGATCAGGTCGTCCGGATACAGCGCGATCGGCCCGACGAGCTTGTCGAGCGTCGCCGCGGGAATGGGCGCGTTGACCGCGTTCGCCGGGGCGTTCGCGGCCGGCGCCTGCGCCAGCGATACCGTAGTGGAGAACGCGCCACAGCACGCCAGAAGCGCGGCGCCCAGCACATGGCTGACGCGTCGCGCGCGCCTCGGCTCGTCGTCGAGCGCCGTTGCAAACGGGATGGTGCGTGCATGCGCACGCGAATCGCGGTCCATCGATGCTTCCCCTTGCGCTCCGTCAGCGGCCTCGGGCTGCATCGCTACGCGGCAGTCCACGGCCATAATCTTTGACAGACAGTTCTCCGAAGCAATGGAAACGACCTGCACCTGTTGCATGAATACAGTTTGGAAATCACAAGCGATCTTGCAAATACGACCTTGGTCCGATTGCGCGCGACAGGCCCGCGACAGCATGATGAAAGCGAACCTGCCATTGCTGCGCATCCATCGCGCGGCAACCGGTCCCATCAGAATTCCCATTCACGGGTGCCGGTTGCGCCCTCACGCCTGAACCAACAGGCAGCCGGCGACTCGCACCCGCGTGTGCCCACGCAAGGAGCTGTCGTGAACAAATCGACGAAATATGCCTTGATTGCCGCATTGACGGCGTCGCTATCGCTGGAAGGCATCGCGCAATCGAGGCCGATAGCGTATCCGGCCAGAGGGCAAAGCCCGCAGCAACAACAGCAGGACGAAGGGGCCTGCTATGGGTGGGCAAAGAACAACACCGGCATCGATCCGACCCAGGTCGCCAACGCCCCGCCTCCGCCTTCCGGCCCCGCGGTGGGAGGCGGCGAGCGCGTGCAGGGCGCCGCGCGCGGCGCGGCCGGCGGCGCGATCATCGGCGCGATCGCGGGCGATGCCGGCAAGGGCGCGGCGATCGGCGCCGCGACCGGCACGATGGTCGGCGGATCGCGCGCGCGGCAGAACCGGCGCGCGGCCGCGGCAAATTCGCAGGCGCAAACGCAGGGCGCGATGGACACGTTCAATCGCGCTTTCGCCGCATGCATGTCGGGCCGGGGTTACACCGTCAATTGATCACGCTAGGGGAACAGAATGATTAACCGCAAATTGATGATCGCGGCGGCGCTCGTGTGCGTCGCGAATACGGGGTTCGCTCAGACGGAGACACCGGTCACGGTCAAGAGCGAGCCCAGCAGAGTCACCGTGTCGGGCACGGTCAAAACCACTTCGACGGTCGTCGGCATCGAGCCGGAAACGCGCACCGTCCTGCTCAAGGACCCGAAGGGCAAGGTCGTGCAGGTCGTGGTCGGCGAGGAAGCGCGCAATTTCGATCAGATCAAGGTCGGCGACGTGGTCAAGGCCGAGTATTCGCAGGCACTGACCCTCATGCTGAAAAAAGGCAACGCCCCGCTGACGGCGAACGAAACCCAGACGCTCGATCGCGCACCGGCGGGCGCGAAACCCGGCGGCTCGGCCTCACGCCAGGTCACGATCATGGCTAACGTGATCGCGGTCGATCGCCAGAGCGGCGTGGTCACGCTGAAAGGCCCGCAAGGAAACATGGTGGATCTGGTCGTGCAGGACCCTGAACAACTGAAGCGGATCAAGAAAGGCGACCAGATGCAGGCGGTCTATACCGAGGCCGTGGCCATCGCCGTGGAGCCGGTCGCCGGCAAATAGCGGGCATCGCTCGCGTCAGATCAGGCGGTGCGCTTGCGCGAGGTCGCTGAGGGGCGGCGAAAAATCAGCGCGTCGGAAACGCACCGTCGAGAACACCCGCATCGCATTGGGGCTTGCTGGTAGATGCGCAAGGCGAAACTCGATTTCGTGCGCGGGCCGCGTATCGCCGTCTTCCACGACGACGTTCATCCGGTCGAGCCGGTATTTGCTCTTGCGCACGTAGAAATGCGCATCCGGCGCCCGCAGTACGCCGCACATCACGTCGAGATGCCGCTCCAGCGCCTCGGTCTTCAGGCCCAACTCAGCCAGCGCCTGATCGTTCTCTTCGATCTGTGCCTGCAGCTTCGCCACCTCCGCGTAGTTCGACGACGCGTCGCTGCCCAGCAACGAGCGCACGCCCGCCCCTTGCCGTTCGAGAATCGTCAGACGCGTTTTCAGCAGCGCCTTTTCGCGTTGCAATTCGTCCTGCCGCGAGGTCTCGGCCTCGATCTTGGCGAGGCCCTCGAGCACGAGCTGATCGACGATCCGCAACACGATTTCACGCCGCAACGCGGCTTCGGACTCGCCGCATACGCGCACCTGGTGATCGCTGAAGTTGAGGGTCGTCTGCGCGAGGTCGGTCTGAGTCGTCTCGCCTTGCTGGCCGACGCCGAAAACGCGCCGCTCGTCGAAGGCCATGCCGAGCACCGCGAATACCGGATCCGCAACGGGATGGTCGTTGAAGAACTGATTCAGCTCGTGGGAGCGGTTGAAGACCGGGCAGACGTCGTCGGGTGTGGCGAAAAAGGCGTGGATGTACGGGTCGGTCGCCCACGCCGCCGCGCTCGCTTCGCGCGCGGGCGGCACCTCATCGGCGAGCCGGTCCAGATAGGCGAGCGTGTGTTGCGCGGCGGGACGCAGGCGCGACGCATAGTTGCGCGCGAGCCGCAACGACGGACAGAGCCCGACGATCCGCTCGACGATTTCGTTCGCCTGCTGATCGTCGCTCTCCTGGGCAGCGCTGCGCTTCGTCAGCCACGACAACAGACCCATCTCCGGCTCCCGTCGCCCGTTACGACTCGTCGCGCTCCGGCAGCAACTGCGCGACGATCGTGTGGTTCTTCCAGAACAGGTTATGCACGCGGCTTTGCAATATGCGCAGCCCGTCCGTGGGCACGTCGTCGAAGACGACCACCGCACCCGGACGCGAACCCGTGCCGGGCACCCGCTGGATCGAGCTGAAGCGCGGGAATCCGTAGCGAATCAGGAACTCGCCGATCTCTTCGTCGGAGACGCTTTCCTCGACGTTTCCAAGAAACAGTTCAGCCATGATGCTTACTCCTCCAGACCCTAAGCAACGATGTTCAATCCGCCGTCGATATACAAGGTGGAACCGGACACGCGCCGCGCATACGGCGTGGCCAGAAACGCACAGGTATAGCCGACGTCCATGATGTCGACCAGTTCGCCGAGCGGCGCGCGCTGCACCGCTTCGTTGAGCAGCAGCTCGAAATCCTTCAGGCCCGAAGCGGCGCGAGTCTGCAGCGGTCCGGGAGAAATCGCGTGCACGCGGATACCTCTCGGTCCGAGCTCGAACGCCAGATAGCGCGCGCAGGCTTCGAGCGCCGCTTTGACCGGGCCCATCAGGTTGTAGTTCGGCACCACCTTGTTCGCGCCGTAGTAGCTCATCGTCAGCATGGTGCCGCCGTCTTTCATCAGCGGCGCGGCGAGGCGCGCCATCCGCACGAACGAATGGCAGGAGATGTCGATCGCACTCAGGAAGCCCTCGCGCGACGATTGCAGCAAGCCGCCCTGCAGATCCGCTTTGGGCGCCCATGCAACGGCGTGAACGAGAATGTCGAGCTCCCCCCATGTTTTCTCGATCCGCTCGAATACGGCCTCCATTTCGTTCTCGCCCGTTACGTCGAGCGGCATGAAGATCTCGGCATCGAGCGCTTTGGCGATCGGTTCCACATAAGGGCGCGCCTTGTCGTTCGCATAGGTGAGCGCGACGCTCGCGCCGAGGTCGCGAAACGCCTTCGCGCATCCATAGGCAATCGAATGCTCGTTGGCGACGCCGGTCACGAGGGCCTTCGCTCCTTCGAGAATCAAACGCGGTTGCTCGACAGACATGGTGAAACTCCTCTATGGGGCGATCGCGCGCGTATGACGGGCAATCATCAGTTCCTCGTTGGTGGGCACGACCCACACCGCCAGCTTGCTCGAAGGTGTAGTGATCAGCGACCCGTTCGCCCGATTCGCCGCGTCGTCGAGTTCGGCGCCGAGCCACGCGGCGTCGCGCACGATGCGCTCGCGAATCTCGACCGCGTGCTCGCCGATGCCGGCCGTCAGCACCAGCGCGTCGATACCTTGCATCGCCGCGGCGAGACTGCCGAGTTCGCGCGCGATGCGGTAGGTGTAGACGTCGATCGCAAAGCGCGCGCGCGGGTCGTCGCTGTCGAGCAGCACGCGCATGTCGCCCCCGATGCCCGACAGGCCGAGCAGCCCCGATCCCTTGTAAAGCAGGTCCGCGATCGCCTGCGAATCCATTTTCAGCTCGTCGAGCAGATAGAGAATCACGCCGGGGTCGAGGCTGCCGCACCGCGTGCCCATCGGCAGGCCTTCCACCGCCGTGAAGCCCATCGTGCTGGCCACGCTCTTGCCCGCGACCATCCCGCACATGCTCGCGCCGTTGCCCAGATGCGCGACCACGGTGCGCCCCGCCGCCGCGTCCGGTGCGATCTCCGGCAGCACGCTCGCGATGTATTCGTACGAAAGCCCGTGAAAGCCGTAGCGCCGCACGCCGTGGTCGGTAATCGACGGGGGCAGCGCATAGGCCTGCGCGGTCTCGGTCTGCGTGCGATGAAACGTGGTGTCGAAGCACGCGACCTGTGGAAGGTCGGGACGCAGTTGCGCAAGGATGCGGATCGGCGCGAGGTTATGCGGCTGATGCAGCGGCGCGAGCGGGCTCAGGCTGTCCAGCTGGTCGATGACCTCGGGGGTCACGAGGACGGGGCCGGAAAAGCGCTGTCCGCCATGCACGACACGATGCCCGACCGCCTTCAGTTGATTGCCGCTGCCGTGCTCGCGCAAGAAGCCGCCCAGATATTCGATCGCGCCCTGATGGCCGAGGCGATGGCCGTCGCCCCAATCGTGCGAGCTGACATTGCCGTCGCGATCGGTCGCGCGAAAACGCGGGTTCGTGTAAAGCGCTTCGATCTGGCCGCGCAGAATCAGCTCGAGTTGCGCATGTTGCGCGTCGAAGGCCCGGAACTTGAGGCTCGACGAGCCTGCGTTCAATACGAGGATCACATCCGACATGGCATCACCCGACCACCTTGGCGGCCTCGCGCCTTGCCTTCGCCACAAGTGCGGCGACCGCGCACGACGCGAGACGCGTCGACAGCGAATCCGCGCGGCTCGTCAGAATGATCGGCACGCGCGCGCCTAGCACGATGCCCGCCGCGTCAGCGCCGGCCAAAAACGACAGGCTTTTCGCCAGCATGTTGCCCGCTTCGAGGTCCGGCACCACCAGTACATTGGCGCGTCCCGCCACCCGCGATTCAATGTTCTTGATGCGCATGGCTTCGAGGCTGATCGCGTTGTCGAGTGCAAGCGGACCGTCGACGAGACCGCCGGTGATCTGCCCGCGGTCCACCATCTTGCACAGCGCCGCCGCTTCCACTGTCGATGGAATCTTTGGATTGACGCTCTCGGTCGCGGACAGGATCGCGACGCGGACTTCTTCAAATTTCAGCGCGTGGCCGAGATCGATCGCGTTCTGCAGGATGTCGACCTTCTCTTCGAGCGTCGGCGCGATGTTGATCGCGGCGTCGGTGATGATCAGCGCGTTCTCGTACGCGGGCACGTCCATCACGAAGCAATGGCTGATGCGCCGCTCGGTGCGCAGGCCGGTGTCACGGCGAATCACCTCGGCCATCAGCTCGTCCGTGTGCAGGCTGCCCTTCATCATGGCCTCGGCCTTGCCTTCGCGCACCAGTTGCACGGCTGCGGCGGCAGCGGCATGGCTATGCGGTGCATCGACGATCGTGAAGTCCGAGATGTCGATGCCGTGCTCGGCGGCGATCGCTTCGATACGGACGCGCGGCCCGACCAGAACCGGCTCGATCAGGCCCATGCTCGCCGCTTCGACCGCGCCCTGCAGCGAACTCTGGTCGCACGGGTGCGCGACCGCTGTCGGCATCGCCGGCAGCGTCTGGCAGAACTCGATCAGGCGCTGATACTTCGCGTGCTTTTCCATCGGCTTATTCCTCGTGTGTACAACGCGTTAGATTCGCGACGCGCGATGCGCCCGGCTTACGGGCACCGTGCTTACCGTTGCGTCACGCTTGCGTCCGGCTGCGCATCGCGCCGCTCGCTCACATGCGCGTGGGGTCAGGCAAACGGGCGTCGCGCTTGCGGTTCACCCGCGAACCCAGCACCGCGCGGATGCGTTCGAACGCGTCCTTTTGCGCGGCGTCGGGCGAGGCGTTCAGCACGCGCTCGTCACTCGCCAGCTTGTCGAGCAGTTGCAGAAAGCGCTCGCGGTCCTCGCTATGGGAAAGCAGCTTCGGCAGCGTCGCAATCGCCTTGTCCGGTTCGAGGCTGACGATGATTTCCTGCTCGCCCCGGATGCGCCGCCAGTGATCGCTGCTGATGTCCGGCAGATACTCCGCGTAGCTTTCGGCGATCTCCTTGCGCAGCTCGTAGCGCGCGAGCGGCAACGACTCGCCCCTTCGCGACAACAGGAAGGCCGCGCGCGCGAGCGCCTCCGTGTAGCCGCCGTCGCCGATCGCCTCCAACGCGGTGCGCACGAACGGCAGCTCGCGCGGATCGATCGCGCCGGCCTGCGCGGGCGCGCCATCGGCGGCCGGCTTGCTCAGGTACGTCGCATACAGATTCGCATACACGCTGAAGAAGCCGGCCTCGGTCGCCGCGTCGCGCATCGCGCGGTAATAGTCGAGCGACGCGCTGATCATTTGCGAGCCGTTGCGTTCGAGCTTGCTCCATGGGTTATCCGCGCCGGTCCGCTGACGATTCTCACGCACCGACTGCGCCGCCGCCGGCAGCCAGCCGAGCCACGGGTTCATCGCGGAAACGGCCCAGCGCTGCCAGCGCAGCGGATGGAACTGGCGCAGCATGCGGGCGCTCGTTTCGTTCGACATCGCCTGCACGAACGGCTGCGCGAACAGTTCGTACATGCGCTGATTCACATCGGACACCGCGGCGACCGCTTCGAACGGCTTTTCGTCGATGCGGCCGAAGCGGTTGTACCGCGCGGCAATCTCTTCGAGCCGCCGCTCATGAAATTCCACTTCGTACTCGATCTCTCCGGCCGCATTGCGGGTCTCGTTGATGGTCATGCCGTAGAGTCCCGGCGGAAACGTTTCGATGGTCTCTAGCACGGAGACGATCTGCTTGTGCTCTTTCTTCGCGACTTTGCCGGACACGAAAATGCCCAGATGCCCGATATTCTGGTGCGTCAGACCGACGATCACCTGGCCGCGCGCCTTGATCTCCTCGGTGCTGCCGTACAGGTCCGCGACCCAGTTGAACGCCTGTTGAGGCGGCGTGATGTTGTCGCCCATCGACGCGAACAGGACGATCGGCGAGCGGATTTCACGCAGATCGAACGCCTGGCCGCTGCTGTTCGTCACACCGCCCGACCACAGCTTGTTGCCGACGAACAGGTTGCGCGTGATCCATTCGATCTCCTCGCGATTCATCAGGTAGTAGCTGCCCCACCAGCGCTCGAATTCCAGAAAGCGCGGCGGTTCGGTATCGACGTTCGAATACAGGTGGTAGTACTTGTCCCAGAACGTGTTGGCCGGGTTCAGGTTCTCGAAGTTCTGCACCAGATACGCGCCGTCGAACTTGCCGTTGCCGAGATCCGCCGCGTACGACGCGAGCCAGGCGCCGCCCAGCATGCCGCCCGAGTAGCGCATCGGGTTGTCGCCCTCGCCTTCGCTCCAGGCCGCGCTCCAGTACGACATCGGCGCACCGTTGATGACGATCGGGCCGGTCTCCTCGGGGTCGGAGCTGGCGAGCATCATCGCCGCCCAGCCGCCCTGGCAATTGCCGATGATCGCGGGCTTCGGACTGTCCGGATGCAGCGCGCGCACCTTGCGCACGAAGCGCTGCTCGGCGTTGCACACGTCGAGCAGAGTTTGACCGGGTTCGGGGTCGCGAAAGAACACCACGAAGTAGACGGGATAGCCCGCGCGCAGCGCGATGCCCGCCTGCGAATCGTCCTTGAAGCCGCCGATGCCGGGGCCGTGCCCCGCGCGCGGATCGATGATCAGATACGGGCGCTTGCGCACGTCGACGCCCACGCCTTCGAGCGGACGAAGTTGCAGCAGCGCATAGTTGACCGGCCGCTCGAACGTGCGCCCGTCGAGCAGCATGTCGTACTCGAAATGCAGCACCGGCGTCGGACCGCTGACGCTGCGTTCGACGAATTCGTTGCCGCGCCGGTACAGCGTGTCCCAGAACAGCAGCGAACGCTGCGCGGCATCCACCGTGTATTGCCATGCGCTGAGCGGATCGAATGGCGCGGGCATCGCGCTTGCAGTCGGCGCGCCATCGTGATCGAGGCCCAGCGTTTCGGTGACCCGTTGGTTCAGATGCTGCTGGGCGATTTGCGTGCGCTTTTGCAGCACGCGGGTGATTTTCGAGGCAATGTCCTGGCTTTGTGACAACAGCGTTTCAGCGTCCATCGGAAGACTCCTGAAAGGTGCGCGTCACGATCGCTGCGGACGCACGCGCCGTGCATCGATTGAATCGTGGAGTTGGCCCTGACCGGTGGCAATCGGACCAAGGTCTTATTATGCGCGCGACCCGACGCGGCACCCGGGGTCGGGCGCCGTACGCGTCGATGTGACGCGGCGCGACGCGTCATTGAACGGGGTTCGCCTGCACTGCGGCGGCGATATCGCGGCTCACCGAGGCGAGCGCGCGATCATGAGCGGCGATGATCGGCTCGAAGCCGGGACCGGACACGCTCTCACGAGCGACCGAGCGGCCGGTGACCGCGCGGACCTTGCCGGGCGGGCGCACGGCCCACAGCACGTCGACGGTGACGTCGCGCCCCGGCACGGACTCGAAGCGCATCACGTCGATCCGCACGCGCCAGACGACGGACGGATCGCGTACCGCATCGAACACCGAAATCTGCTGCGAGTTCAGCAGTGCGCCGAGGTCGGCCGCGATCACCCGGCCGATGTCGCCACCGAGCGGCTGCGCCCAGCGGTCGAATTCGTTGACCTCGACCTCGTTGTTGCCGATCCGCGTGACGATCTGCGGCCGGTCCACGATCTCGGGAATCGTGACCGGTCCGACCACGGCCGCGATCGGCCGGCCCGCGCCGGTGCTGCTCAGCGATTCGTCGGGGCTCAGCGTGTAGAAGTTCGTCGCCGGCGACTTGCAGGCGCCGAGCAGAGCAGCGGCGAGCGCGAGCATCACGCAGGTCGTGAGGCGGGCCGAAAAGCGGGGCAATGAGCGGACGGTCGCATCTGTCATGGCTTCTTGTCCTCCGACTTGCCGCGCACGAGCGATTCCGGATGCTGCGCCAGATAGTCGGCCAAGGTGCGTAGCGACGCCGCGGTGCGGGTCAGTTCACGCATCGCGTCCTCCGTCGACTGCTGCAGCGACGAGTCCGGCTGCAGCGCGGCATTCGCCGAATCGAGCGTGGATTGCGCCGACAGCAGCGTGTCGAACGCTTTCGGCACGACCTGGGTGTGGAGCTGCCCAAGCATCGCGTTGGTGGTGCGCAGCGTCGAGCGCGCGTCTTTGCCGATATCCTCGAACGGTATGTTGTTGATCTTGGTCAGCAGTCGCGAGACCGAGTCTTGCAGCGATTGCAGCGTGCGCGGAGTCGCGGGCATTTCGGGCGGCGTCTTGCTCCAGTCGATCGACGCCTTCGGCGCGTCGGGGAAAAAATCCACCGCGAGATAGAGCTGGCCCGTCAGCGGATTGCCGCTTCTCAACTGGAAGCGCAAGCCGCGCTCGACGAGGAAGTTCGCAAGCGCGCGCGGGTTCTCGACTAGCCGTCCGCCGTCGCCGTCGCCGTCGTTCTGATAGCGCGACGTGAACCGCTCCGGATAGAGATTGATCTCGACCGGAATGCTGAACTGGCGCGTCTTAGGATCAAAGCGCGTGTAGATCGCCGTCACTTCGCCGATCACGACGCCGCGGAAATCAACGGGCGCGCCGACCGTCAGACCGCGTACCGAATCGGTGAAATTCACCACGTACTTGTCGACGATGCGATCGTGCTTCTCCATCGCGTCGGCGCGCCTGGGGTACAGCTCGAACCGCGTGCCGCTATCGGCGCTCGTCTCTACCTGCGATCCTGGCGGCGATTCGAACGCGATCCCGCCGATGATGATCGAGACGATCGACTGCGTTTCGAGGCGCAAGCCATTGCTGTCGAACGACATGTCGACACCGCTCGCGTGCCAGAAACGCGTGTCGGTTCTCACGAACCGGTCGTAGGGCGCGTTGACGAACACCTTCACCGTGACGCCACGGCCGTCCGGGTCCAGGTGGAACGACGAGACCTGGCCCACCTGGATTCTGCGGAAAAACACCGGCGTGCCCACGTCGAGCGAGCCGAGCCCGACTCCGTGCAACGTGTACTCGCGCCCCGGCACGTCGCTCGCGATCGCGGGCGGTTCCTCCAGGCCGACGAAACTGCGGCGCGCTTTCGGCGAATTGCCGACGTCGACGTCGATATACGAGCCCGACAGCAGCGTGCCGAGCCCCGACACCGTGCCGCCCGAAATGCGCGGACGCACGACCCAGAAGCGCGTGTTGTCGACGAGCAGGTCCGACACGTCACGCGTCACCTCGGCCTTGGCCACCACGCGCTTGTGGTCCGGCGTCAGCGATACCGCTTCGACCACGCCGATGTCGACGTCCTTGAACTTGAGTTTCGTCTTGCCTGCTTCGAGACCGTCGCCGGTCTTGAAGCTGATGCTGATCTGCTCGCCGCGCTCCATCACCGCCTTCACCGCGAGCCAACCGCCGATCAGGATCGCGACGATCGGCACGAGCCAGACCAGCTGCATCCGCCAGCGCGAGCGCGGCACCGGCTCAGCGTCGGGCAGCTCGGGCTCTTCAGTCGGAGTGGACACGTTCGGTCTCCATGGCGTCCCACATCAGGCGCGGATCGAACGCCATCGCGGCGAGCAGGGTAAGCACGACGACCGCGCCGAACGCGATCGCCGCGGGCCCGGCCTTGATCGTCGCCAGCGCCTGGAACTGCACCAGCGCGACCAGCATCGTGATCACGTAGATGTCGAGCATCGACCAGCGCCCGATCAGCTCGATCAGCCGATAGATCCGCGTGCGCTGCCCGGGCAGCCATTGCCAACGAAGCTGCGTCGACAACGCGAGATAGCCGATGCCGAGAATCTTCAGCATCGGCACGGCGATGCTCGCGATGAATACGAGCACCGCGAGCGGCCACGAGCCCGATACCCACAGGTAGACCACGCCGCTCAGGATCGTGTCTTTCTGCGAGCCGAACAGCGAACTCGTGTCCATCACGGGCAGCACGTTGGCCGGAATGTAGAGCACCATCGCGGCCAGCAGATACGCCCACGTGCGTGACAGGCTCGCGGGCTTGCGCAGGTGCAACGGCGCCTTGCAGCGCGGACAGACATGCTTGCCGGCACCGCCGGGCTGCTTGAGCAGCAGGCCGCATTCTTCGCACAGCACGAGCCCGTAGGCAGCCGCCGTGATGGCGTTGCGGCGCACGCGGATCGGCGGCAATTGCCATGCTTGCGCGCCGCGCGCCGCCGTGATGCGCGCCCACACCTCGCGAGGATCGAACGTCGCGGCCGCGGCCGCGAGCAGCAGCATCAGCGCGATGAAAGACCACAGCGCGGTGCCCGGCACCACCTTGGCGATATGCGCGAGCTTGACCAGCGCGACCAGCAGACCGAGGATCAGCACCTCGGTCATGCCCCACGGCCGCGCGAGCTGAAACAGGCGAAAGAACTCGACCGGGCGCCACGGCGCGCGCCCGAAGTGCAGCGGCACCAGCAGCCACAGCATCGCCGCGGTTTGCAGCACCGGCGTGACGATCGTCGTGAGGCCGACCAGCAACGCGAGCGGCCACGCGCCATGGGTGTACAGCATGCGCACCGACCCCGCGAGCGTCGTCTGTACGATATTGCCGTTCAGCGACAGACCGACGATCGGAAACGCGTTCGAGATCACCAGCAGCACCGCCGACGCGCACGAGAATGCGAGCGCATACTCGGGCCCGTTCGAGCGTCCGCGCCTGAGCTCCGCGCGGCAACGCTGGCAGCGCAACGCATTGCCGGCGGCGGGCGGCGCGCCGAGCTGAAGCAGGTCGCACTCTTCGCACGCGATCAGCTCGTTGCCCGTCATCTCGCCTCCACTGCACCCGACGTTCCACCCGGCACGGTCGAGTTCTGCGAGACCGGCGCCATCGCCGGCGACGCTTGCGGCGCCGCCGGCGGTGCAGTCAGTTTTTCCGCCTCGGCCACCCAGCCGCCGCCCGTCGCCTTGTAGAGCGTGACGTACGAGGTCAGCACCGCGCCTTGAGTCTGCGCATAGCTCAGTTGCGCGTTGAACAGGCTGCGCTCCGCATCGAGCACTTCGATATAGCTCGTATAGCCGCCTTCGTAACGCTGCCGCGCGAGGCGCGCATACGTGACCAGCGCTTCGACCTGGAGGTTTTGCGCATCGAGTGCCTGATGTGTCTTCTGCACGGAGATCAGCGAGTCCTCGACCTCCTGGAACGCCACCTGAATCGCCTTTTCATACGAGTACAGCGCTTCCTGCTGGCGCGCTTCGGCCTGATGCACCTGGCCGGTGATATTGCCCGCCGTGAAGATCGGCTGCGTGACGCTGCCCGCAAACGACCACACGCGCGCCGGTCCGGTGAACAGATTCGAGAACTGCGCGCTGACCGAACCGAACAGCCCGGTCAGCGAAATCGACGGGAAGTACAGCGCGCGCGCCGCGCCGATCAGCGCGTTTTGCGCGACCAGCGTCTGCTCGGCCTCCAGCAGATCCGGACGGCGTTCGAGCAGTTCGGACGGCAGCCCCTCGGGAATCGGCGGCGTGCCCATCTGCGACAGCTCACGGCCGCGCAGAATCGCGCCGGGATTCCTGCCGATCAGCACCGACAACGCGTCTTCCTGCTGGCCGATCTGCGCTTCGAGCTGCGGCACCGTGACCTGCGCGGCTTGATACTCCGACTGGCTTTGCGCGAGTTCCATCTGCGAGACCTCGCCGTAGCGGAAACGCGCCTCGAACACGCGCACCGATTCCGCGCGGCTTTGCACGGTCTCCTTCGCGATCTCGAGCTGCCGGTCCAGACTGCGCAGATTGATATAGGCCGACGCGACCGAGCTGACCAGCGTCAGAATCGTCGCGCGGCGGCCCTCTTCGCTGGCGAGCAGATTCGCGCGCGCCGCCTCGGTTTCGCGGCGCACCTTGCCGAACAGATCGAGTTCCCAGGACACCGCCAAGGTCGCGTCGAACTGGTTGTAGACGGGGCTCACGCCCTTCGGCACCGTTACGGCTTCGACCTGCGAGACGCGTTGGCGCGACGCGTCGGCGCCTGCCGAGACTTGCGGGAACAGCCCGGAACGCGTGGTCACGAACATCCCGCGAAACTCGTCGACCCGAGCGGCCGCGACCTTCACGTCGCGGTTGTCCTGCAGCGCGGTGGCGATCAGCTGATTGAGCACCGGGTCCTGAAACTGCTCCCACCATACGGCGTTGGCGATGCCCGCGGCCTCGCCCTGGGCGAACCGATAGGTGGCCGGCACGTCGACCGCCGGGCGTTGGTAATTGGGGCCTAGCAGGCATCCGCTCAGCGCGAGCAGCATGACGGATGCGAGCAGACGCGTCGGTGCCGTGCCGCGCATGTCATTCACCTTCCCGCGGCGCGGACGGCGCCTCGCTCGACGCACCGGGCCCGGCCACCGCCGAGGGCTCCCGTCCCGCGCCGCCACTGTGCTGCGCGTCCGGCTTCGACTTTTTGCCTCCCTTCGAGCGCGACGACATCGATTCGAGCAGGTAATAGAACATCGGAATGAAGAACACCGCGATCGCCGTCGCGCCCAGCATCCCGCCGATCACACCCGTGCCGATCGAATGGCGGCTGTTGGCCGATGCGCCGGTCGCGATCGCGAGCGGCACGCAGCCGAGAATGAACGCGAGCGAAGTCATCACGATCGGGCGCAGCCGTTCTTCCGCCGCGGTCATCGTCGCGTCGAGGACCGATGCGCCGCCCTCGCGGTTGAGCACCGCGAATTCGAAGATCAGGATCGCGTTTTTCGCGGCGAGCGCGACCAGCATCGTCAGGCCGATCTGGAAGTAGACGTCGTTGGACAGCCCGCGCAGCATGATCGCGAGCAGCGCGCCAAACAGCGCGAACGGCACCGCCATCAGCACGCCGAACGGCAGCGTCCATTTCTCGTACTGCGCGGCGAGGATCAGGAACACCATCACGAGACCGAACACGAACACGAGCCCGGAGGTGCCGCCCGACTGCCGCTCTTCGAACGCTTCGCCGCTCCACGCGACGTCGTAACCGTCGGGCATCTGCGCGGCGAGCTCTTCGAGCGTGGAGATCACCTGCCCGGAGCTATAGCCCGGCGCGGCATTCGCGGTGACCTTGACGGCCGGGAAGTTATTGAAGCGGGTGACGAGGTCGGGGCCCGTCACATAGCGGTAGGTCGCCAACGCCTTGATCGGCACCATCGTACCGTTGGTGCTGCGCACGAAGATCTGATCGAGATCGGTCGGCTTCAGGCGATACGACGGCTCCGCCTGCAGGATCACCTGCCACAGCCGGGCCGAGCGGTTGAACTGCGACACGTACAGCGAGCCGAACATCGTCTGCATCGCGCTATAGACGTCTTCCACCGGCACGCCGAGCGTCTCCGACTTGTCGCGATCGACGTTGACCATCAGTTGTTGCGACGACGCATTGAACGTCGAGGTCACGCGAGTCAGTTCCTTGCGCGCCCGCGCTCTCTGCAAAAACTGGTCAACCACGCCCGCGAGCTGTGAGATGTTCCCGTCACCCTTGCTCTGGATCCACACCTCCGTGCCGCCCGTCGTGCCGAGCCCAGGAATCGACGGCGGATTGACCGGCAGCACGATCCCCTCCTGCACGTTCGAGAAGTACTTATACGCGTCGAGCAGAAGCGCGCGCGCATTCTGCGTCCTGATGTTGTCCCGCGTGTAGCGTTCGTCGAAGCTCTTCAGACCGACGAAGAATGTGCCGGCATTGTTCTTGTTCTGACTGTCGAGCAGGCTGAACCCATCGATCGTGGTGATGCTGCCGACCCCCTCCCGCTCCTTGAAGTAGTCGGTGATGCGTTGCGATACCTGGCCGGTGCGGTCGAGGCTCGCGGCATCCGGCATGATGACCGCGCCGAGCAGATAGCCCTGGTCCTCGGGCGGCAGGAACGCGGACGGAATCGAGCGCACCATCAGCACCGAGAGCGCGATCAACGCCACGAAGAACACGAGCCCCATGATGCAGCGCTTGATGACAACTTTGACCGCGCGCGTATAGCCCGCCGTCATGCGGGCGAACTGATTGTCGAACCAGCGGAAAAAGCCCTTCTTCTCGTGGTGCGCGCTCTTCAGCAGCAATGCGGCGAGCGCCGGCGACAAGGTCAGCGCGACGATGCCGGACAGCACCACCGAAATCGCGATCGTGATCGCGAACTGCTTGTACAACTGCCCGGTGATGCCACCGAGAAACGCAACGGGCACGAACACCGCGCACAGCACCAGCACGATCGCCACCACCGGCCCGGCGACTTCGTCCATGGCCATTTTCGAGGCTTCTTTCGGCGACAGCTTGTGCACCGTCATGTTGCGCTCGACGTTCTCGATCACCACGATCGCATCGTCGACGACGATACCGATCGCGAGCACCATGCCGAACAGGGTCAGCATGTTGATCGAAAAGCCGACCAGCAGCATGAACATGCAGGTGCCGACGATCGACACAGGCACCGCGACGATCGGAATCAGCGTGGCACGCAGGCTTTGCAGGAACACGAACACAACGATCACGACGAGCACCAGCGCTTCGAAGAACGTGTGGATCACGTCCGAGATCGACGCCCGCGTGAACTCGGTCGTGTCCATCGCGATCTCGTAGGTCATGCCTTCCGGAAACGACTTTTTCAGCTCCGCGAGCGTCTTGCGCACCTGCTTCGACACTTCGAGCGCATTGGCGCCCGGCTGCTGATACACGGCCAGCACCGTGGCCGGCTTGCCCTGGAAGCGGCTGCGAATCGAGTAGTCCTTCTGGCCCAGCTCGGCGCGGCCGATGTCCTTCAGGCGCACGATCGCCGCGCCGCCGCTCGCCGCGCGCACGATGATGTTGTCGAACTGCGACGGCTCCGCGAGGCGCCCCGTGGTCGTGACCGCGAACGACTGCTGCACCGCGGAGCCCGTTGGCGACTGTCCGATGCTGCCGACCGCGAACTGCTGGTTCTGGTTCGAGACGACCTTCTGCACGTCGGCGGCCGTCACGCCCAGCTGCGCCATTCGGTCTGGCTTCAACCATATTCGCATCGCGTAGTCTGGATTACCGAATATGGACGACTGGTTCGCGCCGGGAATCCGCTTGATCGCGTCGAGTACGTAGATGTTCGTGAAGTTCGCGATATAGGTCGCGTCGTAGCGGTCGGTGGGCGAATAGACCGCGATCACCATCATGAACGCCGACGACTTCTTCTGGACCTGAACGCCCTGCGACTGCACCGAGCTCGGCAGTTGAGGCAGCGCGAGATTCACGCGGTTCTGCACGTCGACCTGGGCCAGTTCGGGATTCGTGCCGATGTTGAAGAACACGTTGAGCGTAAAACTGCCGGTCGACGAACTGGACGAGTTCATGTAGATCATGTTGTCCGCGCCGTTGACCTGCTGCTCGATCGGCGCGGCGACGTTGTTCGCGACGACCTCGGCGCTCGCGCCCGGGTAAGTCGCGGACACGGTGATCTGCGGCGGCGTGACATCCGGGTATTGCGCGACCGGCAGCGCGAACATCGCAATCGCGCCGCCGAGCGTGATGACGATCGAGATGACCGACGCGAAAATCGGCCGGTCGATGCAGTAGCGCGAGATATTCATGTGGGCGCCCCGTCACTCGGCGGCGGGCGCCGCTGCCGCGCCGCTCTGCGATGCAGCCGTCGCCACCGCCGCCGAGTCCTTGGCCGCTGGCAGCTCCTTGACGATCTTCAGCTGCGAATCCGCGGTGACGCGCAGCGCGCCATCCACGACGATGCGCTCGCCCGCCTTCAGTCCATCGGACACGAACCAGTTGTCGCCCTGCCACTCGCCGACTTCGACGACCCGCTGATGCGCCTTCGCATCGTTACCCACGACCCACACGAAGTGACTCTTCGCGCCCTGCAACACCGCGCGCTGCGGCACCAGCGTCGCGTTGGGCCGGATCGCACCGCCGACGCGGGCCTTCACGAACTGCCCCGGACGCAAGTTGTTTTTCGGGTTGGCGAAGGTCGCGCGCACGAGGAAGGTTCCCGTTTCGGTGTTGAACGCCGGGTTCGCGAAGTCGATCTGGCCTTGCTCGGCATAGAGCGTGCCATCGGCAAGAATCAGATGCACGGAGAAATCGTTGTTCGGCGGAAAGCGCAGCCGTCCGGCCGCGATTTCGTCGCGGTACTTCAGCATCTCGTTCTCGGAGATGCTGAAGTTCACCCACATCGGGTCGAGCTGGTACACGTAGGTCAGCAAGCTGCTGTTGCCGGTTGCCGTCACGTAGCTGCCATCCTGCTGACGCGCGAAGCTCGACAGCCCGTTCAGCGGAGACTTGATCGTCGTGTAGCCGAGGTTCAGCTGCGCGGTATCGACTTCGCCCTGCGCGGCGAACACCGCCGCGGCGCTTTGCTTCTCGTTGCCGACAGCGTCGTCGAGATCCTTCTTGCTCAACGCGTTCTGCGCCGCCAATGGCTGCACGCGCGCGAGATTGGCCTTGGCGACTTCGAGACGCGCCTGCTGCTGGGCGAGCTGCCCTTTCGCGGTCTGCAGCGCGGCCTCGAACGGCTTGCGGTCCATCTGGAACAGCGTCTGTCCCGTCTTGACCAACGTGCCTTCGGTGTACATGCGCTTGTCGAGGAAGCCGTCCACCCGCGAGCGGATCTCGACTTCGCGCGAACTCTGGGTCTGCGCGGTGAATTCGAAGTCGACCGGCGTGTCCTGCTGGACGACCGTCATCACCGTCACTTCCGGCAAGGCTGCGACCGGCGGTGGCGCTTCCTTCTTGCACGACGCGAGCAGCGTGAGCAGCATCAGTGCCGCGACGACGGCGAGCAACGGGAGAGGGCCGCGAGAATCCGGCCGCGGCGAGGCCAAACACACGGGTACGGTTTTCATCGCGCACTCCGCCTGATTACAAAGGCGTGCAGTTGCCGAACAGCACGAAGGCATCGTTTCTGTTCGCGATCATCAGCGTCATCTCGCCGTCCGTCGAATCGACGGCCAGCGTCCAGCCGAAGCCCATCTCATTGCCAAGCATCACGATCTGATCCGCCTCTTTGGTGACCGAGACCATCGGCGTCGTGTGCGCGGGGCCGACGACCGCGCGTTTGTCGAAGTCGAGCGTCAGGAATTTCGGCAGACCGAGATCCGCGGGTAGCGCGCGCGTGCAGGCGATCCCCGGATCGCAGGCGTGCGCGTCGATCGTCGCGCACATCAGCCGCTTGCTGCCGTCGAAGTCCGCCGCGCCCACCTGCATCGCAGCGGTACCGAGAAGAATCGCGAGACAAACCGAAATTGATTTCATCACTTGCGCTCCCGCTTTTATCGTTGAACGCTGCCGCGTTACGCGCGGCGCAGCCGGCGTTCGGTTCGACGCTTGGACTGAGTTCAGTTTGGTGGTCCGAAGAAACGGCGGCAATCGGACCTTGGTCTCATATCTTCCGGTGCGAAGGCGCGCGTTCAGGGTGTCGGCGGCGGACCGCCGATGGCCACCTCGACGGCCTTGAACAGAATCGCGCTGGTGAAAGGCTTGCGCAGATATGCGGCCGCGCCGGCCGCGAGCGCGGCCTGGCGGACGGAGAGATCTTCATAGGCGGTAATCATGATCACCGGCACGCCCATTTGCGCGAGCTGACGCTGGACTTCCAGACCGTTGGTTCCCGGCATCTGGACGTCCAGAATCACGCAGGCAGGCCGATACGACGGAATTGCCGCAAGCGCATTCAAGAACTCGTCACCGCTGCAAAACGTCTCCGCCCTGATACCTTCGGAATGCAGCAAACGCTTGATAGCTCGGCACACCGACTCGTCATCGTCGACCACCGCAACGAATTGGTTAGGGTTGACCATATGACAGCGCGAACGCGCGGCCGCTCCGGAAAGGGGACCTCTGATGCCTTAGCGTACTGGTTGAAACCCCGATGAGATATAAGACTTTGGTCCACTAGCGGTGTCGGCCAGCGCCGCCGAAAGTGGCGGCGCAACGCGGGAGCTGGGCGATTATTCTTCGTCGGCCGTACAAAGGCCGCCCTTTCGCACCAGATGAACGAGTTCGACGATCGATCGGGCCTTCATCTTCTCCATCACGCGGGCCCGATGAATCTTGATCGTTTTTTCGGCCGCGCCCAGATCGCTCGCAACCTGCTTGTTCAGACGGCCGGTCACGACGAGCTCCATCACTTCGCGCTCGCGCCGGGTCAGATGCCGCATTCGCTCTTCTATTTCCTCGCGTTCGTGACGCCGCCTGCTTTCCACACATGCGCGCGCGAGCGCGCGATCCACCGCGGCGAGCAACAGTGAGTCGCGCACCGGTTTGGGCAGAAAGTCGACGGCTCCGCCTTTCATCGCGTCGACGCTCGAGCCGATGTCGCCGTGGCCGGTCAGAAAGACGATCGGCAGCAGCTGATCGAGCTTGCGCTGCACTTCGAGTCCCGTCATGCCCGGCATCTGCAGATCGAGAACGAGGCAGGCCGGCATGCTCGTCAAATCGGCCCGTTCGAGAAAGGCCTCGGGACTGTCGAAGCATTCGACCTGGTAGCCGGAGGCGCGCAGCAAGCGGGCGAGCGCGCTGCGCACGCTGCCGTCGTCGTCGACGATGAAGACGCGAGTGTTGGTCTGGTTCATGATGATCAGGGCACGAGTCTCTGTCGGATATCGGTCGCGACGGGAAGCGTGACGTGAAACGATGCCCCTTTGCCCTCGTTGTTTTCCGCCCACAGCCGGCCGCGGTGCGCCGTGACGATCGTGCGGCTGATCGACAGACCGAGCCCGAGCCCCTGCGGTTTGGTGGTGAAAAATGGCCGGAAAATCCTTTCCATGCTGTCGACGTCGAGGCCCTGGCCCCGATCTTTTACCGTTATCCGTATCATCCCGCCCGCTTCCTCGCGCACCGTCGTTTCGACGAGGCGGTCCGCGGCAGGGCAAGCCTTGACCGCGTCGAACGCATTCAGCAGCAGGTTCAGGATCACCTGCTGAAGCTGAACCTTGTCGCCGCAAATCAGCGCCAGATTCTCCGGGATGTCGAAGCTCGTCTGCACGCCGCGTGTCAACGCATCGCTATGCACGAGAATCGCGGTGTCGCGCACGACATTGCCGGCGTCCAGCAACTGCAACTCGACATCGCCTTTGCGCACCAACGCGCGGATCTTCTGCAGCACGTCGTTCGCGCGGCAATTGTCGGCCACGATGTCTTCGAGCGCTTCGCGCAGCTCCACGACGTTGGTGGTCTCCGAATCCAGGAATTTGCGTGCGGCCTGCGCGTTGAAGAGGATCGCGGTAAGCGGCTGCTTCAACTCGTGCGCGAGCGATCCGGCGAGTTCGCCCAATGAAGAAACGCGCGCGAGGTGCGCGAGATCTCTCGTATTTCCATCGACTTCGCCGCACGCACTGCAATCCGATATCGCGGTGATCCGCAATTCCTGATCGTGCACGCGGCATCGGGTGGTTTCCGCTTCCGCATGAAAGCCGCCGCCATCACGCCGCCGTGCGATCAGACTCTGCGTGGTCGTGGCGCCGAGTTGCATCTTCGCGCCACGATTGCCCGGACCCGACCGATCGTCGTTAAACCCGTCGATCGGAAACAGCCTGGCGCTCGGCGCGCCGATCAGCTCTTCCGTCGTGTAGCCGAACAGTTGCGCCGCCCGCGCATTCGCGAAGATGATCTGGTCCCGCTGATCGATCGTGACGATCGGGATCGGCAACATTTCGAGCGTCTCGGACAGCGGCACTCTCGCGTTGAGCATGCGCCGCGTGCCGCTATCGCCTGCGCCTCGCAACCACCAAGAGCAAGCGGCGACATAGCGCCGCCATGCCGGCAACCCGTACGGCGGCGCGTGGGTATCGTGGGTACTCTGCCGGCTCGACACGCCGGTGATACCGCGAGCGCGCTGAAACCGGTGATGCCTGGGTGAAGACTGTCTGGAACGGTCTTGCCCGAATAGTGGGGGACCGTCGTTGCGCGCATTGTCGATCTGCGACGGGCTGCTTTGGCCCATGTGGCGCGGTTGCGCGTACAGCGCCGTGAGGATTCCCGCTACCCCGATCGCCAGGTGTCTGCCATGCACGATCAGATTAATCATTGGCACCTCCGGGTCCAGTGCGAACGGATTCCGTACAACTGCGACGTCTTTATCGTTGGGCTTCGAACCACATAATTGACTTCACAATCGTTACTTCGCACGTCTGGTGGCTGGATGTCAGTATAGGCCATCCAGAATCAGTTACCGATAGGTGACCGTAATTTATGCCGCTTACTCGGGAAACTACTCAATCCTTTTCTGCGTTGTCCGCCAGCAACCGGCAAATAGCGACGGAATTTGTTAGGCAGTTAATTATTGCTCGGCGAGGCAGTCGCAGTGTCGCCTGTTCGCACGCGCGCAAAAGTTAGCAATCCAGGAACATCGCCTGGTTTGGCGCCGCAATGCTCGCTCTGCGCGATAGCGCTTTCAAATGGAAACTTCGACGGTAAAGTTCTCATGCATTACGAATCACCGAGCCAGCGAGTTTGCCCATCTTCAATTTAATTAATTTCCCGGAGATATGTTTTTGACGCAGGTCAACCTTTTATCGCCGCTATTCCTGCTGCGAATCATTCTCTTTTACCAACCGCGAAATAAATCTATGCCAGGCAGATGACTAAACGCAGCGCGGCGAGAAGCCGGATTTCGATTTCGTCTCTTCTACCGGTATTGAATAAACAGGATCGTCAGTGCCGATCAGACGCAGCGTCGCCGCGAGGCGAGAGCGCTTCTGGCCCGCAGCGTTTGGTGAGAACAACGGGAGGGATGATAGCGAGACCAGCGAGGTGGCTCCGCCAAAAGCCATGCTCGGCGCGTCGCCATGCCAAGGCATGCGACGCGCCGCCGGGTGACAGCGTCATGACGATCGATCGAATGCCGCTGCTTGCCGCGTCCGGTTACAAATTCAGCCGCGTAACCTTGGTGCCAGCCACCGACACGTCGGCCATCAAACCCGTATTGGTCAAGACCATCGCCACGACCTCGGCGGTCGCCGACGAGGTATCGATTGCGCCGTTCGCCCCGACTTTCAGCAGTGAAACCGACGCATCGGCGCCCGCAGACCAGCCCTTCGAGTTGCGGAATTTGTCGAGCGAAGCCTGCGTCATGAACAGGAAGAACACGGCGGTCGACTGCGCGCCAGCCTGCAATCCGAACGAAGCCGCGGCGGTACTGAAATAGCCGACCGTCGCTCCGCCGACGCGCAATGCGCCTTCACCGTACTCGCCACCGACGATGAACGCCGCCTTCTTCACCGAAGGAAACACCAGCACGCCCTGCGCCTTCGATACGAGCTCGTGCGAGCCTTGCACCGTATCGAACAATTTCGACAGCGCACCGTTCACGGCCGCGTCGATCTCCTGCCGTTTGGCGGCGTCGGTAGTGGCACTTTCGCCACTGCCTCCGGTCGTCGTGCAACCCGCCAAAGCCAGACTCGCGGCCATGGATGTCAGCGCGAGCGTGTGCACAAAGTTCCGTCTGTTCACTTTCGACTCCGTTCTGGTTACGATCCGAGTCGCCAGTCGTGATGTCTGGAAGCCTCGATCTTTTTTCTCTGCCGTGATGCGGCATAGCCGCCCAAGGAACCATCAATGCCACCGCCGCGCGTCGATCTTCCGGCCGCACGTAGCGAGCATTGGAAGCGTCGCTCTCAAGTAACCGGAGCGACGACTACAACGCTTGCAGATACATGATGTCACGCTGAAACCGCTGCGGAATCGGACCTTGGTCTTACAGGTAGCGCAATGTGGATGCTGAGCGAAACGCGAAGCCAGAGCTCACCGATCATCCGCCGAGCGCGATGATCGCCATCGTCAGCAGCACGCCGACCGCCGCCATCGCAAGGCCGGCGTGCCAGCCGCGAAATCCGGCGTAATGGCCGAGCGCCACGCCGCTGCCGAATAACATCACGATGGTCAATACGCGGGAGACGATCAGCGCCGTCGGCACGTGCGTGAACAGCACGAAGGGCAACGCGACCGGGAACGTCGCGGCAACCACTAGCACGAAGATAGCCGCGGCGCCGATGAAATCGTCGCGCACGAATACTGCGCGCTGCGGCAAATCCGGACGCGCGGCAACACGCCTGCGGATCGACTCGAGCTCCGTGTCACCGATCAACGGCTTGAGCCATGACGACATCGCGTCGCGAAGCGCCCGAACTCCCGCGGCCGCATCCGGCTCGCTTCGCACGGAATGCGCAACCGTCATACGTCTGCCGCGAGACACCAACGTACGCACGAGGTACATCACAGCGTCCGCGAGACCCCACGCAAGATTGCAGCCGAGCGCGGTGTAGAACATCTTGTGCCCCGCGTCCGCACTCGCGCCGACGGCCGAGACGGTGCCGACGAACGTCAGCGCCATGAAGAGGCCGAAACATAACTCGCACACTCGATCGACGACATCGAGGACCGGCTCTCTATCGCCGACGTTTTCCCGTTCCGTGTGACCGGCGGCATCCATGAGGCCTCCCGTGGCGATGGCGTCGAACTATCCCGCGCGCTTTGCCGGCATATCGACGAGGTACCGCGAGGACAGTCGGATCGGGCACGCGCGAACAAACGCCCAGAGCATACAGCGCACTCTGTACCGACGATATTGGACCAAGGTCGTATGGCCCTGCTGCGCGCCGCGCTCTACCTTGGGAATGGATCATTGCGCAGTACCCTGGAACAGTCCGCGCTGGGGAGAAAAGAATGGCCAAAACGAAATCGGAAAACGGGCAGCCTGTGCAAGACAGGTCGCTGTCGTACAAGGAGTATCGCAAGGCGTTGTTCGACCTGCATGTCGAGCTCGTCAAGCTACAGGAATGGGTCGTGCAAACGGGAGCGAAGATCTGCATCGTCTTCGAGGGTCGTGACGGCGCGGGTAAAGGCGGCACGATCAAAGCGATGACCGAGCGCGTCAGTCCGCGCGTGTTCCGCGTGGTCGCGCTTCCGGCGCCGAGTGAACGCGAAAAAAGCCAGATGTATATGCAGCGCTACGTGCCGCACTTGCCGGCCGCGGGCGAGGTCGTCATCTTCGACCGTAGCTGGTACAACCGCGCGGGCGTGGAGCGCGTGATGGGCTTTTGCTCCGAGGATGACGTGCAGGGCTTCTTCAAGGCGGTGCCGCTCGTCGAGCGGGCGATCGTTCATTCCGGGATCATCCTGCTCAAATACTGGCTGGAGGTCAGCCCCGAGGAACAGACCCGCCGGCTCGAAGCACGCATCAACGACGGCCGCAAGCTCTGGAAACTGACCGACATGGACCTGAAATCCTATAGCCGCTGGTATGACTACTCGCGCGCCCGCGATGAGATGCTCGCGGCGTCGGACACCGACTTCGCCTCGTGGTACCTGGCGAACTCGAACGACAAGCGGCGCGCGCGGCTGAACATCATCAGCGACATGCTGCAGAGGATTCCGTATAAGCAGCCTGCCCGCAAGAAGGTCACGCTGCCGAAACGGCAAAAGCCGGACGGCTATAAGGAACCAGACTATCCGTTTAAATACGTGGCCGAGCGGTATTGATCAGGCGGATGTTGCTCGCCTCACCTCGCTAGAACGACTCGTTGAACGGGCGCAGGTCGATTTCCTGCGACCACGCGCTGCGTCCCTGCCGATGCAGGTGCCAGTATGCTTCGGCGATGTCGTCGGGGTTCAGCAGGCCGTCCGGGCCGCGTTCGGCCACGTATTGCGGCGCGGACGTGCGCAGACGTTCGCCGTCGATGCCGCCATCCACCACCACGTGCGCCACGTGAATATTGCGCGGCCCGAACTCGCGCGCGAGGCTCTGCGTGAGCGAGCGCAAGCCGGCTTTGGCCGAGGCGAATGCGGCGAACGGCGGCCGCCCGCGCAGCGACGCGGTGGCGCCCGTGAACAGCAGCGAGCCTTGTCCCGCTGCGAGTAACGCCGGCAACGACGCCCGCGCGAACAGAAAACCACCAAGGGTGATTACACGCCATGCCGCCTCGAACTGCTCGGCGCTCAGTTCGAGCGTCGGTCCACGCGTTGCGCCGGCAGCGTTGAAAATCGCGACTTCCAGCGTGCCGTGGCCGGCGAGCTGACGCGCAATGGCGGCGAGTTCGCTTTCGCTCGTCACGTCGCCGGGCAACGCATCGGCTTGCCCTCCGGCACGCCGGATTTCGTCGACGATCGTATCGAGCCGATCGCGCGAGCGGCCCGTCACCGCGACGCGCAGACCCTCGCGAGCAAAACGGCGCGCGAGCGCGGCCCCTAGCCCGGCGCTCGCGCCCACTCCGGCAATCCACGCGACACGCGCGTTCGCCGTGTTTCCGACAGCCTCAGTCATCGCACTCTCCTTTTCGTGGCAGCCGCGGCACGACATGTGTGACGGCGCCAGGTACATGATTGAATGACGTCATCAGCTTAGGCGAACTTTGCGAGGTCGGCCGGCGAATCGAATCGTCAGAGTTCTCGAGCTGCCGCTGACTCTCAAACGTGGGGCAGCGTTGCCTCGCAACCGGCTTCAACGAGGCTGCGGCGATAATCGAAGGACGCGAGCGGGTAGTCGAAGAAGAAGCGGCCCGTGTCGCGCTTCTCCACGTAGAACGCTTCGGCCTCGCATTGCGGCGTCGCAATTCGCAGCGTGCGCGCCCACGCGAACGCCAGCAGCATCCAGCCAAGCATCGCGAGATAGTCGTCCGCGACACGGTAGGCCGTCTCCGGGTCTTGCGCATGGCGTGCCTTGATCGCCTGCGTCGTGTTCCCGACTATCTCCGCGAGCTCTTCGAGCTTCGCGCCCGCGGAACGAACCAGCGGATCGGACTCCTGGCACAACCGCGCTTCGGCGCGCACGTGACGAAGCAGCACATCGAGGGCCCCCGCCCCGTCCGGCAGCACCTTCCGAACCAGCAGATCGATCGCCTGAATCTCGTTGGTGCCTTCGTACAACATCGACACGCGGCTATCGCGCAACGTCTGTTCGATGCCGTACTCGTGGATGTATCCGTAGCCGCCGAACACCTGCAACGCCTTCGATGCGGCGTCGAAACCATTGGCCGTAAAGAACGCCTTCGCAACCGGCGTGAGCAGCGATGCGAGCTGTGCCGCGCGTTCCCGCTCGGTCGCATCGGCATGATGCGCGGCGATGTCGAGCCAATGCGCGGTCCAGTAGCCGATCGCGCGCTCGCCTTCGACGATCGCTCGCAGCTCCAGCAGAATCCGCCGCATGGCCGGATGAAACGCAATCGGCGCAGCCTGCCCCGCCGCGACGCTCGCGCCGGGCGGCACGCTGACCGTGCGCATCTGCGCGCGTTCCTGCGCGTAAGCATGCGCGCGTTGCCATGCGGTATGCGCATGCCCGAGGCCTTGCATCGCAACCTGCAGGCGTGCCGCATTCATCATCACGAACAGGCAGGCGAGGCCGCGATGCGGCTCACCGACGAGCCAGCCGAATGCGCGCTCGAAGCGCATCGTGCAAGTCGGGCTGCCCTTCAGGCCCATTTTCTTTTCGATGCCTTCGCAATGGACACCATTGCGCGAGCGCCCACCACCGGCGTCGTCAAGCCATTCCGGCACGACGAACAGCGACAACCCTTTGGTACCGGATGGCGCATCGGGCAAACGGGCGAGCACCAGATGAACGATGTTCTCCGTCAGATCGTGCGCGCCGCCGCTGATGAAGATCTTGCTGCCGTCGATGAAATATCCGTCGGTGCCCGGCGCTTCTGCCGCGCGCGAACGGATCAGGCCGACATCGCTGCCGGCCTGGGGCTCGGTCAGACACATCGTCGATAGCCACTCGCCACTCGCGACTTTCGGCAGCAATTCCGCTTTCACGCGTTCGCTGCCATGCGTCTGCAAGCATGCCGTCGCGCCGTGCGTGAGCCCAGGCGACATCAGCCACGCATGATTGGCGCCCGCGAGCATCTCCTGAAGTGCGACGTCGAGAAGCTGCGGCAGGCCCTGTCCGCCGTGCCCGGTGTCGAGCGACAGCGTCGGCCAACCCGCTTCGACGAACTCCGCGTAGGACTCGCGAAAGCCCGCGGGCGTCGTGACCCTGCCTGCGTCGAAACGACATCCTTCAAGATCCGCGCTCGCGTTCAGTGGCGCGATGCGCTCCTCGACGAAGCGCGCCGCTTCTTCCAGCACCTGCTGCGCCGTCTGCGAGTCGAGATCCTGCCAGTCGGGCACTTCACGCCACCACGACCCGGCATCGAGCCACTCGTCCATTACGAAGCGCATGTCGCGCAGCGGCGCCTGATAAGTCAACGTCATTTCTTCCCGTCCCCGGACTAGCTGCCTTTGCGCGCATGGATCACCGTCGCGTCGGCTGCGTCGGCTTCGTGCATGGCTTCGACGAGCGCCGCGCGGTGCTGGAGCACGGCGCGCTGATTGATCGAGCCTTTGTCGGTGATCTCGCCGAGGTCGAGCGACGGCGGCACGCTCAGCAGGTGCATGCGGGCAATGAACGACGCACTGCCCGTCGCACTCCGATTCAGCCGCGCAATGAGTTCGCTGAAGAAATCGCGCACGGCGGCCGTGTTGAGCACCTCCTCCGCGCTCGCATCCGCGGGCGAACCCGCCAATGCGCGACACGCGTCGAGGCGCGGAAAAATCATCACGCCGACTTCGTCACGATTCATCCCCGTGATGACGGCATCCTGAACGTAGGGCGCTCCTTCGCTGATGATGCGCGCGCGCATCGGCCCAACGCTGACGAAGGTTCCCGAGGCCAGCTTGAAGTCTTCCGCGATGCGGCCATCGAACATCAGGCCCAGTTCGGGACGTTGCGGGTCGACGAAACGCACGGCGTCGCCGGTACGGTAGTAGCCTTCGTCGTCGAACACGCTGCTTTGCAGCGCGGGCGACGCGCGCCAGTAACCGCTCATCACGTGAGGGCCGCGAAAGCGCGCTTCGAACTTGCCATCGACGGGCGCGATCTTGGCCTGGCACCCCGGCGGCGGCAAGCCGATATAGCCGGCGCACGATATCGGTCCCGTCGTGAACAGACACGACGGCGCGGTCTCGGTCATGCCGAGCCCGGCCATGATGCGGATGCGTTCTCCGCAATGTTCGAGCGTCACGCGCTCGAGACGCTCCCACGCCGCCTGCGACAGACCGGCGCCCGCGAAGAAATACATCTTCACGCGCGAGAAAAACCGCTCGCGCAGCACCGCATCCTTTTCCAGCGCGATGGTCAGTTCTTCCCAACCCTTCGGCACGTTGAAGTAGATGGTCGGCGCGATCTCACGCAGATTGCGCAGCGTCTCGTCAAACTTGCCGGCCACGGGTTTGCCGTCGTCGATATAGAGGGTGCCCCCGTTGTACAGAACGATGCCGACGTTGTGGCTGCCGCCGAACGTGTGATTCCACGGCAGCCAGTCGACGAGGACCGGCGGCTCGATGCCGAACTGCGGAAAGGTTTCGAGCAACATCTGCTGGTTTGCGCCCAGCATGCGATGCGTGGTCGGCACGGCTTTCGGCAGGTTCGTCGAGCCGGACGTGAACAGGAACTTCGCAATCGTGTCGCCATTCACGCGCGCATTGGCCGCGTCGACGTCGCGCGGGACCGTGTCGAGCAATGCGTCGAAGCGCGTCGCGTTTGGCGCGGGCGCCGCGCTGACACGTTCGACTTCGCTACCCAGCGCGGCATCGAGCGCCGTCGTATATGCGCCGATATCGTCCGCGTAGACCAGACCCGGTTTGAGCAGTTCCAGGACATGGCGCAGCTTTCCGTAATCGCCCGACATCAGCGAATAGGCCGGCGACACCGGTGCATAAGCGATACCCGCCCACATCGCGCCGAGTGCGAGCTGCATATGTTCGACGCTGTTGCCCGACAGGATCACCAACGGGCGGTCCGCGCTGAGATCGCGGTCGAGCAGCGCCTGCCCGATCGCACGCGCGCGCTCGAGCATTTGCGCATAGGTGATGCCTTGCCACGCGCCATTGGCATCGCGTCGTGCGACGAGCAGCCGGTCGGGATGCGCGCGTGCGCCGCTCAGCAAGCGGTCGGTAAAACGCTCCGGAAACGGGCCCAGAGGTTCAAGTGACTCGAGGTACCAGCAGTCGCCGCGTTTCTCGATCCGCGAGGAAGGCGCTCCGATGGCGACGCTCCGGTATCCGGTCGCCAGAGAGCTTGCGTGGCTGTGCTCCGATTCCAAAACCTGTCTCCTATGTCGACCAGAGTTAGCGCTTTAGCGCTTACTCTGGTCCCATGCGATCTATCGCGGTCGACCAGAGTTAGCGCTTTAACGCTTACTCTGGTCCCATGTTGGTTGTATCGCTTTTCCTATCCGTAGGGCATTGCGGCCGTGATCCGACGCCTAGATCGGATAGTGACGCGGGCTCGTCTGCACCGTGATCCAGCGCAACTCGGTGAACTCCGGGATCGACGCCTTGCTGCCGAAGCGCCCATAACCGCTTGCCTTCACGCCGCCGAACGGCATCTGCGCCTCGTCGTGCACGGTCGGGCCGTTGATGTGGCAGATGCCCGATTCGATGCGTTTCGCGACGTTCATCGCGCGTCCGATATCGCGGCTGAACACGGCCGCCGACAATCCATACTCGCTGTCGTTGGCGACCGTCAGCGCCTCTTTGTCGCCGTCCACGCGCTGCACCGTCACCACCGGGCCGAACGATTCGTCGGCATAGAGCTTCATCTCGCGAGTGACGTTCTCGACGATCACCGGCTGCATGATCGCGCCGTTCACCTCGCAACCGAGCGGCAGCTTCGCGCCCTTTTCGCGGGCATCTTCGACGAGCGCGCGAATGCGCCGCGCGGCCGCTTCGCTCTCCAGCGTGCCGAGAATCGAGCCCGGTTGGGTCGGATCGCCTGCCTTCAGCGTGCGCGCTTTCGCGACGAGCTTCTCGACGAACGCATCGGCAACCTTGCGATCGACGATCACGCGTTCCGTCGACATGCAGATCTGCCCTTGATTGAAGAACGCGCCGAACGCGATACCCTCGACGGCAGCGTCGAGGTCCGCGTCGTCTAGCACGAGCACCGGCGCTTTGCCGCCCAGTTCGAGCAGCGCGGGTTTCAGATGGCGCGCCGACAGCTCCGCGACGATGCGCCCGACTCGCGTCGACCCGGTGAAATTCACGCGCTTCACGGCGGGATTCGCGACCAGTCGCTCGACGATCACGGGTGCATCTTCCGGCGCATGCGTGAGCACGTTGACGACGCCTTCGCCGAGACCCGCGTCGTTCAGCACTTCGCCGATCAGCGCATGCACGCCGGGACAGCCTTCCGACGCCTTCAGCACGACCGTATTGCCACACGCGAGCGGCATCGCGAGTGCACGCGTCGCGAGAATCACGGGCGCGTTCCACGGCGCCATGCCGAGCACGACGCCGCACGGCTGACGCACGGCCATCGCGAGGCTGCCAGGCACGTCCGAAGGAATCACCGCGCCGTCGATCTGCGTCGTCATCGCCGCGGCTTCGCGCAGCATGTTGGCCGCGAGCATCACGTTAAAGCCGTACCAGTTGGCCATCGCACCCGTTTCGGCCGCGCCGATCGCGATGAACTCGGGCGTGCGCGCGTCCATGCGGTCGGCGGCGGCGAGCAGGCGTTTGCGGCGCTCAGTAGGCGTGAGCGCCGCCCATGCCGGGAACGCGCGCGCCGCGGCGGCGACGGCCGCATCGGCGTCCTCGACGGTGGCCGCCGCGGCGCGGGTGGCCACTGCGCCCGTCGCGGGATTGATACGCTCGAAAGTCTTGCCGTTCGACGCGGCACGTTTCGCGCCGCCAATCAACAGGTTCGTTTGATGCATATGTTCGTCTCCTCAGTCGTAGCGCTGAAGTGCGCCGCTTAGCGCTTGTAGCTCTGCAAGCCCGGCTTGATGCTCTTGTCGTCGAGGAACTGCTTCAGGCCCTGTTCGCGGCCGCCTTCCGGATCGCGATAATTCGCCTGGTCGAGCTTCGCGTACAGGTAGTCTTCGTTCTGCTCCCACGTGAGTTCGCGCGAGCGCTTGAAGCCATGCTTGGCGTTGCGCAGCACGACCGGGTTCTTGTTCAGCAGTTTCGCCGCGAGCGCGATCGTTTCGTCACGCAGTTGCGCGAGCGGCACGCTCTTGTTGACGAGACCCATCTTCGCGGCTTGCGGACCCGTGAAGGTGTCGCCCGTCATGATGTAGTACAGCGCTTCACGATGCCCGACAGTATCGGCCATCGCCTTGCTCACGAGGTTGCCCGGCGGAATGCCCCAGTTGATTTCGGACAGGCCGAACACGGCTTCGTCCGCGGCGATCGCCAGATCGCAGGCGACCAGCGGCGAGAAACCGCCGCCGAAGCACCAGCCGTTGACCATCGCGATGGTCGGCTTCGAGTACATGCGCAGCAATTGCCATTGCCAGCGGCTCGCGTCGCGGCGAATCCGCTCCTGCAGCACGTCCGGACCCGCGTCCACTTCGCGGAAATATTCCTTCAGGTCCATGCCGGCCGTCCACGCGCTGCCTTCGCCCGTCAGCACGAGAACCTGGGCTTCGGCGTCGAGTTCGAGCGTTTCGAGAACGTCGATCATTTCCTTGTTCAGCGTCGGGCTCATCGCATTGCGCTTTTCCGGACGATTGAACGTGACCCAGGCGATTCCGCCTTCCACCGCGACCTTGACCGTTTTCCAGCGTCCTTCGTAACTCATCTGCATCTCCGTATCAATGCCGCCCTCGCGGCCTGAGTGCAATTTAATATCAGGCGACCTGATAAGTAAAGTACAATGTAGAGGTCTTGGTAAAAACCCCTAACCGCCTATGCCGACGATCAAGAGAAAGCCGTCAGGGTCCGAAATCACGCCAGGCGCCACGGCGCGGCGCAGCGTGCGCGATCGAAGACATGCTGCCGCTCCGGTGCGTCTGACCTACCTGGCCGGGCAGCTCGACAAGATCCTCACGCGGCAGCTTTCCGAAGCGCTTGCGTCGCATGGTCTGACGTTGCCGCAATACACGGCGCTGTCGGTGCTGCGGGCGCGCGCGCGTTCATCGAACGCGCAGCTCGCGCAGCGCTCGTTGATCACGCCGCAAGCGGCCAGCGCGGTCGTCAAATCGATGGAAGCGAACGGATTGGTCACGCGTGTCGCCGATCCGTTCAACCGTCGAGTCGGGCTGCTGTCGCTGACGCGGGCCGGCGAAATATTGCTGGCTCAGTGCGACGGTGCCGCCGACAGGATCGAGCAATCGATGCTAGGCGAAATCGATGAACACGGTTCACAGATGCTGAAACACCTGCTGTTGACGTGCGTGCGCAATCTTCGCGCAGCCTGACGCATCAGCCTTGATTACACATAGGAGACGCCATTGAACATCGATCAACTGAAGGCCATCGACACTCACGTGCATGCCGAGGTGTCGTGCTGCCAACCGCCAGACCTGTTTGCAAAAGAATTCGACGAAGCCGCCGACAAGTACTTCGGCACCGTGCTCAAACAAGGGCGCCGCCCGACCATTCCCGAAACGATCGAGCACTATCGGGAGCGCAAGATCGGCTTCGTGATGTTTACCGTCGACTGCGAATCGAACATCGGGCGCCGTCGCATTTCGAACGAAGAGGTCGCGGAGTTCGCGCAGAACAACTCCGACATCATGATCGCGTTCGCCAGCATCGATCCGCATAAAGGCAAGTTCGGCGCGCGAGAAGCACGGCGGCTCATCGACGAGCACGGCGTGCGCGGTTTCAAGTTTCACCCTACGATGCAGGGCTTCTTCGCCAACGACCGCATGGCGTACCCGCTATACGAAGTGATCGCCGAGTACGGGCTGCCGGCGGTTTTTCACAGCGGACATTCGGGCATGGGCTCGGGCATGCGCGGCGGCGGCGGCTTGCGTCTCAAGTATTCGGAGCCGATCTACCTCGACGATGTCGCCGCCGATTTTCCCGACATGAAGATCGTGATCGCGCATCCGTCCTGGCCGTGGCAGGAGCAGGCGCTGTCGATCGCGCTGCATAAGCCGAACGTGTATATCGATCTGTCGGGCTGGTCGCCGAAGTACTTTTCGCCCGAGCTGGTCAAGTATGCGAATACGCTGTTGCGCAACAAGGTGCTGTTCGCGTCCGACTTCCCGCTGATCCGCCCCGACCGCTGGCTGGAGGACTTCGACACGCTCGACATCAAGCCCGAAGTGAAGCCGCTCGTTCTGAAAGAGAATGCGGTCAGCTTGCTCGGCTTGCGGGCCGACGCATTACGAATCGCGAATGACGCATGAAAAATGGCCCGGCGCGAAAGCGCCGGGCCATCTCGGTCCATCAACGAATACTTAGCGTTTCGCAGTGTTGGAGCGAATGACGAGCAATGCCGTAATCGCCGCGATGATGGTCACCGGCACGCTCGCGCCGATAACGAGGGCCGAGCTCTTTCCCATCGACAGCAATTGCCCTGCGGCAGCGGGGCCGACGATCGAACCGACGCGTCCCACCGCCACCGCGGCGCCGACGCCCGTACCTCGCACACTGGTCGGATAGCTCGCGGCGGACAGCGCATACAGCATCGACTGCGCGCCGACGACGCCCATGCCGGCAAACAGCACGGCAACGGATAACGTCTCGATGCTGGCGACCTGCGAAAGCGCGATCAATGCACCGACGATGCACGCATAGACTGCCGTGACTGACAGGCCTTGTCTGAACCGGTCCATCAGCACACCGATGCCGAGCACGCCGATCACGCTGCCGACGTTGAAAAAGATCTGCGCGATCCCAGCCTGCGAACGACTCATGCCGCGCCCGACGGTCAACGAAGGCAACCAGTTCAGCAGGAAGTAAAGAACGATCAGCGTGCAGAAGAAGCTGATCCAGATACCGATCGTCGCCGCGGCGCGCCCCTCGCCGAACAGGACTGCGCGCGTCGAAAGCAGCGGTTTGTCCGCTTTGGTCGATTCCCGCGACTCGGCGGCGAATTCGCGCGACTCAGGCAGCAACGCGATCAGCAGCGGAATGATGATCAGCGGTCCGACTCCGCCCACGTAGAAGATATGGCGCCACGCAGTAGCACCCGCGCTCAGCACGGCGATCAATGCCGCAAGCGCGCCGCCGACCGGCATGCCGCAATACATGACGCTGACCGCCGTGTTGCGGTGACGCGGATCGACCGCCTCGGAAGACAACGCGATCAGGTTCGGCATCGCGCCGCCGAGCCCGATACCCGTCAGCAGGCGAGCAATCAGCAGACTTTCGAAGCTCCAGACCTGCGCGGTCGCAATCGAGAAGATGCCGAATACCGCCATCGAGATCATTAGAACGCGCTTGCGGCCGATTCTGTCGGCGAGTCTGCCGCCGATCATCGCGCCCGGCAAAAGCCCCAACATCCCGGCGCTGAAAGCGAGCCCCAACTGGCCGACCGACAAGCCGAACTCGTGCGCCATCCGAGGCGCCGCAACGCCGGTGGACTGCAGGTCGATACCCTCCAGCACCGCCACGAGAAAGCACAATGCCAACGTTAGTGCAGTACTGGAGCCCACGGCACTGGACCGATTAGCAACACTTGACATGAAGTCTCCTTGACCTTTGATTGAATTACCGGTGGCAAGCTACGCTTTGTCGTTCGACGAAGCGGCCATGGGAAGGAGAAGATTTCCGACAATGATCTTTGCGTCACTTATCAGAACCCCTTCCATAGCACCCCCGGAATTGACGATGAGTCTAGTCTCAGGATGCCTGATATTGAAAGTAGAATATGATATGCCTGGTAGAAACACCTAAGGCAACGTGATAATGATCAAGACAATGGAGAAGCGGCGAACGCCCCTTGCCAAACAGGCCGGTTCAACGAAAACCGGTGCCCCACCAGCCCGCGTTTCCTACGTGGTCGGCCAACTGGACCGCCTGCTCAAACGCAGTTTGATCGATGTGCTGGGTGAATTCGGGCTGACCTTGCCTCAATTCACCGCGCTCTCCGTGATCAGCGCCAGCGGCGCGATGACCAACGCAAAACTCGCCGAACGCTCGTTCATCACGCCGCAGTCGGCCAACGAAGTTGTCAAGACCATGGAGGCCAACGGTTGGGTCGGACGCGCTGGACATCCTACGCACGGCCGGCTGATTCATCTGTTTCTGACCGACGAAGGTCGCCGGGTACTGAAGGAATGCGATGCGGCGATCGACACGCTCGAAGCGTCCATGCTGGACGGAGTCACGGAAATCCCGGTCGATACGCTGCGCAAGGTGCTGCAGCGATGTGTGTCGAATCTGCGTGGTTGAGTAGACCTTTCGAATGACGAAAGAGTCGCGCTCGAATCGAGCGCGACTCTTTTTCTTTCGCCTGAGGGCTGAAGTGCGTTCAGCTCGGTGAAATCCCTGGTCGGCATTTAGCCGCTTATTACCCCGCTCACTGCGTCGATCGCTATATTGCTTGTCAACGGCCGCTTTGCGCATACCGCGATAGCGCGTCCGCCTCGCCTTTCCCAACCCGATTCGAGAGGACACGAAGCATGTCGAAGCGCATTCTTATCATCGCCGGTGATTTCGTCGAAGACTATGAGCTGATGGTGCCGTTTCAGGCACTGGGGGCAGTCGGTCATAAGGTGGACGTCGTTGCGCCCGACAAGCGCGCAGGCGACGCGATTCGCACCGCGATCCACGACTTCGAAGGCGATCAGACCTACACCGAAAAGCGCGGACATAACTTCACGCTGAACACCGATTTCGCATCGGTCGACCCCGCGCAATATGACGCGCTGCTCGTGCCCGGCGGCCGCGCCCCCGAGTATCTGCGGCTCAACGACAAGGTGATCGGCTGGGTGCGCCAATTCGCCGAAGCGAAGAAACCGATCGCCGCGGTCTGCCACGGCGCGCAACTGCTGGCTGCGGCGGGCGTGATCGAAGGCCGGCGCATCTCCGCGTATCCGGCCTGCGCGCCCGAGGTGAAGCTGGCGGGCGCGGAGTACGTGGCGCTCGACTGGCCCGACGCGATCACCGACGAGAACTTCGTCACCGCGCCCGCATGGACTTCGCACGTGAACTGGATCGCGCAATTCCTTGCGCTGCTCGGCACGCGCATCGCGCATTGAAGGAGCGCAGGACCGAAGCGCGGCATCGCGGGCGAGCAGCCGTGTTACGCTCGATCACGACGGCATGAGCGACCGCGCCGCGCGCTTCGCGTCCTGCGACGTCATCACTTGCGAGAAAGGCTGACCGTATGTGCAACGTCTATGTCAACGCTGATCCGATCCACTACGAGTCGCGTACGCGCGCGCTACGCATTCACGGCGTCGTGACCACCGTGAGGCTCGAAAATCTCTTCTGGGACGTGCTCCAGGAAATCGCCAGCCGCGAGGACGTGACGACGACCCAGTTCGTCGTGAAGCTTCACGACGAACTGATCGCATTGCGCGGCGAAGAGCCGTTGAATTTCGCGTCGTTTCTGCGCGTGTGCTGTTTGCGCTATCTGTCGACGAGCGCTGCCCGCAACGAGGCCGCTGGCGACGTGCAACTCAACGCGCCGTTTCAACCCAGAATCGTGAAGACGGCTGGGTGACGGAGTCGTCGCTCGCCTGGCGAGCCTCGCGCCGTATCTGTTCCGTTGCGTCAGTCAACCGACGCATCGCACGCGCACTCAAGAGAAGACGCAGCGGCCGGTCCCTCCAGCACGGCAAGCCGTTGCAGTGTGACGAGACCGAGTAGCGCGAGTCCAAGTCCCAACGTGAAGTCGGCGTGAATTCCCGCCCGGTCGACAATAGTGCCTCCCACTGCCGAGCCCGCCGCAATCGCCACCTGGATGATGCTCACGAACATAGCCGACCCCGCTTCGGGCAGGTCCGTCGTGCTGCGCTGAATCCATACGCTAAAGCAAAGCGGCAGCGCTCCGAACGCGATTCCCCACAGCAGCATCCCCGCAGTCTCGCCGATCGACGAATGCTCGAGCAGCAACATCGACGACATCGCGCCCAATAGCAGCAGAACCATCGCGGCGACGGATTTCTTCAGATGGTCCGAAATCACCATCGACGCCAACGCATTCGAGAAGAAACCGATCAGACCGAATCCGAACAGCAACAGCGTGATGGCGCTCAACGAGAAGTCGTGTTCGAGCAGCGGAGCGATGTACGTGTAGGTCGAGAAATGCGCGCCGAAGACGAGCGCGACCATCACCATGCTCAACCTCGTATGCGGCCGGCGAAGCAGCGTTTTGAAATCGGCGATCCGCAACGCCGATGCCGACGGCAACGATGGCACGAGGAACGCCTGCGCCAGCAACGCGAGCGACACGAGCCCCGCGGTCGCGGCGAACGCCATCCGCCACGATGCAAACGACGCGATGAACGTACCGAGCGGCACGCCGATCACGGTTGCGCAGGTCACGCCGGTCAGAATGGTCGCGGTTGCTTTGGCGGCATCCTTTGCCTGCACGAGTCGAGGAGCCGCCGCCGTCGCCAGAGTCCAGAAGCCACCCAGCGCGCCGCCGAGCAGAGCTCGTCCTACCAGCATGATCGCGAGGTTCGGTGCGATCGCGCACACGACGTTCGCGATCAACAGTACCGCGGTGAGGAGCAGGAAAACGTACCGGCGGTCCATGCGGCCCGCGCTGACGATCAGCGTCGGCGCCAGTATTGCGGCCATTACGCCGGGCGTGGTGACCATCAGACCAGCGACACCAGTCGACACGCCGAGGTCGTGTGCGATCTGTGGCAACAGACCGACGGGCAAAAACTCGGCCGTGACGAACGCGAACGCGCTTACCGCAACGGCGATGACGGATAGCCATTGACCTGCGGACGTTGAATTCCCTTGCAGGGACGCAGAAGTCGTAGGTGTATCGATTTGCATGATGACCCTGATGCCAGATTGAAGCCTGACACTTTAGGCGTGGTCTCACGTTGGAAAAAGAGTCGTCCGATGAAAAGACTAGAAGGTGTGGCTGAACAATGCGCGGGCGGCGATATCCGCTAACGGCCGAAACGACCGCGTAGCCTCTTTCATATGCGCCAGCAGGAAAGCGTTCGTCATCAGCGGCGTGGCGCGTTTCGTTGACAGTCTTCCACGATGTTACAAGATCTCGTAAGTCGCGCCGCAGCGCTTGCATCGGGCTGCTAACGCGGTATCGCATTGTTCCCGGCGGCTCGAGGACTTCATTTTTTGCCGTGTCCAATAGGGCTCCGTGAGAGCTATACCGACTGGCCTGATCAGTACCCGGGAGACGGATGGCGATTGATTTGAAAGCGGGAGCCCACGGCAGTTGCACGCTTCATACGCGGCACGAATATCGCGGCAGCACGTCCAGCGACGTGGTGCGCACCGGCCGCCAGCTCATTGCCTCAGCAAGTTCATGGGAGCTCACGCGCGACGCGAGCCAACTAGCCCCGCTCGCCAGGTTCATGACTAAACGGCATGTCTGCGCCCTGAAGGCACCTCAAAGCTCACTTGGCACCCCGCGCCAGCGTAACAACTCCGTTTTGCTCGGTATGGACCTGATCAAGAAATTCAACACATTCCACGACTGGTATTTGATGGGCATCTCAACGGACCGTGAGGCACGGCATCGTTGAGCTTGCCCTGATGTTCGACAACAGGAAAGACCGCGTTCGCGTTCGATTCAACGGCGCAACGCGCTGCCTTGCAAACGATTCCTCATTCAGAACATCATTTATGAAGTAAAGACACTGACGGATTTCCAGTCCCCGGATTATCAACGCGCGCTCGATGCGCTCGAAAAATCGTATTTCGGGAAAGAAAACCGCCCCAATATGCCGATTGCATCCGTCAGCGCCTCATTGGGCGCGGAATTGCTTATCGAGTTCGACACGGTGAATGCGGTTGCAGACGAAGCAGACGCCGCCGCTTCGCTAAGCGTATAAAACACCGAAGTAAAACTGCGCCACACGCCAATCAATAAATTGCAGCGCCCGTGTCCTGCCGCAAATTCGGAAAACTCAGGAGATCCATTTCGGAAATCGTCTCGTCTTGCAATCTGCGCTCAGTAACATATGCTCTCTTTCAGAGCGCTTTCCGGGTCCTTTTTCCGGAACCACGGTGCGTGCGGTCGCCCACTGGCGAGAGGCGGCCGACATACGCAAACAGCGCGGCAACCCTCCTGAAAGCCGACAGGTCACGCACAAACGAAATCAGGCTGCCGAGGCTTTCCGGTGAGAACAATCGCATCGAGGGGTAAGCAGCAGTTTGCGCATACGGGCGACGTGCGCGACCTTGTTGGTTCCAAGTTCCTGTCACCGAGCTTTTGTAACGTGCGCCGCTCACAAGTGGGTGAGCGGCGTAACCGGCAATGGTGCCGACCGCACGTATGAATGTCGCGCTCACGCGGCTCGAGTCGAACCACCGCGGGCGAGCGTCAATGTACAAGGAGTCTTGGCGATGAAAGCTCCTCAGCGTCCCCAGCGCATCGAGTTGATGGCGCCACTGTCGGGCGTACTGGTTCCTCTCGACAGCGTGCCCGATCCGGTCTTCGCGCAGAAGATGGTCGGCGATGGCATATCGATCGATCCGACCTCGGATGAACTGCTATCGCCGCTTGCCGGCAAGGTCACGCAACTCCATAGCTCGTGCCACGCGACAACGATCACCGGCGACAACGGTCTGCAGGTGCTGCTGCATATCGGGCTCGACACCGTGTTGCTGCGCGGCGAGGGCTTCATGCCGTTGGTCCAGGAAGGCGACACCGTCGCGGCGGGCACGCCGCTGATCCGCTTCGACCCGATCGTGGTCGGCGCAAAAGCAACCAGTCTGCTCACGCAAATGGTCATCGCCAACGGCGATCTCGTCACGCGCTACGTTCCCGCGAAAGGGCTCGTCGTCGCCGGCACCGACGTCGCGCTGTACGTCGAACTGGTCGGCAGCATCGAGAACAAGGATACGGCCAGCGCCACCGGCGCGACCCTCTCCGGCGAGATCACGCTGCCGAATCCGGCGGGCCTGCATGCGCGGCCCGCGGCAGTCGTCGCGGTCGAGGCGAAGAAATTCAAGTCCGAGATCCGACTGCTGCGCGGCGACGCCAGCGCAAATGCCAAGTCCGTCGTCGCGCTCATGGGGCTCGCAACGAAGTTCGGCGACAAGCTGCGCGTCGAGGCCCGCGGTCCCGACGCGGCGGAGGCGGCCAGCGCCGTCGCGCGACTGCTTGCCGAGGGATCGGGCGAAAAGCCCGGCGACGCGCCCGCACCCGCGGCGGCCGCGCCGACCGCACCGGCTGCGCCAGTGCCGGCACCGAGCGAGGCGGCTCCCGCCGACGCCAACGAATTCATCGGCGTCTCCGCTTCGCCTGGGCTTTCGGTCGGCAAAATCGTGCAGTTCCGCCAGCAAGTGATCGAGGTGAACGAAGCAGGCGAATCGCCGCAACGCGAACGGGCGCAACTCGAAGCGGCGCAGCATCAAGCACGTCAGCAGATCGAGGGGCTGAAGGCGACGCTCACCGATCCGTCGAAAGCGCAGATTCTCGACGCGCATCTCGAACTGCTGGACGACCCCGACCTGAACGATGCCGCCATCAGCAGCATCAGCACGGGAAAAGGCGCGGGGTTCGCATGGCGCGAAGCGTTCCAGAACCAGGCAAGCATGCTGGAAAAGCTCGACAATCCGCTGCTGCGCGAACGCGCCGGCGATATCCGCGACGTCGGCCGCCGTGTGCTCGCGCTGCTCGCCGGCGTGAAGCAGGCGCAGATCGACGTGCCGGAAGAGTCGATCCTGATCGCCGAGGAACTCTCGCCGTCCGACACCACGTCGCTCGATCGCAGCAAGGTGCTCGGCTTTTGCACGACGACCGGCGGCGCGACGAGTCACGTCGCGATCCTCGCGCGCTCGCTCGGCATCCCGGCGATTTGCGGTATCGACGCGCGCGCACTGCAACTCGCCGACGGCACGCCCGTCGTGCTCGACGGTTCGCGCGGCAGCTTGCGGCGCAATCCGAGCACCGAGGAACTGGAGAAGGCGCGCGAACGCATCAGGCGTCAGGCCGCCAAACGCGAAGACGAAAAGCTCGCGGCAACCAAACTCGCAATGACGGCGGATGGCCACCGCGTCGAAGTCGTCGCGAACATCCGCAATGCGCAGGAAGCGCGCGACGCGGTAGCTGGCGGTGCGGAAGGCGTGGGACTGTTGCGCTCCGAGTTCCTGTTCGACGCGCGCGACACCGCGCCAACCGAAGACGAACAGGCCACCGAATATTGCGCGGTCGCGGAAGCGCTCGGCCGCGAGCGCACGCTCGTGGTCCGCACGCTCGACGTCGGCGGCGACAAACCGCTGTCGTATATGCCGCTGCCGAAGGAAGACAATCCGTTTCTCGGCCTGCGCGGTGTGCGCGTGAGCCTCGAGCGTCCCGACATCTTCCGCACCCAACTGCGCGCGATTCTGCGCGCGGCGCCGCTCGGCAATCTGCACGTGATGTTCCCGATGATCACGACGGTTGAGGAAGTGCGTGCGGCGCGCAAGATCCTGCTCGAAGAAGCCGGCGATCGCGCGGCGAGCGTGAAAGTGGGCGTCATGATCGAAGTCCCGGCGGCCGCGCTGATCGCCGAGCCGCTCGCACGCGAAGTCGACTTCTTCTCCATCGGCACGAACGACCTCACGCAATACACGCTCGCGATGGACCGGGGCCATCCGCAACTCGCGAAGCAGGCCGACGCACTGCACCCGGCGGTGTTGCGTCTGATCGGCATGACGGTCGACGGTGCGCATCAGCACGGCAAATGGGTCGGCATTTGCGGCGGCATCGCGTCGGATGCGATGGCGGTGCCGGTGCTCGTCGGCCTTGGCATCGACGAGCTATCGGTGAGCATTCCGGCAGTGGGTTCGATCAAGGCCCAGCTGGCCCGCATCACGACCGACGAAGCAAAGAAACTCGCCGCCGAGGTGCTGCGTCTGGGCACCGCCGCGGAAGTCCGCGCGCATCTGTCGCGCTTTGCCGACTGAGCCGATCAACAGGAGATCAGCCATGTTCTCGCATGCGTTTGGAGTCTTGCAGAAGATCGGCAAATCGCTGATGCTGCCCGTCGCCGTGCTGCCGGTGGCCGGCCTGCTGCTCGGTCTCGGCGCCACCGACTTCCACGGCTACGTGCCGACCGTCGTGCTCGCGCTGATGAAGAACGCGGGCGACGTGATCTTCGCGAACCTGCCGCTGATCTTCGCGATCGGCGTCGCGCTCGGCTTCACCGAGAACGATGGCGTGTCGGGCATCGCCGCAACGATCGGGTATCTGGTGATGACGGCCACGCTGGGTGTGATCGCCAAGATAGAGGGCATCGAAACCGACACGATCATGGGCATACCGTCGATCCAGACCGGCGTGTTCGGCGGCATCCTCGCCGGTGGTCTTGCGGCCTGGATGTTCAACCGCTACTACCGGATCACGTTGCCGCCGTATCTCGGCTTCTTCGCCGGCAAGCGCTTCGTGCCCATCGTGACCGCGATCGGCTCGATCGTGCTCGGCGCGATCCTGTCCTTCGTGTGGCCGCCAATAGGCAGCGCAATCAAAGCCTTTTCACACTGGGCAGCGGTTTCTGACCCGCGCACCGCCGCGACGGTCTACGGTTTCGTCGAACGTCTGCTGATTCCATTCGGTCTGCATCACATCTGGAACGTGCCATTCTTCTTCGAAATGGGCAGCTTCGTCGACCCGACCACCGGCAAGGAGGTTCACGGCGACATCACCCGCTATTTCGCGGGCGATCCCACCGCCGGGATTCTTGCGGGCGCGTTCCTGTTCAAGATGTTCGGCCTGCCGGCCGCCGCGATCGCGATCTGGCATTGCGCGAAGCCGGAGAAGAAGGTCGCTGTTGGCGGCATGATGGTTTCGGCCGCGCTGACTTCTTTCCTCACCGGCATCACCGAGCCGATCGAATTCGCGTTCCTGTTCGTCGCGCCGGTGCTGTACCTGATTCACGCATGCCTCGCGGCGTCGGCACAGTTCGTGGCGAACACCCTTGGCATGCGCATGGGCTTCACATTCTCGCAAGGCGGCATCGATTTTCTGATGTTCAATCTGATCGGGGGAAAGGCCACGCACGCCTGGTACGTTTTCATTCTCGGTCCAATTTACGCGGTGATCTATTACGGCGTGTTCCGCTTCGTCATCACGCGCTTCAACCTCAAGACACCTGGCCGCGAGGACGATACGGCAGATACCGTGGCGGTCGCCGCGAGCGGCACGGGCGGACGCTCGCGCGAACTCGTGCTCGCCTTTGGCGGCCGCTCCAATATCACCAGTCTCGACGCTTGCATCACGCGGCTGCGCATCTCCGTGAAGGACCCGGCGCGCGTCGACGAACACAAGCTCAAAGCGCTCGGTGCGGCGGGTGTGGTGCGCGTGGGCAACGGCGTGCAGGCGATCTTCGGGCCGTTGTCGGAGAACATGAAAACCGACATGCAGGACTATCTGAAGACAGCGGGCGCCGAAGCGGATCTGCCAGCGGAAGGCGCGGCCGATGCGCAAGGCGCGGCAGCGGCGACTGCCGCGGCTCCAGCGGCCGTGGCCGCCTCGGCGCAACACTCGCCGCAGGAAACGGAGCGCGCGGAAAAGATTCGTGCGGCGCTGGGCGGCGCGGCCAACATCGTGAAGCTCGACGCGCTGGCGGCCACGCGGTTGCGTGTCGAGCTATCGGATGCGTCGCGCATCGACGCGGCCGGCTTGAAAGCGGCGGGCGTGCTCGCCACGCAAGCGTTGAAGAACGGTGCAGTCGATCTGATCGTAGGTCTCGGCTCGGGCAACCTCGCAGGCGCAATGCGATAGGAGCGACGCGTACATGGGGGACGGCATGGAAGCAGTCAGAACTTTCCTCGAAACTCAGCCGCTGCTCGCGCTTTTTCTGACCATTGCGCTCGGCTACCTGGTCGGCGAAATCACTATCAAGGGCGTGGCTCTGGGCTCGGGGGCCGTGCTTTTCGTTGGATTGGGGCTCGGCGCGTTCGCGCCGAAATCCGCGCCGCCGGCGTTGCTGGGCACGCTCGGTCTGCTGCTGTTTCTGTATGGCATCGGCATTCAGTACGGCGCGCAGTTTTTTCGCGGACTCACCAGCCGGGACGGCATGAAGGCCAACGCGGCCGCATGTGTGGGCGTGATCGCTTCGGGTCTGGTGGCGTGCGCCCTGATCCACTTCGGCATCACGCTCGCCGATGCGCTCGGCATGTTCGCGGGCAGCGGCACCAGCACGGCGAGCCTGCAGGTTGCCATCGCATCGATGAAAAGCAGCAATGCCGCCGTGGCTTATAGCGTCACCTATCCGTTCGGCGTGGCCGGGCCGATCCTGTTCCTCTATGTGCTGAACGCAGCCCTCAAAGCCAAAATACCGAAGCCTACCGCGAAGGTGCTGGAGACCGCTGAAATCGCGCTGCGCAATGCCAGTCTCTTCGGTCTCACGCTGGCGGAGCTTTCGAGCCGCTTGCCTGCCGGCGTGGTGATCGCGGCCGTGCGGCGAGCGCATCACAATCAGCTGCCCAGCGACGACTTCAGGCTGCGCGCCGACGACGTGCTCCTCGCGACCGCCACCGAGCGCCGCCCACTCGACGAAGCCACCGCGCTATGCGGCGAGCTGCAGCCAGGGCGTATTTCGAGTCATCGGGAAGACCTGGACTATCTGCGCGTGTTCGCATCGAGTCCGTCGGTGGTCGGCACGGCGCTCGGCAACTTGCGCTTTCCGGATGGCGTGACCTGCGCGGTCGCGCACGTGCGGCGCGGCGACGCCGATCTGCTGTCGACGCCGGACCTCATCCTCGAAGCGGGCGACCGCGTCGGCCTGCTCGTCAGTAACGCGCATCGCGCGAGGGTCCGTGCGTTCTTCGGCGATTCGATCAAGGGCACGGCCGAGCTGAGTTTCATCTGTCTGGGCATCGGCGCGGCAGCGGGGCTGCTGGTCGGCGCGATCCCGTTGCGCGCGCCCGGTCTCGGCGCGTTCAGCCTGGGTCTCGCGGCGTTGCTACTGGTCGCGCTGTGCCTCGGCAAGGTGCGCCGCAGCGGACCTTTCGTGTGGGTGATGCCGCTCTCCGCAAATCTCGTGCTACGCAATATCGGGCTGACGATTTTTCTCGCCCAGGTAGGCCTGTCTTGCGGACCGAAGTTCGTTGCGACCGTTGGCACCGCCGGACCGGTGCTGCTGCTTTATGGCGTGATCACGCTGCTGGTGCTCGTCGGTGTCACGGCTGTGTGCTGCCTGTGGATCTTTAGACTGTCTTTCGATACGTCGGTCGGCGTGATCTGCGGCGCGACCGGCAATCCCGCGATTCTCGCCTTCGCCAACCGCATCGCGCCGACGGATCAGCCCGACGTCATGTACGCGATGATTTTTCCGTCGATGACCATCGTCAAGGTGCTGTTCGTGCAGATCGCTATCGCGGTCGCTGCTGGCTAGACGAAGCCGCTATCGCGACCCGCCGCTATCGGGAACGCCGCTTGCGTGACTCGCAGACGCGCGATGCATTCCGCAACGACGATGCGCGGACGGTTCGGCGATGGAGGCCAGATGAAAGGACGGGTGGCAAGTGCGGGCGTGGCCGTTGTTCTGGTCGCCCTCATGGCCGCGTACGGCCCCACTGCGCATGCGCGGGAGCCCGCGCCCGGCGACGTCACCGCGCCCATCGCGGCCGACAGCGATACCGCGGCCGCGGCGCGCGGCGCGAAGCTCGCGGCCATTGGCAATTGCGTCACGTGCCACACCGCGACGGAGGGCCAGCCCCTCGCGGGCGGACTGCCGCTGAAAACTCCTTTTGGCATCGTTTACTCGACCAACATCACCCCGGACAACGAAACCGGCATCGGAGGCTGGACGCTCGACGCGTTCGAACGTGCGATGCGGCGCGGCGTGTCCAGCGACGGACATCTGCTCTACCCCGCGTTCCCGTATCCCCACTTCACGCACCTGAGCGATGCCGATATCGGCTCGCTGTATGCATGGCTGATGAGCCGTGCTCCCGTCAAAGCGCCTGCGCCGCATAACGAGCTGATCTTCCCGCTCGGCTTCAGGCCCCTCATCGCCGTGTGGAATCTTTTTTACCTGCATACCGGTAGCGAAGCCGCACCGTTGCCGAGCGAAGCGCCGGACCTCGCACGCGGGCGTTACCTGGTCGAAAGCCTCGGTCATTGCGGTGCATGCCACACGCCGCTCGACCACCTCGGCGCAGAGCGTCGCGACCATGCGCTGCAAGGCGGCACGATCGACGGATGGGACGCGCCCGCGCTGACGGACCTCGCTTCACGCCCGACGCCCTGGACGCAGGCACAACTCGTGGGCTATCTGCGCACGGGCCTCGCCAGCGCCCATGGCGCGGCAGCCGGTCCGATGCGCCCCGTCACGCGCACGCTCGCCGACGCATCCGCCTCCGACGTAGAGGCGATAGCCGCGTATCTGCTGGCGTTGCCATCCGGGGGGCGAGGCGTGCCGGAGCATCCGGTCGCCTCCCCCTCCGCTACCTCGATGCCCGTGTCCCCCTCGCCCGGCGGCGGCGCGAATCTGTTCGCCGCGGCCTGCGCATCGTGCCATGCCGAAGGCGCGCCGATGTCGAACGGGGGCGCTCTACCGTCCCTGTCTCTTTCCACGGCCGTCAACGCCGACAGCCCTCGCAACATGGTCCGTTTCATCCTCGATGGCATCGACTGGGACGAAAGCGATAGCGCGCCCTTCATGCCATCATTTGCCAACACCTTCACGGATGAGCAGATAGCGGAGCTCGCCAACTACACGCGCGAACGCTTCACCGCACGCGACGCGTGGCCCACGCTCGACGCCCGCGCAGTCGCGCAATTTCGCAAGGACGGCTTGCCACGATGATCACACTCAACGTCAACGGCGTCAGTCATGCGGTCGATGTCGATCCGTCCACGCCGCTGCTCTACGTGCTGCGCAACGAATTGCAACTCGACGGCGCGAAGTTCGGCTGCGGTCTCGGTCAATGCGGCTCATGCACGGTCAGCGTCGGCGGCGAACCGGTGTTCTCGTGCCTGATGCCGGTCGTGGCCGTGGGCGAGCGGCCAGTGCGAACCGTCGAAGGCCTCGGCAGCGCGCAACATCCGGGACCACTTCAGCAAGCCTTCATCGACGAGCAGGCCGCGCAATGCGGCTATTGCATCGCCGGCATGATCATGCGAGCGCAAACGCTGCTGGACCGGGTCCCGCACCCAACCGATGAACAGATCCGCCGCTACATGCAGCCGAACCTGTGCCGCTGCGGCACGCACATGCGCATTCTCGCGGCGATCCGGCAAGTCGCGAGCGGTTCGCCGCGTACGGGCCAGGGAGCGCAATCGTGAGCGACGGCCGCTCATTCTCCGCCGCCCACGGCAGCGGCCCGGATGACGCTGCGCGGCGCCGCTTCCTCGTTGGCGGCTCGCTGATGGTGAGCTTCGCGATCGCGCCGGCCATGGCCGCGCTCGCGCAAACCACCACCGAAGCGGGCACCTTCAACGCGAGCGACCCGAAGCTGCCGGGCAGTCTCAAGACCACGCCGTTGCTCGATGCGTGGATCAAGGTCGCCCCCGACGGCCACGTGAGCGTATTCACGGGCAAAGCGGAGCTTGGCACGGGCATTCGCACCGCATTGCTGCAGGTCGCCGCGGAAGAGCTGGACCTCGCGCCTCATGCGATCGAACTGATCACCGCCGACACCACCAGAACGCCGAACGAAGGCTACACCGCCGGCAGTCACACGATGGCCGACAGCGGCACCGCGATCCTCAACGCCGCGGCTCAGGTGCGCGCGCTGCTGGTCGCGAGCGCGGCCTCACAGTTGGGCCTTGACGCGGCGACGCTGACGACACGCGACGGCGCCATCATTGCCGCCGACGGAAGACGCGTGAGCTATGGCGAAGCCGTGAAACACGCGGACCTCCATCAGAACGCCCAGGCCGACGCGCCGAGAAAGCCGCCAACGGCCTACGCGCTGATTGGCCATATGCTGCCGCGCGTCGATATCCCGGGCAAGGTGACGGGCGGCGCGAGCTATGTCCAGGACCTGCGGCTGCCCGGCATGCTACATGCCCGCGTCGTGCGGCCGCCGTCTTATGGCGCGAGCCTCGTTGCATTCGATAGCGGGCGCGTCGAGGCGCTGCCAGGGGTCGTCAAGGTCGTGCGCAACGGCAACTACCTCGCAGTGGCCGCCGACGACGAATGGCGCGCGATCCTCGCGATGCGTGAGCTTGCGCTCGCCGCGCAGTGGCGCTCGGGGCCGCCGCTGCCGGATCCAGCGAACGTCCACGCGTTGCTGATGAGTCTGCCCGCACAGGAAATCGCGGTGGCCGATCACGGCGCGGCGACCGGCGCGGCCGCACCGATGGCGACGCTGCGGGCGCGCTATTCGAGGCCGTATCTGACGCATGGCTCGATTGGGCCATCGTGCGCGGTCGCGCAACTCGACAACGGTGTGATGACCGTTTGGACGCACACGCAAGGCGTCTATCCGCTGCATGCCGGGATCGCCGAAATGCTCGCGATGCCGCCCGGCAAGGTGCGCTGCGTGCATGTGGAAGGTTCGGGCTGCTACGGACACAACGGCGCGGACGATGCCGCGGCCGACGCCGCCCTCATCGCACGCGAGTTGCCTGGCCGCCCGGTGCGCGTGCAATTGATGCGCGAACAGGAACACATGTGGGAACCGTTCGGCCCGGCCATGACAGTCGACGCGAAGGCAACGCTCGATGCGGCAGGCATGATTGCCGACTGGCGTTACGAGCTATGGAGCAATACGCATAACAACCGCATCGAGAATGCCGGCCGCCTGCTGCCCGCGCAGCTCCTTGCGCAGCCGTTCACCCCCGCGCCGCCCAAGCCGATTCCGATGCCGGAAGGCGGAGGCGACCGCAACAGCATTCCGCTCTACCGCGTGCCCAGCCTGCACGTGCAGCATCATTTCGTACCCACGATGCCGATCCGCGTCTCCGCGATGCGTTCGCTCGGCGCGCACATGAACGTGTTCGCGATCGAGAGCTTCATCGACGAGCTCGCCCGAGCCGCGCACGCCGACCCGGTTGCGTTTCGCCTCAAACATCTCGATGATCCGCGCGCCCATGCCGTGATTCGCGCCGTAGCCGATCAATTCGGCTGGCATGCCCGCAGCGCGCTAACGGGCGACGCTAGCCCGCGCTCACACGGCACCGGCTTTGCGTTTGCCCAATACAAGAACCTGATGGCCTACCTTGCCGTCGCGATGGATGTGACGGTGCTGCGCGATACCGGCGAGCTCAGCATCGAGCGCGTCGTCGCGGCCGTCGATTGCGGACAGATCGTGAATCCGGACGGCGTGCGCAATCAGATCGAAGGCGGCATTTTGCAAACCGCGAGCTGGACGCTCTATGAAGAAACTCGATTCGATCCGCAACGCATCACGAGCTATGACTGGAGCACTTATCCGATCATGCGCTTCTCGTCCGTACCCAAACGCGTGGACGTGCTGTTGATCGACCGGCCGGGCTTGCCATTCCTGGGTGTCGGAGAAGCGGCGCAAGGCCCGGCCGCCGCGGCGCTCGCGAACGCGATCGACGACGCGACTGGTGTGCGGATCCGCGACTTGCCGTTGCTCGGGGCGAACGGCAAGAAGATGCTCAAGGCATGAGGCTTTCGCGTTAGCAAACGAACGCGCCGCGCGCGAGCTTCGGCGCGGCGCCGGGACCGCGCTTAGTGGCCGCCGGATGGGAACGAGAAAGTGGCGCGCGCGCTGCCATTGCCGCGGACGTTCACCGTCTGCTTCCTGGTCACGCCGCTGTAAGTGGCGCTGATCGTATAGCGCCCTTGAGGCAGCCGCACGAGCATGTACGGCCCCTTCGACGTGGCCTCGAACACGGAAGCGCCGCCTTTGGCGATCTGCACCTGGACGTCGGCCACATAGCTCGCACCGGGTCCCGTGAACTGCAGAGACAGCGGCCACTGCCTGCGTGCCTGCCGCAGCGCGGTCGACTCGTCGCGACCAACTCCGCCGGTTACGAACGATATGTCACCCTGCTGCTGCGTCGGTGGCATGCCGGTCCTGTGGATCTCGCTGGCGCTCTGCGGAGCAGCCGTCTGCGCCACTGCTACGCCTGCCTGCACCAGGGTGAACGCCGCGGCGAGCAGGGTCGACGCGATCCGGGGAGCGTTTCGTTGCATTTTCATCGTGACTGCTCCTTACAGTGTTGCCGACTGCCGGTTAGAGTGCGTGCCCGGTTCGTCGGGTGGAAGAACGCTTGCACCAGGTTGGAAACGCATCGCGCGCCGGGGGCCGGCCACGAGCGAGGGCACCTCACGACCACGGTCAGCAGCGGACTTATCACGAATAATACGACATAGGGCGCGTAGCAGAGTGTCGGCACGCCGATGAGTCACCGCCATGCACACCGCGCAACTGTTCCATGGCGTCGGTCAGCAATGTTTGAGCCAGTCCCCCGGACCAGAACTTATAAGACATTCTTCAGAACGTCGGGGCTAGGCGTCGCCTCGATCTTGAGAAGCCCATTCGATCGTCTATGTTCGAAGAGACGTTATTGGGCCGACGCGCCGTTGCGGTCAGGAGGATGTCGCCATGTCATTACTCGCGCAATCCGGTGCTGGACTGCGGCATCTATGTCTAGTCACATCGATAACCGTGGCGGCGGCCTTTTCTACTTCGATCGCTGCGCAGGTAGTGCGGACCGAGGTTCTACCGCTGCAGTCGGTCACGCTCACCGACGAGCAGTTCCTCGGCGGACACGAAGCGGGCAAGCCGGTCACCGTTGCCGGGGTGCTGAGCCTACCCAAGGCGGGTTCGGATCGTCTTCCTGCGATCGTCATGCTTCATCCGTCGGGAGGCATCAACAGCGGTATCACCGACTGGCAGCAGGAGTTCCTGGCGATGGGCGTCGCCACGTTCGTGGTCGACAGTTTCGCGGGGCGCGGTATCGTCAGCACGCTCAACGACCAGGGGCAACTGGGCCGGCTCGTGCAGCTCGAGGACGCGTATCGCGCACTCGACCTGCTCCAGAAGCATCCAAGAATCGATCCGGAGCGGGTGATACTGATGGGCGAATCACGCGGCGGACAACCAGCGTTATATGCCGACCTCAAACGGTTTCAACAATTGCATGGCCCCACTTCCGGCAAGGGCTTCGCCGGGTACATCGCGTTCTATCCGAACTGCAATACGACCTTCAGAGCCGATGACGATTTCGACGACAAGCCCGTGCTCGTTTTTCATGGCAGTGCAGATGAATTTGCTCCTGTCGCATCATGCCGCGCATACGTCGAAAGACTGCGCGCCAAGGGAAAAGACGTCAAGTTCATCGAGTACTCGGGGGCCCAGCATATGTTCGACTGGAAAGCCGCGGCGAAGCCCATCGTTCTCGCCAAGGCGCAGACCATAAGAAGCTGTCAACTGAGCGAAGCACAGAACGGCCAGATCATGGACGCAGCGACGGGCCAGCTTTTTACTTACAGCGATCCCTGCGTCGGGTATGGAGCGACCCTCGCGTACGACGAAAAGGCCGCAGTCGATGCCAGGAAGACCGTGCGCGAGTTCGTGGCGGGCACGCTCAAACTTGGCGCACCCGCTCCGTGACCCGGAAGGCCGGTTCGTTTGCGAACCTGCTGTCGAAGTCGTGCAGACATCCCCCGAACGCCTGGAGGCCTGACTGCCGGCGCTCTAGCCATTCCAAAAGCATCGCTCGTTCTTAGCGGATGCCGCGCTTGATCAGCGGAATCAGCGAGTCGATCGTCGCCGGTGTCTGCACACCTGCGCCGGTGTTGATGGTCAGTCCCGCGAAATGATAAGCAGCCGAAAGCACGCACTGCGTGACTGGCGGGAAGCCCTGCAGATAAAGCTGCTGGTCGAGCGTCGCAGTGAGGTACTTGTTCTGCAACCCGGAAATCGTGGCGGGCGCCAGATCGATGCCGCCCACGATGATTTGCCCCGGCTTCTTGCCAGCCTGCTGGAGCGCCTGCGGAATGAACCCGGTCACACCGCCGTGCTGCGTGCCGATCGCCTTCAGATCAGGGTGCGCCTGGATAAAGGCGACCAGGATCGGCACGGCGAGCGATGAATCGGCATCCACCTGCGGTGAGATGTTGAGCCTCGTCACCTTCACACCGGCCTTTTCCAGCGTCTCGGAAAGGCCACGGTCGGACTGGCTGCGCACACTCTCGTTGAAGACACCGTATTCGAGCGCCTCGTCGCCCTTCTTGAGTCCGGCGTTGAGCATCGCCTGAGCAGTGATCTGCCCGCCGATATAGAGTTCGACGCCGGCGTAGCCAAAGCCCTTCGCGTCGTAGAGCTTCTGGTTTTCGGGCAGCGGCGTATTGCCGACGGTAACGATGATGCCCTGGTCTACCGCCTGTTTGATCAGTGGTGCGAAGGCTGGATCGCCCGGATGGCCCATGATGCCGATACACGTCGGATGCGCCGCCATCGCCTGGCGAAACTGCGCAAGCATCGTCTCCGGACTCCAGGCCGAGAACTGCTCGATCACCTTGATGCCTAGCGCATGTCCCGCGTCCGCAGCGCCGGTCTGACGTGGCAGCGTCGCGCCGTCGCCGGGGTTTCCGCCCATCTGCATATACATCGTCATACCGGCGCCGAGCGGCCCCGTCGTGGTCGGCTCGGTGGCACCGGCGGTTGGCGCGAGGCCGAACGCAACAACGCTCGCGCCTAGTAGCAATCCCGTCATGATCTTGATCATTTCTGCTCCTATCTCCTGATTTAACGGCTTTATCTCCCGCCAAACCTGAGTTTTTCGCGCAACACACGCAGCCTGGCAGGGTTCTCGACCAACAGATGCAGGATCACGGCGACGATGAACACCACTCCTTCGATCGCCTGTACCCAGAAGCCGGCGATACCTGTCGCAACGATTCCCGCCTCCAGCATGCCAATCACGAAAGTGCCGAAGAACGTACCCACGATCGTCGCCGTGCCGCCGAACACCGAGGTTCCGCCGATGAACACGCCGGCCAGCGCCGGCAGCAGGTAGCCTTGCCCCTGGGTCGAGAAGTAGTTCAAGTTCTCGAGCGTGAGCAGCACCGTTGCGAAACCGGCCAGCACACCCATCAGCGTGAACAGTTTCACCGTCTCACGCGGCACATTGATGCCCACGACCTTCGCCACGTTGCGGTTGTCTCCGATGAACAGCACGTGCTCGCCGAAACGGTGGCGATTGAGGATGAACCACATGAATATGGCGAGCCCGAGCGCCCAGAGCGCTTGCATCGGGACCAGATCGAACAGCGTGCCCGCGAATACTGCATAGGCCGAACCGCTGGCGAGTTGCTGTAGCGCATTCGAAAGGCCGCCGGAAAGTATCGAAGCGACCCCGGCCCAGAGGAACTGTGTGCCGATTGTCACGATGATCGACGGCACGCCGACCACCGCGACCAACACCCCGTTCACCACGCCGACCAGCGCGCCGCCAGCCAACGCCGCAATAACGGCAAGCCAGGCCGAACCGGTGGTGTTCACGCACCAGGCGAACAGGAAGCCCGCGAATGCCATCACCGACGGGAACGAAAGATCGATCTCCCCAGCCGCAATCACCAGAGTCAGCCCGATCGCCAACACCACCAGCGGCGGAACGGTGGTCAGGAAGGAGAAGTAGATTGGCCAGCCCAGAAAGACCCGCGGTGCGGTCGCCATGAAAAGGCCGACCACCAACGCAAACACGACCACGCTCGGCAAACCTTCCAGGCGAGCAAAACCGGGCAGGCGAAAAAGCACTAACCGCGCCGGCCGTTTTTCTTTAATCGGATCGCTCACGTCCGTGTCCCCGCAACCGGCCCCGGCCCGTGCCCGCTCTGCTGCAGCGAAATCAGGAACCGGGTGAGTTCCTCGAGGCTCATCTCACCGGACTTGAATTCCGCGACGATCCGGCCACGATCGAGCACGACCAGTCGATCGGCGAGCTCGTGCACATGGGCAAGGTTATGTTCGATGTAGATGCAAGCGCGGCCGGAATCCTTGATCGAGCGCACGAAGTCGAGAACCTTGCGCACCTCGCTGATGGCGAGCGCCACCGTTGGTTCATCGAGAATGATCAGATCGCTTTCGAAATACATTGCGCGTCCGATCGCAATGCCCTGGCGCTCGCCACCGGAGAGTTTCGCAATCAACGAATCCGCGTCGATTCCCACGCCGCGGAAACCGAGCTGGTGCTTCAAGATTTCGTTGGCGATGCGCCGTTGTTCGGCAACGTTGATGAAACCGAACCGGTTGGTGATTTGCCGGCCGACAAAAAAATTACGCCATAGCGGCTGCTTCTCGCCCAGCGATTTTTCCTGATAGACCGTTTCGAAGCGCAAACGGTGCGCCTCGCGCACGGAAAAGCGGCTCCAGTCGACCTCCTCGTCCCGGATGAAAAGCTTGCCCGTGCTCGGCCGCACGACACCGGTCAGCACCTTGATGAGCGTCGATTTACCCGCGCCGTTGTCACCGATCAGGCCGACGATCTCGTTGCGCCCAATGGCGAGGTCGATGCCGGACAGCGCGCGTATCTTCCCGTAGGACAGGCTGATGCCCTGCGCGCGCACGATATGTCGCCAGGCGCTCGTAGCGCGCGCGGCATCGCTCGCCGTCACGCTACGCCCCAGCTCGAAGAAACCACAGTGATGTTGTGTACGACGATAGCCATAAAACCTTCCTTTTGCTTATCGATCGCCGCATCAACTTACATTGAGACTGTCTATGCAATTCAGCAAGATTTAAAGTCTAGTTCAAGAATCGCCCGACAGTGGCTAGAAAATGCCGGCGGGCGTGACAGCGCGGGCGTCACAGCGTCTATCACTCAAACCGGCCAGGGGACTATCATGAGAGAAGCTGCATTCATCAGCGCAGGAGCACATCATGACCTCCAGTCCATCCGCTGAGCCGACCGGCACCTCTCGCGACCCCGCGCAAACTTCCGCCGGCACGACTGGCCATCCCGATCCGAAGGGCTCGCAAAAACCGGCCCCAGACGACCTTCCTAACGCGGACGCGGCAGAGCCCGAGCCTCACGAGCATCTCCCGTCCAGAAGCGACGACAACTGATTCAACACCACAGGCGCCGACGCCGTCCGCGTGACGATCCGCGCGGCAGGTTCGCGAGTGGATCGCACATGCTTTCGCGCCGACGCCGCGAAGTCGGGGAGAGCTCGCGGTTCACGCAAACGGCCCGATGGATTTCGTCAGACGAAGTCGCGACCCGGTGTGAACCGCACAGGAGCAGATCATGCAGAACGTGCTGGTAGGTTATGACGGGTCGGCATCCGCGCAATATGCCGTGACTTTCGCGGCCGATCTGGCCAAGCGTTTCGACGCGCGCTTGCATGTTCTCGTCGTCGCGCGCACGCCGGACTGGGGTGCGATCGAAGTCGAGCGAAAAAATCTGATCGAGCTGGAAGTGCGCCATGCCAACGAGATCCTCGACGACGTCAAGGCGAAGCTCGCCGCTTCGAACGGAGCGGTGGAGTTCGATCTCGTGGTCGGGCCGCCGGCGAAAGAGATCGTGCTGTACGCGGAGCGGCATGCTATCGACCATCTCGTGGTGGGACATCGCGGACATACGCCGTTCGATCGCTGGCTGATCGGTTCGGTCGCCCGCCAGGTGCTCGCCTACGCGCCGTGCGCGGTCACCATCGTGCGCGATCCGGCGACCATGAAAAAAACGCGGCATGAGAACTGATCGTCCCTGAAATTTGGCCTTCCAGCAGGGCAAATCGGCGGCTACCTCGCAATATGCAAATAAGCGATTGCCATAACTTTCACGACTTCCGTGAACTGGCACGGCTCAGACTGCCGGGCCCGATCTTTAACTACATCGATGGCGCCGCCGACGACGAAGTGACCTATCGCCGGAACACCGCGAGCTTCCAGCAATGTGACCTGGTACCCAATGTGTTGCGGGGAGTTGGCGACGTGGATCTGTCGGTGCACGTGCTCGGCCAGCGGCTGGCGATGCCTGTGTATTGTTCCCCGACCGCACTGCAACGCCTTTTTCACCATGAAGGCGAACGCGCAGTGGCCGCTGCGGCGTCGAAGTACGGAACGATGTTCGGCGTTTCTTCGCTCGGCACGGTCAGCATGGAAGAGTTACGCAAAGCGTTCCCGACACCGCAGGTGTACCAGTTCTACTTCCATAAGGACCGCGGTTTAAACCGTGCAATGATGCAACGCGCCAAAGAGACTGGCATCGATGTGATGATGCTGACGGTCGACAGCATCACTGGCGGAAACCGCGAGCGCGATCTGCGTACAGGCTTCACCATCCCTTTCAGACTCACCTTGGGCGGTATGCTCCAATTCGCTCTGAAGCCGAAATGGGTTCTGAACTACGTCACGCATGAGCGCTTTTCCATGCCGCAATTGGAGACCCACGTCGACTTTGGCGGCGGTGCGATGTCGATTGGCCGCTACTTCACGGAAATGTTGGACCCTTCGATGAATTGGGACGACGTTGCCGAGATGGTCCGTGACTGGGACGGCCAGTTTTGCCTGAAGGGCGTGATGTCTGTCGACGACGCGAAGCGTGCGGCCGCAATTGGCTGTACCGGCATCGTGCTGTCCAATCATGGCGGCAGGCAGCTAGATGGATCGAGAGCCGCGTTCGATCAGCTTGCGGAGGTGGCAGATGCCGTGGGCGACAAGCTGGACGTCATCATGGATGGAGGAGTGCAACGCGGAACACATGTTCTGAAGGCTCTGGCTCTAGGGGCCAAAGCCGTTGGCGTCGGACGTTACTATTTGTTCCCGCTGGCAGCGGCTGGGCAGGCTGGCGTCGAGCGGGCACTGGCCTTGATGAAAACAGAATTAGAGCGGGGCATGAAATTGATGGGATGTAGCTCGGTCAGCGAGCTCTCTCGCGAAAGTCTTCGCTTTCGATAATTGCGACGGATTAGCCATCTTTCAGAGCACGCTGCTGATACGAGAAGATTGAGTCGAACACGGCATCAACATTGATGAGTTCGCCGATCATGTCACCGGCACGCAATTATTCTTGAAGAAATGGCGCTGCGAGATCCGAAGCCAGGGTCTTCGCCTACACTGCTGTGCCGACGAAAGAGAACGGGGCGCACAAAAATTGAAATCGCGCCCGTGAATCGCCCAATCGAGTCACCACCTCTGCTCTGCCGCTTAGAAACCCTGAGCGGTTATCGCAGGGTGTGTGACAAGCAATACGACACCCAGAATGCACCCGCCGATGAGGGCAGCCAGCCCAATTGCCACGAACGGCAGCCAGCTAAAGTTGACATGGGCGAAGTCGGCTTCGTGGGCGGCTCGATTGCGCACTCCGAAGAAACTCCACAGAACGATGCGCGCCATCCGGATGAGTTCCATCACTTCCTCCTGTTCGTTTGATCACGTTGACTAATGTTCATGCTTCTCACGGATTCAGAACAGCAGCAGTTGTGATCAATTTGAGGAATGCAGCCGGGGCTGGCCGACTCTGACACTTCAGCACAGGTATTCACGCGCCGGCATCGCCGCAGCCTTACTTCTGGCGATGCAGTGAGCAAATCGCAGCGATATACCTGCTGCGCCGCGCTCAGGCTTTTTCTTCGTGCGATACCGGCAAAATGGACGCAGCCGACGCGACACCTATACCAGTCTCGCCATACGGCGCCTCGCGCACAACATCGCCCTGATAAAACCCGGTGAAGCGTTTGAGTTGACGCTGCGCGTCTTGCACGGCGACGTTTTCGTCCAGTACCGCGCTTGAAAAGCCCATGCGCTCCATCTGCATCAGTTGATCGACCAGTACCTCGCCCGTCGCCCTCAAGTCTCCGTTGAAGCCGAGCCGGCGGCGCACGAGGTACGCCTGCGAGTACGCGCGTCCATCGGTGAAGGTGGGGAAATGCAACTCGACGCGCGCGGCGGCTGAAATATCGGCCGCATACGCGAGCGGATCGGCATCGTTAGGCAAAGCGAGTACGGGCGCCGCTGCATCGGCGGCATGGTCGTGCGCGGCGAGCAGGCGAATGCGTGCCGGGGTCTTCATACGCGCTCCTGCGCCGTGGCGCGAACCGCGTCCGCGGCAGCCTTGAATGGATCGAGTCCGACCCGGCGCACGGTTTCGATGAAAGTCTCGCGACGTTCGCCGCGCCGCTCGCGCAACGCCACATAGCGGCCGAGCACCGCGTCGACGACATCGGTCACTTCATGTGACGCGAACGACGGGCCGATGACCTTGCCGGAGCGGGCGTCGCCGCTGCGCGCGGAGCCATCCGCGCCGCCGAGCGTGACCTGATACCACTCCGCGCCATCCTTGTCGACGCCAAGAATGCCGATATGCCCGCTGTGATGATGGCCGCACGAATTGATACAGCCGCTGATATGCAGATCGACCTCGCCAATGTCGTTCAATTCGTCGAGGTCCTGATAGCGCTCCATGATGCTCTGTGCGATCGGCAACGAGCGGGCGTTGGCGAGCGCGCAGAAGTCGCCGCCGGGGCAGGAAATCATATCGGTGAGCAGATGCACATTGGCGCTTGCGAGCTGCACCGCGACCGCCGCGTGCCAGAGCGCGAGCAGGTCGTCGACGTGGACCCACGGCAGCACGATGTTCTGCGTGTGCGTGACGCGCGCTTCTCCCGACGAAAAGCGGTCCACCAGATCCGCCACGCGTTCGAGCTGTTCCGCCGATGCATCGCCGGGCGCCTGCAATGGCCGCTTGAACGACAGCGTGACGATGCGCATGGACGGGTCCTTGTGCGGCGCGACGTTGCGCTCCAGCCAGCGCTGCAATTGCGGCGTCTGCCGCGCAGCGGCTTGCAGCGCGGCAGCAGCGGCCGGGTCGGCAGCTCGGCGCTCGGCCGCTGCCGGCGGCACGACGAAATACGTGCTGATGCGGTCGAACTCGGCTTGCGGAATCGTGTGCGGACCGCCGTCGTGATCCACGATCTGCCGGAACTCTTCCTCTACTTCGTCGATGAAGCGCTGGCCTTCGGCCTTCACGAGGATCTTGATACGCGCCTTGTATTTGTTGTCGCGCCGTCCGAACTGGTTGTACACGCGGACCACTGCCTCGATGTAATTCATGATGTGCCGCCACGGCAGAAACTCGCGCAACACAGTGCCGATGACCGGCGTGCGGCCCATGCCCCCGCCCACCGATACGCGAAAGCCCAGCTCGCCATTTTGGTCGCGCACGAGGCGCAGTCCCACGTCGTGCCATCCGGTCGCCGCGCGGTCCTCCTTAGCGCCGGTGATCGCGATCTTGAACTTGCGCGGCAGAAACGCGAACTCGGGATGCAGCGTGGTCCACTGGCGCATGATTTCGGCGAAGGGCCGCGGGTCGGCGATCTCGTCCGGTGCCACACCTGCCCGCTCATCGCATGAAATGTTGCGGATGCAGTTGCCGCTGGTCTGAATGCCGTGCATGTTGACCGTGGCGAGGAGGTCCATCACGTCGGCGGCTTTCGACAGCGGTATCCAGTTGAATTGAACATTGGTGCGTGTCGTGAAGTGCGCTTGATTGGTAGGCAAGCGCACGGTGCCGAGCTTGCGCTGAGCCTCCATTGCCTGCCGGTACACCTCTGCTTCGGGCTCGTCGTATTCGCGTGCAATTCGCGCGAGCACGCGAAGCTGGGCGCTGGAGAGCTCGCCATACGGAACCGCGACACGCAGCATCGGCGCGTGCCGCTGGACGTACCAGCCGTTTTGCAGGCGCAGCGGGCGAAACGCATCCTCGCTCAGCCTGCCGTCTTGCCAGCGTTCGATCTGGTCGCGAAACTGGGCCGCGCGGCTTTGCACGAAGGCTTTGTCGAATTCGTTGTAGCGGTACATAGTGCGGAAATGGCGGACGTGTGGTTCACACGGAATAAGGAAAATATCGCGCCGCAGTAGCCGCCTCAAGCAGCAGATGGCGCTTAATGGAGCGCAGCAGCTCTCGCCCCGCACTGATTCAGCGAGGGGTCGGCTGGAGGGCGCTTGCGGGTCGATCGTGCGTCCCGATGGCCTGGGCAAGACGTCGCATTCCTTCTCCGATCTGATCGGCCGTCGCACTCGCGAACGATAGGCGAAGATGCACGCTGCCATATAGCCGCCCCGAGGCTCTCAGGTGATCATCGTGAATACAGCCAAAGCCCGACCTTCCCCGAATCGTCTGCGACTGTCCGCAGCGGTGAGTGGGAGAGTCCAGGCTGTGACAACGGCGACGGGCATCAGCATCTGGCAGGCGGCCGCGCCGCTTTCGAGCCATACTGTGCGCCGACAAGCTCGCCGAACGTTCACATCTCCAAACATCACATGACGTCCAACGCCGAGTAACATGCGACAAACATTCCAACAAAGTCCAACATGACCCGCTACGAGGCACTCGCCACCACGATCGCTGAAGAGATCCGAGCCGGCCATATTCCGATCGGCTCTCGCCTTCCATCCCTGCGCTATATCATCGCGCAGCATGGCGTCAGTCAGTCGACCGTTCTGCGTGCGTACTATCTGCTCGAGGAGTGGGGGCTCATTCGTGCCGAGGAGCGTTCCGGTTTTTACGTCACACCGGGTGCGGGAGTCCAGCAAGCGGTTTCCATGCAGGCGGCAACACTCGCGGAGTCCGCGAAGGTAGACATTTCGGATCTCGTCTTTTCAGTGCTCGATGCGGCAAAGCATCCTGGCATCGTGCCGCTTGGCTCCGCTTTTCCTTCCCCTCTGCTCTTTCCGTCCGCCAGGCTCCTCAAGTCGCTGGCACAGGGCACGCGCTCGCTGAGCCCGTGGAGTACCGTCGCGGACCTGCCACCGGGCAATGACCACCTGCGTCGCCAGATCGTGCTGCGCTACGTCGGCTCGGGCCTCTCCGTGGCAACCGAGGAAATCGTCGTGACAAACGGCGCTCTGGAAGCGCTCAATCTCTGTCTGATGGCGGTGACGCGCCCGGGCGACGTCATCGCGGTCGAGTCGCCTGGCTTTTACGCCGCATTGCAGGCCATCGAGCGGCTCGACCTGCGCGCGGTCGAGATTCCCGTCGATCCGGTCACGGGACTGGACCTCGACGCACTCGCGGTCGCGCTCGATAAGCATCCGATCCGCGCCTGCTGGTTCATGACGAATTTTCAGAATCCGACCGGCGTGACGCTCTCGGTGGAAAAAAAGAAAGCGCTCGTCGAGCTACTGGCCAAGCGCGAAATACCGCTGATCGAAGATGACGTCTATCAGGAGCTTCACTTCAGCCGTGATCGGCCGCTGCCGGCGAAAGCCTTCGACACCAAGGGCCTCGTCATGCACTGCAGTTCGTTCTCGAAGACGCTCGCGCCCGGCTACCGGATCGGCTGGGTAGCGGCTGGCCGATTCGCCGACCGGGTGCAACGGCTCAAGCTGATGACGACGCTGTCGGCCAGCATTCCGGTACAGGCCGGAATTGCCGACTATCTGCAATATGGCGGCTATGACAAGCATTTGCGCAAGCTGCGCAATGCGTTCAAGTCACAGCTAGCGTCAATGGATGCCGCGCTTCGGCGTTCGTTGCCGCGCGACGTGCGATGGACCCTTCCCAATGGGGGCTACTTTCTCTGGCTTCAGTTGCCCAACGCGGTCGATGCGATGGCGCTTCATCGACGCGCCATCGCCCACGGCATCAGTATTGCGCCCGGGCCGATCTTCTCCGCTACCCACTCGTTCGAAAACTGCATCCGCCTGAACTTCGGCCACCCATGGGATACCTCGATCGATGAGGCTGTGCGAGTACTTGCGGACATCCTCAAAAGCTGACCGGCTGTGTGATTCGCGCGCCCCGCTTCAATCCTGGCCCGGCATGCCGCCGACAAACTTCCGCGCGGCGCGCGCGGCGCAGTCCAGTGCAAACCCGAGCGCGCCAATGATCACAACGACGGCGGTCAAATCGCCGTAGGCGAGGCGGTCCCGTGCATCGAGGACGAGATAACCCAGCCCCGAGCTGACCCCGAGCATTTCGGCCGGCACCAGCACTATCCACAGGATGCCGATTGCGAGCCGCACGCCAGTCAGCACGTGCGAGGCGACACCCGGCACATACACGTGCCACAACATCTCGAGCCTCGTCGCAGCGAGCGACTCGCCTAGCTGCACCCACCGGCGATCGATGTGCGCCACCCCTGCCGCGGTGCTCATCGACAGTGGCCACACGGCCGCGAAGGTCAGCAGGAAATACACAGCGCGATCGCCGATGCCGAGCGACATCACCGCGATGGGCATCCACGAGAGCGGCGAGATCATGCGCAGAAACTGCAGCGTCGGTGAGAACGTCGTTTCGAAGCGCTTCGAGCGGCCGAGTGCAAAGCCCAGCGGAACGCCGACGACGAGCGCCCAGCCAAGGCTAACCGCGACGCGGCGCAGACTTGCTGCCACATGCGACAACAGATGCTCGTCGGCGACGAGCCCCGGCAATGCCGCCAGCGCATGCAGCGGTGAAAACTGCGCAACGAAGCCGTCGGCGCCGCCAGGCAGTGTCACCGCCGCCCACCAGGCGACGATCGCGATCGCGCCGCCCAGCAATCCCAGTAGCGCGTTCGGCAGGCGCCGCGAGCGCTGCACTGCCCTGTCCCCGTCGGCGTGACTCGCAGTGCGCGATGAACTCACCGTCCGTGATGAAAGACTACTAGACAATCACAGTCTCCCTTCTTTCGAATCCGTCCGGCAAACCGAATGCCTGCATGCCGCCAACCGATGTAATGCTTCGTCTCACGAATCGCTCGTCGACGAGATCACCCGCGACGAACTTCGGGTCCAGCTGTGCAACGAACGCCTGGTTACCGTCGATCTTTGTCGCCTTGAGCCGCCGCACGAGTTCCTCGGTGTACGACGGATACGGATAGGGCTGAAAATCGATCCGCTTCTGGTGCCAATCGGCGTGAACGATTGCCCGGTCTCCGAGGTAGCGGCCCTCGCCTGCCGCGGACGGCGCCAGCACATCGGTAAGCACCTCCGCCGTATGCGGTGTGTAGTGGTCCGCCCCCGAACGCGAAAGCAGTTGCGCCGCTTCCTGCGGATGCGCGCGCGTCCACAGTTGAGCCTGCACGATCGCGTCCACCACCTTCTGCGTCCACTGCGGACGGCCGGTGATATCCCGTTCGTGCATGAACACCACGCAGCAGGCGTGGTTGCGCCACACGTCGCCGGTGAAGCGCAGGACCTTGCCCACCTGCATCTTTTCGGCCGCGGCGTTGAACGGCTCCGCGACGATGAAGCCGCCAATCTGTTTTGCAGCAAGCGCGGGCGGCATATCGGAAGGCGCCATCGCGACGAGACGAACTTCATTGCGCTCGAGCGGACCGCTCTTCGTCAGCACGGGCGTCAGGCCATACTCGCGCAACAGGTCCTGCAACACGATGTTATGAATCGAGTACCAGAACGGCACCGCTACGGTCTTGCCACCAAGATCGTTCACCGTCGAAATGTCCGGCGCGACGGTGAGAGCCGACCCGTTGACGTGATTCCACGCGACGATCTTTGCCGGTGCCTTGGCTCCATAGCGTGCCCATACCGTCATCGGAGAAAGCAGATGCACCACGTTCACCTGGCCTGACAGGAACGCTTCGACGAGTTGAGCCCAACTGCGCAGCAGTACGGGCTTGTCCGCCTGCAAACCGGCAGCAGCGAAATAGCCCTTGTTATGTGCGACGAGCAGCGGCGCGGCATCGGTGATAGGCAGGTAACCGATGCGTACGGGTGCATCGGGTTCGGCGTTCGCACGGGCATCGAAAGCACTCAGCAACGGTGCCGCGCCAGTCACGGTCAGCATCGCGGCGAGCTTGAGCCAGTCGCGACGGGAAATAGGGTGTTCGCACATTAAACGCATTCCTCAGTCGTTGTGGGAGGAAACGGATGAAGGCATCGAATCGCGTAACGCTTCCAGGATTCGCAGCCGCAACGCGCCGAGCCTCTGCAGATGTTCGACGCGTGGGTAACGGATGTCGATGTCCAGTTCCAGCGCCAGCGTGCCGCGCCGGCCAAGCACCGCCACGCGGTCGGAGACGAGCAGTGCTTCATCGATGTCGTGCGTGACGAGCAGCGTTGCTGCCTGCGTGTCGGCGACAACCTGTTTCAGCAGTTTCTGCATCCCCTCGCGGGTGATTTCATCCAGCGCCCCGAACGGTTCGTCGAGGACCAATACTTTTGGCCGCCGGGCCACGCAACGCGCCAGAGCCACGCGCTGCGCCATGCCGCCAGACAGCTGTGAAGGCACCAGGTCTCGCGCGTGTGCGAGCCCGACTTCTTCGAGCGCCGCGGCCACACGCGCCCGGCGTTCAGCAGCGGACAACTTCGTCTGTCTCGCGAAGCCCAGTCCGAATGCGACGTTGCGCTCCACCGACAACCAGGGCAGCAGGCAGGGGTCCTGAAAGGCAATGGCCACGTCCGGGCGCGGACCACTGACGGGCTCGCCATCGATCAGGACGGTGCCGCGCGTTGCCGCGGACAGTCCCGCCACGACCCGCAGCAACGACGATTTGCCCGCCCCGCTCGGACCCAGGATCGACACGATCTCGCCGCGTCGCACGCTATACGTCACGCCATCGATAACCCGACGCTGTCCGTAGCTGAGCGCGATGTCGTGGAGTTCCACGTGAGGTGCGACGAACTCGGCCATCATTCGGTCCTGGCATGCAGCGCAAGCTGGTGCTTGAGTTGCACGATGCTCGGCGTGACGATCGGCACGAACGACGCCTCGCGCACGCGACGCGCAACGGCCGACTGCTCGCGCAGATAGCCCTGTCCGCCGCTCGCCTGGACCTCGAGGTTGACGGCCGATGCCACCAGCGACGCCAGCGCAATGCGCAGGCGGAAAAGGTTCGGCGCATCCTCGATATACGTCTGAGCCGCAATGCCCGTGCATAGCTGGTCCGTCAACCGTGCAAGCTCGTCGGCAAGCTGTTCGGCGTCTGCGGCCAGCGCCAGCCTCGATGCCGGACGGGCCAGCGCCACGGCCGCGAGCGCGCGACGCGCAAGACCAAGCGACAGGCCGCACTGCAAGCCCAGGAAGCCGGGACGCACTCGAGTCAGGAACGTACTCGCGTCGGCGGCGATCATCCAGCGTTCGTCGAGCTGTGCGCCCTCGATCTTCAACGCGGCGGTATTGCTCGCGCGCAATGCGATCAGGTCGAGATCGGCGCTACGCCCAACGCCGGGAAGATCGTGCGGAACCGCGAAAATCGACGGCTTGCCGCTGTCCGCGTGATCGAACGCTGCTGCCACCAGAAATCCCTCGGGACGCAGATTCGTGATCCACGGCAGACTCCCCGACAGCGCCCAGCGACGCGCGCCGGACCCATTGGCTGCAACCGGTTCGGCCCTCATCTGCAACGGCTCCAGCGCGGACAGGTACTTCATTGCGTTCGACAGGCCGGTTGCGCCCGCGACCTCGCCACTCAGCAGTGGCGCGAGCCACGTGTCGCGCAGCCCGGCGTTCGGACTGTGCAACAGGTATTCGATAAAGGTCCGATGGCCCCAGAACACGAACGCGGCGCTCAGCGAGTGGGACGCAACCTGCGCGATCGCTTCGACCGCATCGGTCGCGGCACCACCACGACCGCCGGCATAGGTAGCGGGAACGCCAACGCCGAAGAGTCCGGCGGCGGCAAGCCGCGGCACGATTTCACGTGCGTGCCCCGCGCTCGAGTCGAGCGACTCCGCGTGCTTGTCGAGCCATACGGCAAGATCGGCGGGGACGAAAGAAGCGGTACTCATACTGTTTGCGTCCCGGGTTCCCAACGATAGTCGGCCAACTGCGGATTGAGATCATTGCGAGCGAGGTTGTTCGCGAAGTTGCAGAGCGTCGCAAGACTCACGCCGAGGACCACTTCGAGCGCGTTCGCATTGGTAAAGCCAGCCGCCAGGAACGCCGTGAGTTCCGAGTCGGCGACAGCGCCGCGCGCGGCGATCACCGCGCGCGTGAATACAGCGACCGCGTCGAGCCGCGCGTCGGGCAGCGGCTGCTGCGCACGCAGCGCATCCACCAGCGCCGGGGCAAGTTGTGCTTTCTTCAACGCAACCGCGGTGTGACCCGCCACACAGAAACCGCAACCGTGAATCGCCGCAGCCGTGATCTGAACCGTTTCACGCTCGGCCAACGTCAGTCCGCCGCGCGAGTTGATTTCTCCGACGCTCAGGTACGTTTCCAGCGCCACAGGCGCATTCGCCAGCGCGGCAACGAGGTTTGGCAGGAAACCATTTGCGGCCAGTGAGCGCTGAAGAAACGGGCGGCTCACCTCGGGCGCGCTCTCGATAGTCTGCAGGGGCAGGCGGCTCATATTGCACTCCTTTCAGTTGGAGACGTATTCTGTGCGCCGTGCCCGATTGCCAACAAGTCGAAACCATCTCTAATTTCTGCCCGATTGTCTTTGACCGCTGCTGCTCAATGAATCGCGCCGCTTTGTATGGAGCTTGTCTGTTGGTCGCGCACTACGGGATGACCGCGCCGCCATGATCCGGGCTGTACTCCGATCACGCGCTGGAACGCACGCGCGAATGCCGACTCGGAATGGTAGCCAACCTGCTCGATCACTTTCGCGGTCGATGCGCCATGCGCAAGCATGGTGGCGGCCAGTTTCATTCTGACGAGGGCGACGAACTGTGCAGGCGGCTGACCGGCAAGCTCGCCGAACAGCCGGCAAAATCGCGAACGGGACATATGGACGAAGGCGGCCATCGTCTGCGTCGTCCAGCACTTCTCGGGAGTCTCGACGATGGCGCCGGCCAGTTGCGCGAACGCGGGGTGCCGCAACAGTCGCCAGAAGCTTGGCACCGCATCCTCGTCGCGATCATGTGCGCGCAACGCGTACACAAAAAGCAGACCGGTGAGCCGGGCGAGAACCGGCGACACTGTATCGGCGCCGCCCAACGCTTCGTCCCGAATCAGGCGGAAGATCGTGCGTGCCTTTTCCATCGACGGGTGGTCGTGGCGCGCAATGATCCTTTCCGGCAACAGCCCGACCAGCAGCCCGTCGAGCGCCGACGCGAATTCGAAGAAACCGCAGGCAATGCCAACGCCCGCCCCGGTCCGCTCGTGAGTCTGCCCGGGTTCGAGTGGCGTCATCACGCCCATGCGCGCGGTCTCGCTGCCGGCCGCCGGCGGCTCGGCTGACGGCGACAGACAATGCGGAACATCTCGCACCAGAAACGCTGCATCACCGGCTTGCAAGCGGATGCTGTGTGCCGCCCGTTCCGGTCCGGCTGCGACATGTAGCCAGCACTCGCCATACAGCACGACATGAAAGCTGGCGAGGTGACGGCCTGCCGTCGATGCTTGCCACGTGCCGCAGTACTGCCCAACGTGAAACACCGTGCTCTTTAGTTCGAGACTGGAAAGCAGCCAGTCGGTCATTTCGTCCGTGGAATCACTCAGCATGCTCAGACACCCGAGAAACAAAATACCTTCCAGAGTGGCGTCTGCGATAAGCGTCGACAACGATTTTTTCGTCAGAACGATATGCGCGTCTGCGGATTCGATGGAACCACAACGGTGCGTACTCGGCAGTTAGCGCCGGCGCGATGGCGAGAACGCTCTGCACACACAGGGAGGCAAGCGTGCCGCGCGCCGCCGCGCTTCCTTTGAGGCTACCGAAACGACGGCCTCTTCTTGTCCCATGTTCACGTCTCCGTCGTGTTGCCTGCACGCGACCCGAGGACAGCCAACTCGATTCTCGGCAGAGCTTGCCGCATTCGCTTACAAGCGTTTCTCCAATTCCTCTCTAAGGGTCATGGCGTCTGCGTTCACAGCGTTGCTATTCGGGCTCTTAGCGTTGCTCATGCTGTCCTCCCATTTCGTCGTGAAGGTGAACAGCAGCATGGGACGCACGATTAACATGCACTAGCCCGACGGATGTTAGAGTCATTAATCAACAAAAATTTGCTAATGGGGGCGACGATGAACGAGGTCCGCGCTATTTCGGTTTTCGTCCGCACGGCGACACTCGGCAGTTTCCGCCGCGCCGCCGTAGATCTGGGTATCTCGCCTCAGGCGGCGAGCCACGCTGTGATGCAGCTTGAAAAATCCCTTGGCGTCCAGGTTTTCCATCGGACCACACGCAAGCTGAGCCTGACCGACGAGGGACAACGACTGTTGCGCAGCGTCGAGCCGGCGCTCGCCATGCTGTCTTCGGCGATCGACGATGCTCGCCGTTCAAAAGAGGAAGTCGCGGGACCACTGTGTGTGAGCGCGCCGACCGCACTCGGACGGACGGTACTGTTGCCGTTGATCCTGGAGTTCGCGGCGCTATACCCCGATGTGCAGATCGACGTGCGTTTCGACGATCGCTTCACGGATCTCGTCAGCGATCGCGCGGACGTCGGCTTTCGCGGCGGGTCGCCGCCATCTGGGGGCGCCATTGCCCGACGACTTCTGCCAATTCAGCTGATCGTGTGCGCGTCACCGGCCTACCTCGAACGGTACGGCGTGCCGAAAACCGTCAATGACCTCGATGCGCATCGTTGCTCAGCGTATCGGCGGGCGAATACCGGCAAGCACGCGCCATGGGAATTCATGATCGGCGGAGAGATCGTGTACAAGGAGATGGCTGCGTCGGTGTGCTCGAACGATGTCGACGCGGAAGCCGAAGCGGTACTAGCCGGACTGGTGATCGGGCAGCTCGGAAGCTTCTCAGCGGTGTCACACATCCGCGCCGGACGACTGGTGCCTTTGCTCACTCAGCATGTGACCCAGCGCGAGTCGATCTACGTCTACTACCGCCGCCGAACCGAGCAACCGTTGCGCGTGAGAACCTTCATCGATTTTGCGGTTTCGCGGCTGGCGGACAACAGTCAATTTTTCCTGACGGCAGAAGAGCTGAGCGGTTCCGCGCGCAGAGGCGGGCGCGCCGCCCGCAGGCATAGCGCCGCGTAAGTGCCTGCGCCGCGGAGCAGTCGAGTGCGCGTCACCTGCTTAGCCGGCGATACGCACTCAGGTGCCTGACAAGTCCCTGCTTGTCGCCTCGAATCTCGCTCAAGCGTGCAATATTGAAGTGAGCGTCGGCATGCGTGGGATTGAGCTCGATGCATCGTTCATAGGCTTGCATCGCTGCGTCGTAGCGCTCCAGTTCTTCCAGAGCGACTGCGCGATTGAAGTGCAACAGAGCGTCCTGCGGAAAATGCTCGAGCGCCCGGTCAAAGACGGACAATGCCTCGTCGTACTTCATGCCGACTTCGCAAAGCAGGACGCCCAGGTTGTTATAAGCGTCGTAGTGCGGAGTCGGCGACAATTCGAGCACCTTTTTATACGCCTGCTCAGCACCGATGACGTCGGTATCGGCAAGTTCCTCTGCAAGAGCGAACCACTCCTCGGTTTGCTTTTCCCGGCCAACGATGTTGCGGGGGGCAGCGTCGAGGAACGCGACTTCGCCCTTGACAGGCGCCACTTCCAGATCGAGCAGAAGCTGACCCGAGGTCGCATCCCATTGTGATTCACCGGTCTTGACGACCACCGAGTCACCAACTGCCGTAATGCGGATGCCGGTCAGCGGAAGCTCTTCAGGCAATTCCGCTTTGAGCCGCGCAAGCGCTCGCAGAATCTTTCGCGACGCGATTTTGGCCGACTGAAGCTGGAAAGCTGTGCGCAACAACACGACGTCGCGGAACGTGAACCGGAGCTCGTTACGACGACCGCGCGACGGTTGCACGAATCCAGCGTCTATCAGGCCGGACAGCACTCGTCGTGAGACACCCAGCAGCGACTGGAGACTGCGCAACGAGTAGTCGTGCGAGGCATTGCGCCTTTTCACTTGCGCGCCCGAACCTTGGCAGGAGCCGCTTCTTCGACCTTGGCCGGCGCCCGCTTCGCCGGTCGCCTCGGTTTGGATGCAAGTTCATCGGCTGCCGCTGCGGGCGCCTTTTTTACGGGCGCGGCTTTGGCGGGCGCGGCCTGCTTGGTCTTGTTGCGGCCAAGGCTCGCACGAAGGGCTTCCATCAGGTCAATCACTTCGGCGCCCGACTCCATGCCTGGTTCGGCGGGAGACACGATCTGCTTGCCGGCGATCTTCTGGTCAATCGCTGCCAGAATCCGCTTCTTTTCCTCATCCTCGTACGCCGTTGGGTCATACGAATCTTCGGACACCTGGTCGATTATTTGCAGCGCGAGCTGAAGCTCGGTGCCCGTCACTGCTACATGCTCGATATGCAATTCAGTCAGCGAGCGAACCTCGTCCGCGAACAACAGTTGCTGAAACACCATGCCGTCCTCGGCCGGGCGAATCTGGACGATGCGTGTCTTCCCTTTATATGACCATTTTGCGAGCGCGCACCGTTCGCTTTCGCGCATCGCCTGCTGAAGCAGACTATACGGTTTGCCGCCGCGCTTGTCGGGCGCGATGAAATAAGCCTTGTCGTAATACAGAGGGTCGACTGATTTCTCCGGCACGAAGGAAACAATCTCAACGACATGCGTCGCGCCTTCCTCGAGCGCTTTCAGTTCGTCTGGCGTGAAAACGACGAACTGGCCTTTTTCAAACTCATAGCCTTTCTTCATGTCGGCTCGCGCCACGACCTCGCCTGTCGCCTCGGAGATGTACTGCTGTTTGACCCGTCCGCCGTCAGGCGTCAGGAGATGGAATCCCACACCTGAAGCGCTGTCGGTCGCCGAGTAGAGCTTGACCGGAATTGATACCAGACCGAAGGAAAGCGTCAGAGACGCAATTGAACGCGCAGCCATGACTGTCTCCCGATAAGCGGCGACCGCTGGTCGCACAAACTCGGTTGCATCGCACGAGGGCGAACTGTGCTTGGGGAATTCTACGGCGTTTTCGGGCGCTGGCACTCGATGTGTACAGGAACCCGATCAGGTTCTCCGGATTCAACCAGACAATTTCTATAGATGATCCGCGTCAGCGCTCCTCTTTGGAATCGGTTCCAATTGCGGGCACGAGCTGACTAAAACACATGGCCCCGGCGCTGACACTGAGCAATTGACGCAAGGACAGAATTGACTTGCCCGGCAGGATGCCGTGGTACAAATGGCGCGCCGCCCTCGGCAAAACGATTAGTGCCATTAGAGCGCAGCCAACGGTCTTTAATTGATTTTCTTTTTATCAGCCTGACTCGATTTCGCCGCACCGTGCAAGGAGCGATCAGAACAGATAATCGGGTCTTGCAAAGGTGATGGAACAGGATCGCCTCGACGGAATCACCACTTTTGTTGCTGTCGCTGAACAGAAAAGCTTTTCCGCCGCAGCGGCGAGATTGGGTGTCACGCCGTCCACTGGCGGCTTTGTAAAGGAACCGGATTGCCTTCCTGAAAGTTGACCAAATAGCTTCCGCTTCCGGCCTCGTTCCGGCCACAAACGTTGAGTCATTTCACCCGTCAGTTGCTGCTCAAACAATTTTCGACGCGATTCCGATAACTAACGATAATCTCTCGATGCGGACGCGGCACCAGATAAAGAAACAATCACGGAAGCAAGGAATTGGCGCATTGCGCATCAATCTCCGCCGTTTTACATATATCGGCATCGCGACTCGATTGAATTGAACGCCATTTCGTTTATCCTGTTTCCATAGTCGTGCGATGGTCCAAACCAGCAGTGCTCTCGTCGGAGGTCACGGCCAATGAGTCCCGTCATCATCACCCTGCTCGTGCTCCTGGGCATCGGGCTGTTGCTCGCGCTCTGGCTAATGGGCATCTACAACGGGCTGGTGGTTGCCCGGAAGCGCTTCGAGAACGCCTTTGCGCAGATCGATGTGCAGCTCAAGCGGCGCTACGACCTGATTCCGAACCTGGTCGAAGCGGTCAAGGGCTATATGGGCCACGAGCGGGAGACGCTCGACGCCGTCATCAAGGCCCGCAACAGCGCGATGGCTGCCGAGCAGAAAGTCGCGGCCAATCCCAGCGACCCGGCGGCCATCAAGGGGTTTAACCAGGCCGAGGCTCTGCTGGGCGGCACCTTGGGCAGGCTCTTTGCCCTCTCCGAGGCCTACCCGGACCTCAAGGCCAACCAGAACATGCTCGCCTTGCAGGAAGAGCTGACCTCGACCGAGAACAAGGTCGGCTTCGCCCGGCAAGCGTTCAACGACGCCGCCACCGAGTACAACATCCGGCGCGAGGTCTTCCCGGCGGTTACGGTGGCCGGCATGTTCGGCTTCAAGGAGGCGACGCTATTGGAAACCGCAGAGACCGAGCGCGCAGCGCCCAAGGTGTCGTTCCGGTAGGCCGGGACCGCGATCGCTCTGTGCGTCTCATGCTCCCCAGGCCGCTCTGACCGTGACCACCAATTTCTTTCAGCAGCAGGATTCGGCCCGACGCAAGACCTTTCAGCTGGTGGTCTATTTCGTCCTGGCGATCCTGATACTGATCACCTTGGTCTACGGGCTGCTGGTGGCGCTCAGCACCTATGGCGCCCACGCGCCGGTCTCCTGGTGGCAGCCGGAGATGCTCCTGCTCGCGGCGCTGGGGGTGGGCCTTGTGGTCGGTGGCGCCAGCGCATTCAAGGTAAGCCAGCTCGCTTCCGGCGGCCAGGCTGTCGCCTTGATGTTGGGCGGTGTGGAGGTACCCCGCACGACCACCGACGCGCGGCAGAAACGGCTGCTCAACGTCGTCGAGGAGATTGCCCTCGCTGCGGGAGTGCCGGTACCCCCCGTTTATATTCTGGATGAGCCCGGAATCAATGCCTTCGCGGCCGGCTACGCTCCGGGCGATGCTGTGGTCGCCGTCTCGCAGGGCTGCCTGAACTACCTGACCCGCGACGAGCTCCAGGGCGTGGTGGCCCACGAGTTCAGCCACATCCTCAACGGCGACATGCGACTCAACATCCGGCTAATCGGCCTGATCTTCGGGATCATGGTGTTGTCCATCATCGGCCGCAGCCTCATGTTCGCTTCCAGAGGACGCTCGTCGGGAAGGCAGAATTCCCAGGGCGGCATGGTGCTGCTGGGCCTGGGCGTGTTCGTGCTCGGTCTCGTGGGAGCGTTCTTCGGTCGGCTGATCATGGCGGCGGTGTCGCGGCAGCGCGAGTACCTGGCCGACGCCAGTGCCGTCCAGTTCACGCGCAACCCCGACGGAATCGGCGGGGCGCTAATGAAGATCGGCGGGCTGGCCGAGGGGTCACGCATCGGCAACCCCCAAGCCGCAGAGGCTGGTCACATGTTTTTCGCCAACGCCTTCGCTGGCGAGGGACTCGCCGGACTGCTGGCTACCCACCCGCCCCTCGTCGAGCGCATTCGCCGGCTCAATCCCCAGTTCGACGGCCGGTTCCCGGAGGTGCGGCCGGTAGGTGTCGATCGGGACGAACATGAAGGTCCCCGGCGCAGCCATGCCCCGCCGTTCGGCGGGGCTCCCACGCTACCGGGGCTTCCGCAGGTGCCGGTGCCGGTCCTGGGACTCGCCGACGAAACAGCATCCCGGGTCGGCCGCATCGATCCGGAACTGATCAGCTATGCGCAGGGGCTTCACGATGGCATGCCAGACCTGCTACGGGTCGCCGCCCAGGAACCGTTCAGTGCTCGCGCCCTGGTCTATGCCCTTCTCATGGACCCGGGGTCGGACCTGCGGGAACTCCAGCTGACCCGGCTGAAAGCCGGCGCTGAGCCTCAGGACTTCGCCGAAACCCTGCGGCTGATCGCCCCTGTCCAGGCTCTGCCGGACACACATCGGCTGCCCCTTCTGGACCTGAGCCTGCCAGCACTGCGGCAGATGTCGCCGCGGCAGCATCATGCATTCCGCGCTCAGGTCGAGATGCTGATGGTCGCCGACCAGCGGCTGAGCTTGTTCGAGTACACGCTTCGCTGTGTGCTGCATCGGCATCTCGACGCCCAATTCCTCCCTCAGCGCCCGGCGCGTGCAGTGCGCGGCTCCCTGCAGAGCCTCGCGCACCCGGTGGCAACGGTGTTGGCGCTATTGGCCTGGGAAGGCCAGCCGGAAACCGACCAGGCCGCCCGGGCTTTCGATACGGGCATGCGCGGCTACATCGGCGGCGAGCACGCCCACCGCTTGCCGCCTCGCGAAGAATGCTCGCTCGCCGGATTCGACGCGGCCCTGCAAACGCTCAATCAATCGGTCCCGGCCATCAAGCGCCGGATCGTCGCCGCCTGCGCGGCCTGCATCCTGGCAAATCGGCAGGTCACCGTCCGCGAAGCCGAACTGCTTCGCGCCATCTGCGATACGCTCGACTGCCCGCTACCGCCGCTCGTTGTGCCGGAAGCGGAGGAAGGGTAGCCCTGGCAAGGCACGTGCGAGGCGCTCTTGCCATGACCGCTGGACGCGTGTCGTGCCGCTCACAGTTGCATCGTCACGACACGGGCCGGCGGCAGGTTAGCCCAGATGATCCGGCTCGACAGCATCACAAAGTCGCCCATCCCACCGGCATTCACGATGTTCCGGTCCGGCCGGATATCGTAAGTAAACTGAATCACGACACCGCCAGGACGCAGGACCTGCCGCCACTGGTCAACGATCTCATCCACCTCGCGATGAGGCAACGAGCGCAACGGCAGACACGACACGATCGCGTCGACGCGCAGGTCCAGTGGCAGACACCAGGCCAGGCGGGCAGCGTCGGCGTGCATGACCGACACATTCGGGAATCGCCCGCGCAGATGCCGCACAAAGGTCGGGGAGCGCTCGACGACGATCAGCCGGTCGGTTGGCACGCCGTTTTCGAGCAACGCGTGCGTGACCGCGCCGGTACCGCCACCGAGTTCGATGACCACACCGTTGCCTGCCGGCACCTCCCGCGCAAGACGCGCGGCGAGTCGCCGTGAGCTCGGGCAGATGGCGCCGACCGACCAGGGCGCCGTCGCCCATTCCCGTGCAAACAGCCGGGACGTGTGCAGGGGGCCGGCGACCATTACTGCACCACCTTGATGTCATAGACCTTGACCTGTCCGGCCGGCCAGCGTTCGTGCTCGATCTTGACCGGGATCTCTGCGGTGCCGCCGGCGAACTGGTACTTTCGGTCGCCGATAGATTTCACGATATGGCCGCGCGGCGAGGTGCGCTGGTCTTCCCTGCCTGCGTCGCGGAGCTGTTGGACCGTGGTGGCCGTCGCTTCGGCACCCGGTCCTGTGTATGCCGCGTGGGCCGCTGCGGCGGACATGGCGATCAGGCAGGCAACAATGAGCTTCTTCATTGGTTCTCCTTGAACGGGCGACATCGTGGTCGCGACAGAAAGCAGTCTACGGACCCGAGGCTGAAGCCAGAGTGAAGGCGACGCTGCGCGGTGTCCGCCTCTTAATGCAGTGTTAACCTTCCGGCCGGTAAGCTTGCGACGCCGCGTCAGGGAACCGGCGGGACCAGGATGACGGCGGATGCGAATACTGCTGGCTGAGGACGATCCGCTGATCGGCAATGGACTCAGACCCGGCCTGCGACGCGAAGGTTTCGCCGCAACACCCAAGGGCGCGCTCGCTGCGGTGCTGGTTGCCATGTGTAGCCAGGCGCCGCGGCCGCAGACACACGGCGGCTGGCGCATTCTTCATCTTCAGCACAAAACGACGCAATGAATACCATCGAAGCATTCAACCACGCGCTCTTCCTGATGATCAACGGCACGCCGGCAACGCCAGGATGGCTGGTCAGCGCGGCGCTCGCCTGTGCAAACTATCTGGTCTGGTTAGTCCCGCTCATCCTGGTGATGATGTGGCTTTCCGGGGACCACCAGCGGCGCGAGCTGGCCCTGCGTGCCTGCTGCGTCGCGCTGCTGGCGCTCGGCGTCAACCAGTTGATCGGTCTGGTCTGGCAGCACCCCCGGCCGTTCATGATCGGGCTTGGCCACACGTTCCTCGCGCATGCGCCCGATTCGTCGTTTCCAAGCGATCACGCCACCCTCTTTGCCAGCATCGCGCTGCCGCTGCTTTTCGGGCGGATGTGCTGGCTCGGTGGCGTGACACTCGTCGTGGGTATCATCGTCGCGTGGGCACGGGTGTTTCTCGGCGTGCATTTTCCGCTCGATATGCTCGGGGCAGTGGCCGTCGCGTGCATCGCTTATGCGGCAATCGCGAGGCTGTGGCAAACGGGCGGCACGGCGATGACAGGTCTGGTGGTCACGCTCTATCGTATGCTGCTTGCATGGCCGATAAGTCGTGGCTGGCTGAGGCCATGATTGCCCGTCCCCGAAAACGACCTTCGGGAAGACGCGAAGCCGCCAGGGACATGCAATTCACGTCTCCTTGATATGCGGACGCCTAAGAAGTCGGCGGACCGTCCCCTTTTATTCAACAGCCGAGTCCGCGAAGACCGCCATCAAGCTTCAACTGTGCAGTCGCGATAGGCAGCGAATTTCGAAGTCTTTCCGATGCCTGGATTCAAACAATTGCACGGGTCGAGCTTCTTGTAGAACTCTGCGAGTTGCGGCTTGGCCTCGTACAGATGACCCACGTTGTGCTCGGCGGGATACTCGGCACCGCGAATGTCGAGCAACTCGAGCATCCCGTGTTCGAGTGCGACACAGTCGTTGCCTTTAGCGACAATGTAGTCCTGGTGGAAGACGTGACACAGGAAGTGCCCGTAATACAGCTTCAGCACGATCGCATTTTCGATTTTATTCGGCAACCGCTCGAACCAATCCCGCTCGTTGCGTCGTAGCGCGATATCGAGCGCGACGATATCCTCGACCTCGCGATGATGAACCGCACGGTATCGAACGGCCGCGCTCGCCGCCGCGAAGCGATGCAGAAATGCCTTGCGGCCTTCTTCTTCGGTACATTCGAAATACGCGCCGCCGGATTGCGCGAAGCGTTCCGACAGGAAGGCGCGCGCTTCCTCGATGCCCGCCGCCGGCACCTTCAGCATCAGATGATGCTCGTACTGCTCGCGATAAGCGTTGAGCCGCGCAGGCAGATGATCCGGCAGACGTTCGCTGATCCATTGCAGCACACGATCGGTCAGATGCTTCGGCATGAAGCCGAGGCGCTCGAACAACGCATCGCAGCGCGTTTTCAGATTGAAGAACATCGGCAACCGGTCCGTGCCGAACCTGTCGATGATGACGAACAGATCCTTCCCGTACTTTCGCGCAACATCGAACGCGTCACGATGCAGATATTCACCGGCAATCGGCAGGTGCGCGAAGTTCGCGAGCGCATGGCGTCGGATCTCGGTCAGCACGCTCGTGTCGTTCGTGCCGATGTAGAACACCTTCGCGCCCTGCTCCGCCGCAAACGTGTCGAGACGCACCGCGAATACCATCAGCTTGCCGGCGCAACCGGAAGCTTCGAACAGGCGTCGCGGATCGGCGTTGAAGCGCGCAGGCGTGGGCGCATCGACATTGCGGACATGGGTGGCGTATTCATGGTCCGAAGCCGCCGCGTCGTTGCGAATGTCCGCGTCGGTGAACGTGCCGTTCTCGACCCGCGACAGAATCTCTTCGGGCGTGTTGCCGAGTTCGATACCCAGATGGTTGACGAGCCGCAGCGTGCCCGACGCATCGACGGCGGCAAACACCGCCATTTCTGTATAGGCCGGTCCGCGATGCACCAGCGAGCCGCCCGAATTGTTGCTGATGCCGCCGAGCACCGACGCGCCGATGCACGACGAGCCGATCACCGAATGCGGCTCGCGTCCGAGCGGTTTCAGTGTGCGTTCGAGTTGATCGAGCGTCGTGCCGCCGATGCAGACGACCTGACGCCCGCCGCCGATCAGATGCACGCGGCGGATGCGCGTCGTGCTGACGATGACAACGTCGCGGTCGTAGTCGTCGCCGTCAGGCGTCGAACCGCCGGTCAGTCCGGTATTCGACGCCTGCGTGATGACGATCGCCCGCGCCGCGACGCATGCGGCTAGCACCTGCCATTGTTCGACCAGCGTGCCGGGGCGCGCCACCGCCAGCACGCGGCCGTTCCCAAAGCGGTAGCCGGTGCGGTAGCGGCGCGTTTGCGCATCACTGGTGAGCACGTTGCGCGCGCCGACGATATCGCCGAGCGACGCGAGCAATGTTCTACGCGTATCCCCGGGGGAAATCGCGGAATAGGCTGTATCGGACATAACGGCCTTCGATCACATATCAACGCAAGAGTGGCATCAGACCCGGCTCGGCTGCGCCGCCGATGTCGATACGGACGGCGTGCGCTGAGTCAGCGCCAGCACCGCGCCGACGAACAGCGCCGCCGCGACGACCAGCAGACCGGCGTTGGTGCTGTGCGTCACGTCCTTCATCCATCCGATGATCGACGGGCTGACGAATCCGGCGAGATTGCCGACCGAATTGATCATCGCGATTCCCGCGGCGGCGGCCGTGCCGGTCAACACGCTGCTCGGATACGTCCAGAAGACCGGCATCATCGACAACACACCGGCGGTGCCGAGCGACAGCGTGAACAATACGAGCGCGAGATTGCCCGCATGGAGCGTACTTGCGTAAAAGCCCGCTGCGGCGGCAACGGCCGCCATCGCGAGATGCCAGCGGCGTTCGTTGCGACGGTCGGAGCTGCGCGCGACCAGAATCATCGACACGATCGCGACCGCATAGGGCACCGCAGTCAGCATGCCGACATCCAGCGCTTCCTTGACGCCCGCCGCCTTGATCAGCGTGGGCAAATAAAAGCTCACGCCGTAGAGACCCATCATGCAACAGAAGTAGATTGCCGCGAGCCGCCAGACGCGGCCATTGGACACGACGCTGCTCAGCGACGCCTCAGCGCCTGCATCTGCGTCGCGTGCAATGTTGTCCTCGAGAAGCTGCTTTTGCCGTTCGTCGAGCCAGGACGCGGCGCGGATGCCGTTCGGCAGCACGAACAGCGTGACAATGCCGAGCACCAAGGACGGGAGCGCTTCGATCAGGAACAGCCATTGCCAGTTCGACAAACCCTGCACGCCGTTGAACGCCTGCATGATCCAACCCGACAGCGGGCCGCCGAGCACCCCAGCCACCGGAATGCCGATCATGAAAAGCGCGTTCATGCGGCCACGACGCACCGACGGATACCAGTACGTCAGATAAAGCACGATGCCCGGAAAGAACCCTGCCTCGGCGACGCCGAGGAGAAAGCGCATCGTATAGAACATGGCGGGCGTCTTCACGAACAGCGACGCCGCCGACACCAACGCCCATGTCACCATGATCCGGCTGATCCACAAGCGTGCGCCCACGCGATGCAGCAGAATGTTGCTCGGCACTTCGAACACGAAATAGCCGATGAAGAAAATCCCCGCGCCAAGCCCGTACACCGACTCACTGAACTTCAGGTCGCTGAGCATTTGCAGCTTGGCGAATCCCACGTTGACGCGATCCAGATAGGCCGCGACATAGCAGATGAAGAGAAATGGCAGCAGACGCCAGGTCACTTTCGCGTAAGTCGCGTTTTCGAACCCGGTCGTTGCAGTTGAAGCGAGGGTGCGGGATCTATCCGTAGCGGGCCGGGCGGACACGCCTGGCGGGTTGTGCGAGGTCATCGCGAGTCTCCTGATTCCTGTGCGGCTTGCCGCCGCAGCTGAGTTTGCTAGCGCGCATTGTTTCGCGCCAGTACGAGACTGTCGAGACGTTTCAGCACTGGTCCTACCAGTTATTTTTTGGTGCCAGGACGCGGTTTCGCGCGCGAATCAAAGAAGACACTGGTGCCCGGGCGGACGCACACTCGTGCTCGCTCGCGGCTCGCGTCACGCCCAGCCCTCGAGCCGCAGCGTGGCCCGCACCAGACGCTGCTCCTCCGCTTCGATTTCTCTCAGACAGGTGATCGTGGTGGCGATATGCGTAGCGGCAGCCTTGCGAGCCGGCTCCGGCTGTTTGCCGATGACGGCCTTGTAGAGCCGGGCATGCTGCCTGTCGATCACACGCTTTTCCGCCTCGCGATGGTAGAGGTTGTTGACGGAGGCGAAGACGGAGCTCAGCAACAGATCGGTGAGCGAACTCAGCGTGTGCACGAGCACCGGGTTGTGCGAGGCCTCGCAGATCGCGAGATGAAACGCATAGTCGAGCCGCGCACGTGTCGATTCGTCCACATCGCTCCGGTTCGCGGCGAGCATTTCCTCGTAGCGGCGGGTGATCAGCGCGAAATCCGCCTGCGTTCCCCGAAGCGCGGCAAGACGCGCCGATTCAGCCTCGAGCATCTCGCGTACTTCGAAAATGTCGTAGAGGGTTCTCGGCTGCGAGCCGAGAAGATGCATCATCGGCGTGAGGGCGGGTTGCGAGGTGAGCGCTGCGACGAACGACCCGCGGCCGTGCGCAGTGTCGATGATTCGGCGCGCCCGCAACACCTTCAACCCTTCTCGCAACGCGGAGCGCGACACACCCAGTTTGACCATCAGACGCCGCTCGGACGGTAAGGCTTGACCTGGTTTCAGGACGCCGTCGACGATCAGGCTTTCTATGCGTTCGGCGACCACATCCGCGATTTGTGACGGGTATTCTGATTTGACATCCTGCATGGCGTATCTCACTGGTCCGACCACTTCGAAGAGACTTTAGCTGATGGCAATCCTAGCACTGTTGCCACAAGACTCTGCGCCAATAGCATCGCTGGATAACCTCCTGGTATTTTGAGAGTATCGGCCTATGCGGACTGCAAGGGCTTACCAACATTCTTCTGAGTTACCGTGGAGTCTGATCTTCTCGGCGGATTCAACCGATGGACGCAACACACTGAAAGCTGCTCAGGCAGTGGGAGTGTTCCAGATGAAACAGCGACGCCGGATGGAGGATTTTGTGGAAGAACTCGATTGGCTTCCGAAAATTCAACCAAATAACTTCCGCTTTGGGCGGAGCCTGAGGTAGAAACGGGGCCTCGGCCACGGTCTTTTTACTCAAATAACTTCCAGGACCAACAACTTTCAACCATAAATCTTCCATCGCGGCAAAAGCTCGTCAACCATCCTTGCGACTGGCCCCGTAAGCGTCTGTGACCGCTACCAGGCAAAAACGTCCACGCCGAGCTTCTCAAGATTGTAAGCAGCTGGAATGGGTACCTCAGTTGAGGATGCTCGGGGTTCCGGGTGAACGACAGCTTTCGCTGTCATCGAGCGACCATGCACGACCCATTCCCCCGGTCGGGCCGTCGCAGATTAAAGGGCAGGTATCAGAGCGGGAACGGACATTCTGTGCCGTCACTCAAGGGCACCGGCCAAAGCCGACAGTTAGGCAACGGCGTCGATGGGGCCGGTATGAACACCAGGTGTATCCCGATTGAAAGATCCAATGGTTCCTCCGCCAGTGAACGCGAGCAGCCAGTCATCAAGGGCCTCATAGGCTTCCGACGAGTTCGGGCACGACGGTGAACAGGTCACCGACGAGGCTGTAATCCGCGACGCTGAAAATCGGCGCTTCTTTATCCTTGTTGATCGCGACGATCACCTTCGAGTCCTTCATGCCCGCAAGGTGCTGGATCGCACCCGAAATGCCGACCGCGATATACAGTTGCGGCGCGACGATCTTGCCCGTCTGACCGACCTGATAGTCGTTCGGCACGTAGCCCGCATCGACGGCTGCACGCGATGCCCCCATCGCTGCGCCGAGCTTGTCTGCCAAAGGCTCCAGCACCTTCGTGTAGTTCTCGCCGCTGCCGAGACCCCGGCCGCCCGACACGATGATGTTTGCCGACGTCAGTTCCGGACGATCGAGCTTCGTCACTTCGCGGCTCACGAACTGCGAGATGCCTGCGTCGGCTGCGGCTTCGATCTTCTCGACCGAGGCTCTGCCGCCTTCCGCTGCGACGGCATCGAAGCCAGTCGTGCGTACCGTGATGACCTTGATCGGATCTTGAGATTGCACAGTCGCAATTGCGTTGCCCGCGTAGATCGGGCGCTCGAACGTATCGGGTGAATCGACTGCCGTGATGTCGCTGATCTGAGCGACGTCGAGCTTCGCGGCGATACGCGGCACGACGTTCTTGCCGTAGGCGGTGGCCGGCGCGAGGATGTGCGAATAGTTCTTCGCAGCATCTTGCACAAGCGTCAGCACCGTCGCTTCGATGTTTTCCGCGAGGCCCGCTTCGAGTTGCGGCGCATCGGCCAGCAATACTTTGCTAACGCCCACGATGTTCGCTGCCGCGTCGGCTACGGGCTGCGCATTGTGACCCGCGACCAGCACGTGAACTTCACCGCCGATCTTCTTCGCCGCTGCAATGGTAGTCAGTGTCGCTGCCTTGATCGACGCATTATCGTGTTCTGCTATTACGAGGCTAACCAGATTCGTCATTTGCTTTGTCTCCGTGTCGACTGGAGTTAGCGCTTTAGCGCTTACTCCAGTCCCATGCAACATAGTTGCCGTTCTCTCTAAAGCACCTTCGCTTCGGTCTTCAGCTTCTCGACCAGCGTCTTTACGTCCGGCACTGTCACCCCGGCGGAACGCGTGGGCGGCTCGGCGACTTTCAGTGTTTTAAGACGCGGCGTGACATCGACGCCGAGGTCTTCGGGCCTGATCGTTTGCAGCGGCTTTTTCTTCGCCTTCATGATGTTCGGCAATGTCACGTAGCGCGGCTCGTTCAGGCGTAGATCAGTTGTGACCACGGCGGGAAGCGTCAGCGACAGCGTTTCAGCTCCGCCGTCCAGTTCGCGCGACACGGTCGCCTTCCCGTCAGCCACAACGACCTTCGAAGCGAACGTCGCTTGCGGAAGGTCAGCCAAAGCGGCGAGCATCTGCCCGGTCTGGTTCGAGTCGTCGTCGATGGCCTGCTTGCCCAGCAATACCAACGAAGGCTGTTCCTTGTCGACCAGCGCCTTGAGCAGTTTGGCAACGGCCAGAGGCTGCAGGTCTTCGGATGACTCGATCAACACAGCACGATCCGCGCCTATCGCCAACGCCGTACGCAGCGTCTCCTGCGCCTGAGCAACACCGCAAGAAACCGCCACCACCTCGCTAACCACGCCGGCTTCCTTTAACCGCACCGCTTCCTCAACCGCGATTTCGTCGAACGGATTCATCGACATCTTCACGTTTGCAATGTCGACACCCGTGCCGTCCGACTTGATCCGGACCTTCACGTTGTAGTCGACCACTCGCTTTACAGCTACCAGCACTTTCATACCGTCTCCTTCGAATATGCCGAAGCCGTGCGCGCAGTCATCGGCGAACGGATCATGTCGGCTGCGCGCTCGGCTAGCATTAGCACCGTCGCATTGGTGTTGGTCGAGGTTATCGACGGCATCACCGAGCCGTCGACGATGCGCAGGCCGGTCGTTCCGCGCACCCGCATTTCGGAATCGACGACGCTCATTTCGTCCTCTCCCATCCGGCACGTGCCAACCGCGTGATACACAGTCGAGCCATTGTCACGCACGTATTGCAGTAACGCCTCATCAGTGTCCGCCTGACGGCCTGGTACGGTTTCGTCGACGATATACCGGGCGACCTCGGGCTGCGCGAAGATCCGGCGGCCGATCTTGAGTCCTTCCACCATCGTGTCGCGGTCCAGTTCACTGCTGAGGTATGACGGTGCGATCGTCGGCGCTGCCGTGATCTCGCTGCTGGTGATGTGCACGTGCCCACGGCTTTCCGGGCGCATCTGCCAGACCCCGCAGGAGACGCCGGGCTCCGACTCCAGCACTCCGATCCGTCCCTCGACGAAGCTGCCTGGTGCGATCACGAACTGCACGTCGGGCCGCGTTGCGAGCCGCGTCTGCGCAAAGCCGCCGACGATCGCCGCGCTATAGGTCAGTACGCCGGTCCCCGACACGACGTAGCGCATCATCTCGCGCGCGAGCGCGAGTCCGTGCGAGCGCTCGTTCGCGGTACCTGCACCCCGTACCCGATAGCCGAGCCGGACTACATAGTGATCCTGCAAATTGTTGCCGACGCCCGGTAACGCGATTCGTGTTCGAATGCCCGCGTTGTCGAGCACGTCCTTATCGCCGATGCCACTCATTTCGAGCAGCCTGGGCGTGCCGATCACGCCGGCGCTAAGAATGACCTCGCGGGTCGCGCGAAACTGCATCGAAACGCCTGCGGTCGTCGTCGCATTGATGCCGCTCACGTGCTTGCCGTTCATTTCGAGCCCAGACACCTGGACGCCGGTCACCACCGTGAGATTCGGCCGCGCCATTGCGGGCCGCAGATAACCGCGCGCTGCGCTGGAGCGGCGACGTCCGTCGCGCGTTTGCTGGTAGTACCAGATCGACGGACCGCGCGTGTCGCTGTTTGGATCATCTACAAACTCGAGACCGGCTTTTTGGGCCGCTTGCACGACCGCACCACAGATCTCCGGCGGATTCTCCACCCGGCTGACCTGGATCGGACCATCCTTGCCGCGTTGAGGACTGTTGCCCTCGGTCCACGTTTCGGAGCGGCGGTAGAACGGCAGACAGTTGCCGAAGGTCCAGCCCTTGGCGCCCGACTGCTCCCAGCTATCGATATCCTCCGCAAACGGGCGCACATAAAGCAGGCCGTTGATCGCGCTGGACCCGCCGAGTCCGCGTCCACGCGGAAACAGGATTGCGCGGCCGCTGGTCTCGGCGTCGGCCCGCGTGCGATAGCGCCATGTCACGGTTGGATGATCGAGCAATCGCACGAAGCCGGCCGGTACGTGGATGAACGGGTGACGATCGCGCTCGCCGGCTTCGACAAGAATCACTTTGACGTTCGGGTCTTCGGTTAGACGGTTTGCGAGCACGCAACCCGCCGTCCCCGCGCCGACGATCACGTAGTCCGTTGTGTACGATTTCATGACTTCTCTCCGACAGCGGCCGGTTCACGACCTTCGAGTGCTGCGATCTCCTCCTCGGCGAAACCGAACTCGGCAAGTACTTCAGCCGTATGTTGTCCGAGCGTAGGCGGCGCACGGCGGTAAGCCACCGGGCTGCCGTGAAAATTCACCGGACTCGCGATGTTCGTTACCCTGCCCGCAAGCGGATGTTCGATCTCGACGACCGCGTGGTTATGCGCGATCTGCGGGTCCTGCGTCAACGCGGTGTGATAGTCCTGCACGATCGCGCATGGCACGTCCGCGGCACTCAGATGCGCCACCCAGTATTCGGCGGTGTGCAGCAGAAACTGCTGTTCGAGGATCACGTCGAGCGCATGCCGATTCGCAGTCCGCGCGGTGTTGCCGACAAAGCGTTCATCGCTCAGCAAATCTTCGCGGCCCAACGCCCGGCAAAGGTTCTGCCAGAATTTTTCGGTGAAGCAGGCCGCGAAGAAATAGCGGCCATTGGACCCCTGATAGTTGCGATACGGCACCATCGTCGGATGGCCGCTGCCGAGGCGCTCCGGCGCTTTGCCGCTTCTCAGCGTCTCGCCGTCGCGCGGGATGGTGCTGAAAAGCGCAGCCGACAGCAGCGACGTATCGATGCGCTGACCCTCGCCATGCCGTTCGCGATGCAACAGCGCCGCAGAGATGCCGAACGCGAGCAGCGCAGCCGCGCCGAAGTCCGGCAACGGCGCCCCGAGCCGAACCGGATTGCCGCCGGCTTCGCCCGTCATGTCCATGAGACCCGCCACGGCCTGCACGATCGGATCGTTCGCGGGCCAAGCGGCGTAAGGACCGCTTTGTCCGAACGCCGACACGCTTGCATAGACGATCATCGGATTGCGCGCTTTCACGGCCTCGTAGCCGATGCCGAGCCGATCCACCGTGCCCGGCCGGAAGTTTTCGACGACGACATCCGCCTGCTTCGCCATGCGCAGAAATGCATCGCGTCCTTTCGGCGACTTCAGGTCGAGGCGGATGCTGCGCTTGTTACGGTTCTGCGACAGGAACTGCACGCTTTCGCCTTCGACGAACTGATTACCGAGATTGCGCGAGAGGTCACCGGCCTTCGGTTCCTCAACCTTGATCACGTCCGCGCCGAGGTCGGCAAGCAGCACTGTACCGACCGGACCCGCGGTCATGACGGTGAGATCGAGAATGCGGTAGCCCGACAACGGGCCGACTTGCTTCTTATCCATGATTTGCCACCTGGGAATGCGATGCGTCCGTGAGTTCGGCACGGGGGTAGTCGAGCACGTCGAAGGCGAGGTGGAACGGGTCGGCCTCACCGCGCGTGATGGTCAATGCATGACCGAAACGGGCGTCGTCGCGCTCAGGAAAGTCGGTGCGATAGTGGCTGCTGCGCGATTCGCGCCGCTCGATGCACGCCTGCACGATCACGTCGGCAGTCGTCGCCATGTTGTCGATCGTCAACGCATCGATCACTTGCTGCGGCGTGGCCCCGCCCCCTGCGGCAAACTCCGCGCGCGCCTCGCGAGCGGCCGCTAACGCGATGCTCAGACCGCTTTCCGTCTTCTCGACGAGGCAATGCGCCTGCATCGCTGCACGCAGATCGGAGGCGATACGTCGAGCGTCGAACGACGCATTCGGCTTCAGCGCCGTTTCGAGACGCCGTGCAAGCGGCGCCACATCGGACGTGCCGGGCGCTGCACTGCCGCGTGCGAATGCGGCCGCACCCACGCCTGCGCGATGACCGAAAACCTGACCTTCTGCAAGCGAGTTGCCGCCCGGACGATCCGGACCGCGCACACCGCCCGCGAGTTCGCCGATAACGAAGAGCCCCTCGATGGTCGACATCGCGTCGGTGTTGGTCATCCGGACACCGCCATTCAGGCATTGAAAAGCAATCCCGACGTCGAGCAGATCACGCTTCGGATCGAGTCCCTTGGCGCGCATCCAGCGCAGGGTGTTCGGAATGGTGGCCGCCAACCGTTCCTCGGCGATGTCGGCGAAAGAGAAATGCACCGCGCCGCGTTCCGTGCCCCTGCCCTGCGCGATTTCCGTTGCGATCGCGATATCGATATAGCGCGACTCGTTCGAGATCGTGAACGGGAACACTTTCTCGTCCATCGCAGCCTCGGGCGTCACGCCCGTCGGCAGATAGTCCGGGAGGAATTCGTGACCGTCGCGATTGAGCATCTTTGGATGCAGGATGAAGCACGACTTGCTGAAGAGTTGCACGTAAGGGTGCACCATCGCCGGCCCGAACTGATGGAACTCCATGTTCACGAGTTCTGCGCCGTGGCGGAAGCAGATCGCCTGGCCGTCACCAGTCATCTCCGCTGTCGACACCTGCTGCGAGAACAGACCGTGCGCGCCGCCCGTGCCAAGCACGACGGCCCCCGCCGAGACCACCAGCAGCCGCCGCGAATCGAGGTCCATCGCAACCACGCCGCTCACGCGCCCTGTCGAATCGCGCACAAGGTCGATCAACGCCGCCGGCTGACGGGTCTCGACACCGAGCTTTCTGCCTTGCTCGGCAAGCGCGCCCACGAAGGCCTTGCCGGTTTTGCCCTTCACGCCTAGCGCGCGCGCATAGCTGCCGAAGTCGCTGCGGATGAGCTTATAGCCATCAGCGACGCGGTCGAACGGCACGCCGAGTTCGATCAGGTCTGCGATGCGCTTCGGTGCGTCCTCCGCCAGAACGCGCACCAGGTCGCGGTCGATGAAGCCGGCTGCCGGACGCATCGTGTCTTCGTAGTGCACGGTTGCGCTATCGTCGGGACTGCCGTAGCCGGATGCCCCCATGCTCATGATTTCGCTAGCGCCGTGCACCGTGCTGCCACCCTGTCCGACCGGCGCCTTGGCCAGCATGAGGACCTTCGCACCCGCCTGTGCCGCCGACACGGCAGCACGCGACGCCGCGCCGCCACCGCCGACCACCACTACGTCGGCTTGCGCGTAGTCGACGCTAAAGCCGAATTTCTCCAATGTCCGAACTGCCGTCACGTCTGTCTCCGCTTACGATTTGAGCGCGCGCGCCACGATGTTGCGCTGAATTTGATTGGTGCCGCCGAAGATCTGGAACATCTTGGCTTCGCGGTAATGACGCTGCATCGCGTATTCGGCGGAGTAGCCATTGGCACCCATGATCTGGATGCCGTCGGTCGCGACCTGCACGTACGTGTCCGACGCGAAGTACTTCGCCTGCGACGACTCCACGTCGCAGCTGTCGCCTTCGTCGAGCAGCTTCGCCGCCCGAAACGCCATCAGGCGAGCGGCATCCACGCGCGTCTGCATATCGGCGAGCAGATGCGACACGGCCTGGAAATCGATGATCGACTGTCCGAACTGTTTGCGGTCGTTCGCATACCAGCGCGCAAGATCGATCGCCGCCTGTGCGCCGCCCACGCACATCGCCGACAACGCGATGCGCTCCTTCGACAGCACCGTGGTGAGCTTCTTCCAACCCACGTGCAGGCCGCCCACGATCATTTCATTCGGGACACGCACCCCGTCGTACACCACTTCGCAGGTCCGGATAGCGTGGCCGCCGAGCAAATCGATCGGATTTATGGTCAGTCCCCTGGATTCCTTCGGTACGAGGAAGAGGCTGATCCCGTCGTGCTTCTTCGCTTCCGGATTGGTGCGCACCGCGGTCAGAATGTAGTCGGCCTGCAGCGCGCCGGAAATCCACATCTTGGTGCCGTCGAGAATGAAGTCGTTTCCGTCGGCCACGCCGCGCGTCGTCAGTGAGGCGGCATCCGAGCCGGAGCCGTTTTCGCTCAATGCGAAGGCAAGAAAGGCACGCCCTTCGGCTAGCTTCGGCAACACCACGGCCTTGATGTCGTCCGGAGCGAAGCGCGCCAGCGCGCCGCCCACCATGTTCACGTTGGCGTTCCAGAAGCGCGCGAGCGCGATGGTGTGATACGCGACGACCTCCAGATAAGCGGCCATGTCGAGATAGCCGCCGACGCCGCCGTACGCTTCGGGCAGCGTGATGCCGAACCAGCCCTGTTCGGCGGCCACCTTCACGAGTTCCTGTGGGAAGCGCTTCTCTTCGTCGCACTGACGAACGTATTCCGGCGATGCATGGCGCGTCAGCACCCGATTCACCGAATCTCGAAATTCGAATTGATCGGCATTCAGATACGGTTTCAGGTCGCGCCGGTTGACCAGATTGCTTGCGTATTCGGGATTCACTCTGTCTCCTCCTCGTCCGATCAGGACGCCTTGCGTTGAGCCATGTCTTGTTCGGCGTGGCCGAGCGGGATTGCACGCAACATCTCCGAACGCGACTTCGCCCCCGTCATCAGGAACGCAAGATCCGAGCCGCTGAGAATGAAACGCGCGCCTTTTTGCACGTAGGCGGTCATCAGTGCCTCGTCGTACACCCCGCCGACGCCCGGCACCTTGCCGTGCCGGTGACATGCGGCGCACACCGCGTCGACGGCGGCCGCTACACGCACATGGCCGAGTTGTCCAGTGATGCCGAGATCCGCCGCGAGATCGGTCGCGCCGACCAGCAGGACGTCGATGCCCGGCACCGCCGCGATCGCGTCGACGTTCTCGAGCCCTTCGCGGGTCTCGATCATCGCCACGACCAGCACCTCTTCGTTGATCGCGCGAACCACATCGGCGATCGGAAGAGCCTGGAAGCCGACCTGCGGCAACATGCCCGGGATCGACCGCCCGCCGGCAGGCGGGAAGCGGCACATGTCGGCGATCCGCGCGGCCTGTTCGCGCGTACTCACGTGCGGCACCACGATGCCCATCGCGCCGGTATCGAGCAGTCGAGTGGCGTGGAACGGCTCGTGCCCCGGCACGCGGATGATCGGCGTCACACCGCCCACCAGAGCGGCCGCGCAAATCTGCGCGGCCGTGTCGACGTCCATCGAATTGTGTTCCATATCGATGAACAGCCAGTCGAAGCCCGCCGTCTGCGCGATCTGCGCGATGTCGACGGTGCGGGCCTGGCGCAGCCCCATGCCGAGTGCCAGTTCACCCGCGGCGAGTTGCGCTTTCGCGTGATTCTTGATGGTTCTCATGATGGATTCCATTCAGGCGGTGCCGTCGAGCGGCTCGTCGTTCGCCAGTTCGAGGTTGATGAATTTGGTGTCCATGTAGTCGCGGATCGCGTTCGGTCCGCCTTCGCGTCCGAACCCGCTGTCCTTGCTGCCGCCGAATGGCGTCTCCGCCGTCGACGCCACGAACGTGTTCACGCCGACCACGCCGGCCTGCAAGCGCTCCGTGGTTTCCAGCGTGTTGCGCATCGAGCGCGTGAAGACATACGCCGCGAGCGCGAACGGCAACCGGTTCGCCTCGGTGATGACCTCGTCCATCGTCGCGAACGGGGTGAGGGTCCCGACCGGGCCGAACGGCTCGTCGTTCATCAGGCCGATGTGCGAAGCGGGGTTGGCGACGAGCGTCGGCTCGTAGAACCAGCCGCGACCGAATTGCGAGGGGCGCCGGCCACCGCATAGCACGCTGGCGCCTTCACTCACGGCTTCATCGACCAGACGTTCGATCGCGTCGCGACGCTTCGACGTGGTTAGCGGACCGAGATCGGTGTCCTGCTGCAACGGATCGCCGACGCGAAGCGCTTTGGAGCGCTCGACCAGCGCCTTCACGGTCTTGTCGAAGATCGATTCGTGGATGTAAAAACGTGTCGGCGACGCACAGACCTGGCCCGCATTGCGGAACTTGCCGAGTGACGCGAGGTGCGCAAATGCGCCGATGTCGGCGTCGCGATGCACGATCACGGGCGCATGGCCGCCAAGTTCCATCGTGACCTTTTTGAGGGTCTTCGCGGACATTTCGACGATCTGACGGCCGACAGGCACCGAGCCGGTGAAGCTGATCTTCGCCACGCGCGGGTCGGCCATGATCGTCGGCGTAATTGAGTCGGCTTTGCCGATCACCAGATTGACCGCGCCCTCGGGAAACCCGGCATCGACGAAACAGCGCACCAGTGCCATCGTCGCCCCGGCCGCTTCGTTCGACGGCCGGATCACGATCGTGTTGCCGGCAGCCAGCGCCGGACCCATCTTGCGGGCCAGCAGTAGCAGCGGGAAATTCCACGGCGTAAAAGCGGCGACCACCCCGAGCGGCTCGTAGTGCACCAGATACCGTCCGCCCTTGACGCGACTTTCGTAAGACATACCGAACACCCGGCGCGCTTCATCGGCGAACCAGTCGATCGACTCAGCGGAAGCATTCGCTTCCCCACTGGCCTGTGCGATCGGCTTGCCTGTTTCGAGCGCGACGATTCGCGCGAGCTGCGGCACGCGTTCGCGGACGATCGCCGCAGCCCGGCGCAGCAGCGCTGAGCGCTCCCACGGCGTGAGCTTGCGCATTGCGGCTGAGGCGTCGGACGCGGCGTCGATGGCCTCGGTGACCTGTGCCTGCGTGGCCAGCGGCAGATAGCCCAGCCGCTGTTCCGTCGCCGGATTGATCGAAAGCTGGCAGTTGTCAGCCGTCGCGGCTTGCCAGCGGCCTCCGAGCAGCAAGCCGTGCTCGCGGTAGTGCGCCTCTAATTCCATTTGCTTCCTCCTGACAGGTATCGCGGATGTTCGCGGCTTTGTAGGTGCTTTCCCGGGGACTCCTTTGCATGCACTCTTTTTCTTATATCAACATCTTGACATCTAAGTGTCAACACTTTTAGAGTTTGTGTCAGCGAAATACGATTCATCGCATGCACTTTCAGTAACCGAGGTTCACAAGAAGAACGCCACCGGCGCCGCCGAATGCGTCATCCACCATTTGCTTTCCATGGAGCGAGACGAAAATGAGTTCGTATTCCCGTCGTACCTTTCTTCAAACGCTCGGGGCCGCCACGGTGGCGGCGATGGGGACTGGCGCCTTGCCGTCGCTCACTCGGGCGCAGAGCGCGCAGTTCAAGCTGAAGTACGCGAACAACCTCGCGCTGTCCCATCCGCTCAACGTTCGCGCGAAAGAAGCCGCGGACGCCATCCAGAAGGAATCTGGCGGCCGTGTCGAGTTGCAGATTTTCCCGAACGGTCAGATGGGCACGGATACCGACATGCTGTCGCAGGTTCGATCGGGCGCCATCGACTTCCTGACCCAAGGTGGCGTGGTGCTGTCGACGCTCGTGCCGGTCTCGGCGATCAACGGCATCGGCTTCGCGTTCAAGGATTACAACCAGGTATGGGCAGCAATGGACGGCGAGCTCGGGAGCCACATCCGCACGGCGATCTCGAAGGTCGGGCTCGTCGCGATGGAGAAACCGTGGGACAACGGCTTTCGCCATCTCACGAGCTCGGTCAAGCCGGTGCAAAGCCCGGCCGACCTTAAAGGCTTAAAGATTCGCGTGCCGGTCAGCCCCCTTTGGACCTCGATGTTCAAGGCGCTCGACGCCTCGCCCACCAGCATCAACTTCAGCGAGGCGTATTCGGCGCTGCAAACCAAGGTCGTTGATGCAGAAGAAAACCCCCTCGCGCTGATCGAAACCGGACGCTTCTATGAAGTCCAGAAGTTCTGCTCGTTGACCGGCCATATCTGGGACGGCTTCTGGTTTCTCGGCAACGCGCGGTCGTGGGGCAAGCTGCCGCCGGACTTGCAGACGATCGTGGCGAAACACCTGAATGCGGCCGCAGTGGCTGAACGCGCCGACGTCGCCGCACTGAGCACATCGCTGATCGGGAAGTTGCAGTCACACGGCATGGCGTTCAACAAGCCCGATATCCAGCCGTTCCGCGCCTCGCTGCAAAAGGCCGGTTTCTACGACCAGTGGCGCAAGAAGTACGGCGATGAAGCTTGGGCGTTGCTCGAGAAGTACACGCAGAAGCTCGCATGAGCACGGACCACCGAAGAGTTTCTGGAGAACGAGTCATGACTTCCCGAGTTCATCCCGAGCAGGTGTTCGCCCACGACATGGGCGCGCCGAAGCAACGACATGCGGCATCGAAGGTCGTGCGCGTCGGCAGCGCACTGGAACTGGCCATCAAGTGGATCACCGAAGTGCCCGCTGCGCTGCTGCTAGTGGCCGAAGTGGTGCTGCTGCTCACCAACGTTTTCTGCCGCTACGTGCTGCAGGATCCATTGATCTGGGGAGACGAACTCGCGTCGATCCTGTTCATCTGGCTGTCGATGCTGGGCGCAGTGGTGGCGTTGCGGCGCGGCGAACATCTGCGGCTGACGATGTTGGTTGCCAGAATGTCCCCGCAAAACCGCGCGTTTGCGGAAACGCTTGGAAATTTCATCGTGATGACCTTCGTGCTGCTGCTGGTGCGGCCGGCAACCGACTGGGCGATGAACGAATGGATCATCAGCACGCCGGCGCTCGATCTGCCGAATGCCATCCCCGCAGCCGCGATTCCCGTGGCGGCTGTGCTGATGCTCGTGCTCGCCGTTACGCGGTTGCTCGAGCGCTCGTCACTGCGCGATTGCGTGAAGGCTTTCGCGCTGGTGGCCGGGGTCGCATTTGCGCTCTATTTCGCACGGCAAGCGCTCGCGCCACTGACCGCGGTCAGCCTGATCCTTTTTTTCGCCGTCGGCGTAGTCACGATCATCTGTCTCGGTGTGCCGATCATGGTCGCCTTCGGGGTGTGCACGTTTGCTTATCTCGCAACCGTCACCGGCGCACCGTTGACGATCGTCGTGAGCACCATGAATCAGGGGATGTCCAGCCTGATCCTGCTCGCCGTCCCGCTGTTCATCCTGCTCGGCGCGCTCATGGAAGCGATGGGGCTTGCCGAAGCGATGATCCGTTTCCTCGCTTCGCTGATCGGGCACAAGCGTGGCGGCCTCGCCTATGTGCTGATCGGCGCCATGTACCTCGTCTCCGGCATCTCCGGCTCGAAGGTGGCGGATATGGCTGCGCTCGCGCCGGGCCTGTTCCCGGAAATGAAAAAGCGCGGCGCGAATGAAGGCGACCTCGTCGCAATGCTCAGTGCGGCGGCGGCCATGTCGGAAACCATTCCGCCCAGCCTCGTGCTGATCACGATTGGGTCGGTAACCGGCGTTTCGATTGCCGCGCTGTTCACAGGCGGCTTCATGCCGGCCGTGGTCGGCGCGGTAGCACTCGCGGCAGTCGTCTGGTTCAGAAGCCGCGGGGAAATCCTGCAAGGCGTGCAACGGGCCTCCCGGGCCCAAGTCGGCCGCGCATTCCTGATTTCGCTGCCTGCGCTCGCGCTGCCCTTCGTGATCCGCGCGGCCGTGGTGGAAGGCATCGCGACCGCGACGGAGGTGGCGACAATCGGCGTGGCTTACACCTGTGTGGTGGGTTTGCTACTGTATCGCCGTTTCGACTGGAGCCGGCTCTATCCTATTCTGGTGGAAGCGGCGTCGCTGTCTGGCGCGATTCTGATCATCATCGGGTGTGCAACCGCGATGGGATGGGCGCTCACGCAGTCAGGCTTCTCCGCGCAACTCGCCAAGTTGATGATGGCTGCGCCTGGGGGCAAGCTCGGCTTCCTGGCGATCTCCGCGATTACGTTCGTGATGCTCGGCAGCTTTCTGGAAGGAATTCCGGCAATCGTACTGTTCGGGCCGCTACTGTTCCCGATCGCGCGTGCGATGGGCATCGCGGACGTGCACTACGCAATGGTCGTGGTGTTCGCGATGGGACTGGGCCTGTTCGCCCCCCCGCTTGGCCTTGGCTTTTATGCGGCGTGCGCGGTCAGCAAGGTCGACCCGTCCACCGCGATGCGCCGCGTTTGGCCGTATCTGGGGGCTTTGGCGGTGGCCCTCATCGTGATAGTGCTGGTTCCGCGGGTATCGACGGGTTTTCTGCAAGCAAAATAAAGGTATCGAATGACACAGAAAGGGCAATCAACATGAAAAACGCGTTTAACAGTGAACCGAACGGCAAGGGGAACGCGCGCGCGCCCGAGGTAATCGCGTCGAAGCTCGACGACATTCGCGAACAGGTGCGCGCCATGATCCAGCGGGGGGACTTGCGCCCCGGCGAACGTGTGAATGAGCAGGCGCTTGCAAACCAGATCGGCGTCGGCCGCAATTCGGCGCGCGAGGCCCTGCGCTCGCTCGAACAGGCGGGGCTCGTGCGAATCGTCCCCAATCGGGGCGCCGAAGTACGGCGGCTGTCGCTCGAAGAGGCGATGGATCTCTATGAGATTCGAGCAGGGCTCGCACGCACGGCGGGACGTCTCGCCGCTCTGCGTCTGACCACCGACGAGGAGCAGTCGCTGAGCCTTCTCGTTGACAAGATGGACTCCGCCGTAGCCGAGCGCAACAGCCCTCTGTATCAGACTCTGAACACCGAGTTCCACCGTCAACTCATGGCAGCGACCAAGAATCCGCGGCTGATCACGATCAACCAGGCTGTCGCAGATGAACTGACGCTCTATATTCACAAAGGCGTGTATTCGTTCACGCAGATGCAGCGTTCCGCGAAAGAACACCGCGAGCTTTTCGAGGCGCTGCGCGCGGGCCAAGCCGACGCGGCTGCGGAGGCTTTCGAGAATCACGTGCAGACGGGCAAGAAACGCATGCTCGACACCGTGTCCACGAGCACGTCCGAACGTTAATGAAGTGGAGCAGCCTGTTGAAAACCATCGTCTTTCTGGACCGCGCGACGCTGTCGGCCGATCTACCCGATTTTCCGTTTTCGCATCGCTGGGTCGAATATCCATCTACGGCGCCGGAACATGTGCTGGAGCGTTGCCGCGATGCGCAGATCGTCGTGACCAACAAGGTTCCAATGTCGGGCGAAGTGCTCGAGCAGTTGCCGAAACTGGAACTGATCGGCGTGCCGGCCGCAGGCGTCAATCATCTGGATATGGAAACATGCCGCCAACGGAGCATCGAAGTAGTCGCATGTCCGGGCTATTCGACGATCTCCGTGCCGGAGCACGCGTTCGCACTAATGCTCGCGCTGCGCCGCAACCTGATTCCTTACTGGAAGGACGTCTATGCTGGAGGCTGGAGCGGGTCACCCACTTTTTACGCTGAACTGCATCCGATCGCGGATCTGCACGGGTCGACGCTCGGCATCGTCGGTGCCGGTCACGGTGGAAAGCGACTCGCCGAACTGGCCGGCGCGTTCGGCATGCGTGTGCTCTTCGCCGAACGCAAGCACGCCAGGGCGGTGCGCGAAGGCTACGCTGCATTCGCCGAGGTGCTGCGCGAGGCGGATGTAATCAGCCTGCACTGCCCGCTTACCGATGAAACGCGACATCTCTTCGGTCTCGCCGAATTCGAGCGAATGAAGCGCAGCGCGTCGCTCGTGAACGCCGCGCGCGGCGGCATCGTCGACGAGGGGGCGCTGATCGAGGCGCTCGACCGCAAGCTGATCGCGAACGCCGCGCTCGACGTCCTCGAGCAGGAGCCGCCAGCGATCGGTCATCCGCTGTTGACCAGCGCGCGCACGGATCTGATTGTGACTCCACATGTCGCATGGCGGACTCAGGTGGCGATGCAGCGACTCGTTACACAGCTCGCGCACGGCATCGAACAGCATTACGCGCGGCGCTGAGAGCGAAATTCGACGAGATAGTGTTGCGCCGTTTCAAGCTCCCTGACAGCAACATTGCAATAAGCAGCTGTGGCAGAACCATGGTGAGTTCGGAGATGGAGCCGCCAGCCTCCGCCACCGAATTCGTCGCCTTTGGTGTGAATACCATGTCTCTTGCAGGATTGGCGAGCCCTTGAGTAGGGCGCATGCTTTCTCCGCTGAAGCCTGCATGGTCCGAAGGTCAATGCAAGAATCGAAAAACTCATCGGCAGAGAAACTTTATATGTTTTTAACCTAGTGCTTATGTGAAAAACTTGGTTTGAGGCGCGAGATCGAATCAATACACTCCGTCTCCCTGACTATTCCAAATATTATTCGGGGAAACAATGAAGCTACAAGCCACTCGCGCGCTCATTGCTGTCGTCGCGGCAGCACCAACCTTTGCATGGGCCACCAACGGCTATTTTTCCAACGGCTACGGCGTCGCATCACAGGGCATGGCCGGCGTCGGCATCGGCTTTCCGCAGGACGCCCTTGCCGCTGCGGCCAATCCCGCAGGTATTGCCTTCGTTGGTAACCGCATCGATGGCGGCATCAGTCTCTTCCTGCCAGATCGTGGCGCCAACGTGTCCGGCAACCGTTACGGTGCTAACGGCGACTACGACGGCAACAATCGCTCGATCTTCGTGCTGCCCGAATTCGGCGTTACATATCAGTTTCTGCCGAACGTGTATGCGGGCCTTGCACTGTACGCGAACGGGGGGCTCGACACCGGCTACGCCCATAATCCCTATCAAGCGTTCGGTGCCACGGGGTCAGCAGGCGTGGATCTCGAACAGATGTTCCTCTCGCCGACAATTGCTTACAAACTGCTCGACCGGCACGCGTTCGGCATCGGCCTGAACGTCGCGTTTCAACGCTTTACGGCAAGCGGGCTGCAGCCGTTCACTGGCATGTCGGTCGCGCCCGGCAACGTAACCGATCAGGGTGCCGACACTTCGGTCGGGGTTGGCGTGCATCTTGGCTATACCGGGGAGATTACGCCGACACTGACCGTCGGCGTGACGTGGGCATCGAAGATTCATGGCCGTTTCGACAAATACAAAGGTCTCTTCGCGGACGGCGGCTCATTCGACATCCCGGAGAACTACGGTGTCGGGTTTTCCTGGAAGGTTACGCCGGCATGGACGGTGGCGGCCGACTTTCAGCGCATTATGTATGGCAACGTGAATTCGATCGCGAATCCGCTCGCCAACCTGTTTGCAGGCAATGCGTTGGGATCGTCCGACGGCCCAGGCTTTGGCTGGCGCAATACGAACGTGATCAAGATCGGCACGAGCTATGATGTATCGAGCCATCTCACGCTCCGCGCAGGCTACAGTCATTCGAGCCAGCCGGTGGCTAGCACGGAAACATTCCTGAATATCCTTGCACCGGGTGTTGTGCAGGATCAGGCGACCCTGGGCGCCACGTGGAAGCCCGATGCGAAAACATCATTCGGCCTCTTCTATGGACATGCGTTCAAGAACACGGTGAACGGCGACAACTCGATTCCCGCAGCCTTCGGTGGAGGCAATGCGAATGTTCACCTGTCCGAAGACGTGGTGGGCGTCTCGCTCGGCAAGCAATTCTGAGCCTCGCCATTGCGGGCGCCGGCGCGCCCGCGAGCCGGTGCTGGTTTGCACGGCCGGTTGCAGCCCGCGACTTGCTTCGGCGCGGCTCTCGCTAACGGCGCATGAGCGGTGCCTTGCTGGGGAAATCATGATATCCGCGCCGACAATGAGTTTGCATTCGACGGCAGTCTGTTTCGGCGGCTCAATGACCGAAGTTCATCCAGATCGAGCCGTTTCGACATGAAAGGGCGAATCTCCAAGACGGGTCCGACACCGGCAGTTCGCACCGTGTGACAAACGGGGTTTGACGCGGCCGCTTCTCAGCGCCATCCAGTTGGCACAGGTCGGTCGTCCGCCGCGTTGTGACAAATTTAATGTCGCGACGGTAACGGTGCTCTTGTGCTCGGCGATGAGCCGATAGACTGTATCCCCAAGTACGGTCTCGTGCTCTAGCACCGGGTCTGAAATGTCGCGCAGTACCGGCTCGTACGCTTGCAACAAGCCGTAGCCAAGCTCGTTCAGTTCCCTGGGCAGCACGTTCGCATGCTCGTTTGCGCTCTTCATTTGCAGGCCCGCGCACTGCGACGGCAGCGCCGCGAGACTGAACAGATCCCCATCGGTGTTGAAGCCGAACTTCGACACCATATCGAGGCCGATACGCGAGGCCTCCTGCAAATCCGACGCAGCGCGGCGACCAGACCGTGACCCGCCTCATGCACCGCGATGCGCTTGCGCTCGTCCTCGGTAAGCGCGTTCGGCGACCGTCCGGTTTGACGCATTTAACGCGTCAAAAAAGCTTGCATTTCGCGTGTGAAAAACTATCTTTGGTTAACAAAATGATTCTTCGCCTGGCACCGGAGGAGACCCATGCCGGCAACACGTATGATGATTGCGCGTCGTGCTGGCGTGAGCGTCGCCACGGTCGACCGTGTGCTGCGCGACGATCAAGGGGTTCGCCCTGAAACAGCCGAGCGCGTGCATCTCGCACTGGCCACTTTGCGTGACGATCGCGCGAGTCGCGGCCGGCCTGCGAAAGCCACGTCATTCCGGGTCGCCTTCGTCTTACCGCAAATCAACTCCCGCTTTCTCGATCAGGTCGAGCGCGATATCGCACTGTCGGCCAGCTTTTTTCGCGAGCATCGCCTTGTCCCCTCGTTTTACCGTTGCGACCTGTCCAGCCAGCGCGACGCAATCTCACTCGGGCAGCAACTGATCGACTACGACGCGCTCGTGCTCGTGCCGCTCGATTACCCCTGGGTCGAGCGGATGATTCAGGACTTGACGGATGCCAACGTGCCCGTCGTCACGGTCTTCTCGGATTTGCCGTCGAGTGCGCGCGCGGCGTACGTGGGTGTCGATAACCGCATTGCCGGACGAACGGCGGGGCTGCTGATGGGCCGCTTCGTCGGTTCGCGTATCGGCACGGTCGCCGTGTTGTCGGCGTCGTCGCGTCTGCACGATCAGCTCGAGCGTCGCACGGGTTTTTCCCAGGTGCTCGAAGAGGACTTTCGCAACCTGCGCTGGCTCACGGAGCCCGATTTCGCCGAAGACGACGACAGCGCCGGACTCGCCGTGCAAGGACTGATGGCGGGACATCCGGATCTGGTCGGCGTGTATGTGACGGGCGGCGGCATTTCCGGCATCGCGTCGACGCTGCAGGAATCGGGTGACAAGACGCGCGTCGTGCTGATCGGCCACGAGTGCACGGCTGACACTCGGGCGCAACTGTCGGAGCGGGCGATCGACGTCATCCTCGATCAGGATGTGCGCGGCATCGTCCATTGCGCGGGGCTCGCCGCCATCAATTTACTGAACGACGTGCGCGGCGTGCTCGCCATTCCGACGCCCGAAACCCGTATTTATCTTCGTGAGAATGCGCATGCCTGAAGCTCGCGACACGCGGACGGCTCGCTGAGTCTGCCAGTGCTCTAAATACAGCGTCCGGCGCATGGGCGCTGTCTGTCATCAGGTTGGAGACCCGACGGAGACAAGGAGAAGAGACATGTTACGTCTTACGACAGCAAGGGTAATCGCGGCGCTGCTGGCGTCACTGGGGCTGAGCTTCGGATCGGCGGCACACGCGCAGGGCAAGCAGTTGACGTTATGTTGGGCCGCATGGGACCCCGCCAATGCACTCGTCGAATTGTCGAAAGACTTTACGGCGAAAACCGGCATTGCGATGAAATTCGAGTTCGTGCCGTGGACGAGCTACGCGGACCGCTTTATCAATGAACTCAATTCGCACGGAAAACTTTGCGACCTCATCATCGGAGATAGTCAGTGGATTGGCGGTGCCGCGGTCAATGGGCACTACGTGAAGCTTAATGACTTCTTCGACAAGAACAAGATTTCGATGAACGATTTCGTGCCGGCGACCGTCGTCGGCTACTCGGAATGGCCAAAGAACACGCCGAATTATTGGGCGCTGCCCGCAATGGCGGACGCCGTCGGCTGGACGTATCGCAAGGACTGGTTTGCAAGGCCCGAACTGCGCGCGGAGTTCAAACAGAAGTACAAGCGCGAACTCGAACCGCCCACTACGATGGATGAGCTCAAGCAGACAGCCGAGTTCTTTCAGGGCCGAAAGATCGACGGCAAAACCGTGTATGGCGTGTATATCTTCACAGAGCGCGGTTCGGAAGGGATCACGATGGGCGCGACCAACATGCTCTATAACTTTGGCTTTGAATACGAGGACCCGAAGAAGCCTTATCGCCTGGACGGCTTCGTGAATTCGCCAGGCGCCATCAAGGGGCTCGAATTCTACAAGGCGCTTTACAAGTGTTGCACGGCCCCGGGCATGACGAACGCCTACATGCAGGAAGGGCTCGATGCGTTCAAGTCTGGCCAGGTCGCGATGCAGATGAACTGGTTTGCCTTCTTCCCCGGACTGTACAAGGACCCGAATGTCGGCGGCGACAAGATCGGCTTCTTCGTCAATCCAAAAGAAACGAAACAGTTCACACAGCTCGGCGGGCAAGGCATTTCCGTCGTGTCGTACTCAGACCACAAGGCTGACGCGCTCGAATACATCAAGTGGTTTGCGCAGCCCGATGTGCAGAAGAAGTGGTGGCAACTCGGCGGCTACTCGGCTGCGAAGTCAGTGGTAGATGCGCCGGACTTTCCGAAGAGCGCGCCATTTGCGCCTGCATTCCTGAAGTCGATGGCGATCGTCAAAGACTTCTGGGCCGAGCCCGCGTATGCCGAGCTGCTGCTCGACATGCAAAAGCGCGTGCACGACTATGTGGTTGCCGATAAAGGCACCTCGAAGGAAGCGCTCGATCTGCTCGTCAAGGACTGGAACAAGGTCTTCAAGGCTGAAGGGAAGAACTAGCGTTATTGCACATGAACACGCGGACCGGCAAGCCGATCAATCTTGTCGGTCAGCGACAACAAGGAGTCAGGCATGTTGGCAAACAAGCCTTTTCCTCCGGAAGGGTTGCAGACGAAAGCGCAGACGCGCGCTGCCGCGCGCCTGCGCGGGCTGTCGGACCGGACGATCGCGTGGCTGTTCATTCTTCCGACGATCGTGCTGCTGCTCGCCATCAACATCTTTCCGTTGATCTGGGCATTGCGGTTGTCGTTCACGAACTTCAAGTCGAACATGCCGAGCGTGCCTGCGCGCAATGTCGGCATCGACAATTACACGGACATACTCACCGACGAAGACATCTGGTACGCCATGCAGGTGACGGCGCGCTTCGTGTTCTGGTCGGTCGGGCTCGAAGTGCTCCTCGGTTTCGGGCTCGCGCTGCTGATCAACCGGCAGTTCCGCGGCCATAGCTTCTGGACCACGCTGATTCTGCTGCCGATGATGCTTTCGCCCGCTGTGGTCGGCAACTTCTGGACCTTCCTGCTGCAACCGCAAACGGGACTTTTCAACGACATCGTCAGCTTTTTCACGGGCATTGCGCCAAACTCGTTTCAGATGATCGGCGACGTGCCGCTCGCGCCGTGGACCATCGTGATGGTCGATACGTGGATGTGGACGCCGTACGTGATGCTGATCTGTCTCGCGGGATTGCGTTCGATTCCGGACTACATCTACGAAGCGGCCGAAGTGGACCGTGCTTCGCCGTGGCGGCAATTCTGGTCGATCACCTTGCCGATGACCCTGCCGTTCCTGATGCTTGCGATCCTCTTTCGCGGTATCGAGAACTTCAAGATGTTCGACATGGTGAACCTGCTGACATCAGGCGGCCCGGGCTCCGTAACGGAAACTGTGTCGATCACGCTCAAGCGCGCTGCGTTCGAGAAGTGGCAGACGGGGTACTCGTCCGCCCTGGCGATCATCCTGTTCGTGGTGGTCTTCGGCGCGGCGAATATCTATGTGAAGGCACTCAACCGGGTGAAACAGCGATGACAGACCTTGCGCTTCAACAGTCGGTGGTGGCGGCATCGCCGCGCAGCAAGACGTTCGCCGCCTTCATCGTTATCGCCTACGCACTGATTGCGGCCCTGCCGATCGTATGGATCATCCTGACGAGCTTCAAGACGCAGGAAGACGCGGTTGCCTATCCGCCCGTCGTGGTTTTCCACCCGTCGATGGAGGGCTATGTGAATCTGTTCACCATCCGCTCGCGGCAGACGCCCGAGTTCATCGCGAGCTTGCCACCCGCTCAAACCTGGTATGACCGCGATGTGCGCAAGCGCAATATGGTGATTGCGGGGCCGTCGAAGGTCTTGCCGCGCTTCGTCAATTCGCTCGTGATTGGCTTCGGCTCGACCTTCCTTGCGGTTTTTCTCGGCACGCTCGCAGCCTATGCGTTCTCGCGTTTCAGGATCCCGCTTGCCGACGACTTGCTGTTCTTCATTCTGTCGACGCGGATGATGCCGCCCATCGCCGTCGCGATCCCCATCTTTCTGATGTATCGCGCTCTCGGCCTCTCCGATAGCTACCTCGGCATGATCGTGCTCTATACGGCTGTGAACGTGTCGCTCGCGGTGTGGCTGCTCAAAGGATTCATGGACGAAATCCCGCGCGAATATGAGGAAGCAGCCCTCGTCGACGGATATACGCGGTTGCAGGCTTTCGTCAAGGTCGTGCTGCCCCAGGCGATCACGGGCATTGCCGCGACGGCCATTTTCTGTCTGATCTTTGCATGGAACGAGTACGCGTTCGCATTGCTGCTGACGAGCGGCGATGCACACACGATGCCGCCGTTCATTCCGTTCATCATCGGCGAAGGCGGACAGGACTGGCCGGCCGTCGCGGCCGCCACGACGCTGTTCGTTCTGCCCATCCTGATCTTTACTGTTGTACTGCGCAAGCATCTGTTGCGCGGGATCACCTTTGGAGCAGTGCGCAAATGAAAGCCCAACCTGCCATGCCGCGCCGCCGCCTGTTCCGACGGCGTTACTGTGAGGGCGCATCGACCGTGCTTATCGGCCTCGGCATTGCGATGCTCGTCCAGCCATTCACGGTCGATCTCTACACCTGGTCGTTTCCCGTGATTCTGGTGGGCGCGCTGGCTTTCGTCGTCACCAGTCACTTCCCGGAGTGAGCCATGTCGACGATCGTTCTCTCCAACCTTCATAAACGCTTCGGCGCCTTCACTGCGGTGCACGATACGAATCTCACCGTGAGCAACGGCCGCTTCGTCGTGCTGCTGGGACCGTCCGGCTGTGGCAAAACGACGACGTTGCGCATGATTGCCGGGCTCGAACTGCCGACCTCAGGCCAGATTTTGATCGACGGCGAAGATGTGACGGGATTGCGGGCGCGTCAACGCGACATTGCGTTTGTGTTCCAGATGTTCGCGCTCTATCCCCATATGACTGTGCGGAACAACATCGCCTTTCCGCTGAAGAACGAAGGCATTTCGCGCCGCGAGATTGCGGCGCGTGTCGATGCGGCCGCGCATATGCTGCGCATCGAATGTCTGCTGGACCGAAAGACGGGTGGGCTGTCGGGCGGCGATCGTCAACGCGTCGCGTTGGGCCGCGCGATTGTCCGGCACCCGAAGGCTTTTCTGATGGACGAACCGCTGGGCACGCTCGACGCGGATTTCCGCGAACTGATGTGCCTTGAGTTGCGCAAGCTGCACAATGCGCTCCACGCAACGACGGTCTACGTGACGCACGACCAACGGGAAGCGATGGCGATGGCCGACGACATCGTTGTGATGAGCGGCGGCGAGGTGCTGCAATCCGCATCGCCGCATGAGGTCTATCACTTCCCAGCGACCGTGTTCGTTGGGAGCTTTATCGGCAGCCCCCCGATGAATTTTCTGGCCGTGGACGGCGGCGTCGAAGCGGGCGTGGAATCGGTCTCGCTCCGCGGTGTGGCCGTGTCGGTGCCGCGCACTGTTGCATCCGCCGCGAAAGCGCTGCTTGGCGTGCGGCCCGAGCACGTCGTGATCGACGAGCACAGTGCGTTGCGTGGACGCGTGATTGCCGACGAGTATCTCGGCTCGCATCAGATTCTGGTCGTCGAAACGGCGCTCGGCGTGGTGCGCGTGCGGGTCGGCAAGAACGAAGGAAGAGCGGCGGGAGCGCAGGTCGGGTTGTCGTTTCACAAGGAGCGCACGCTGATGTACGACGCATCCAGCGGCGTGCTGCTGCCCGGCGCTGTGCGGCAGATGGCCGTCAACGGACGCAGCAACGGAGGCGCTTATGTCTGAGATTCGCCTGCATGGGGTGACGAAGCGATTTGGCGATATCGTCGCGGTGGATGATGTGTCGTTCGACGTGAAAGAGGGCGAGTTCGTCGTGTTGCTCGGGCCGAGCGGCGCGGGCAAGACCACCACGTTGCGGCTCATCGCTGGTCTCGAACGCCCCGACGAAGGCGAGATATTCATCGACGGTGCCGCCGCGAAGGACATGCATCCGGCGGACCGAGACGTCGCCTTCGTCTTTCAGCAGTATTCGCTGTACCCGCATCTGACGGTGTTTGGCAACCTGGCGTTTCCACTGCGCTCCCCGCGGCGGCGCGTGAGCGAGGCGGAAGTCACCGCGCGCGTGCAGATGGTCGCGCAGATGCTGCACATCGAGTCGAAACTTGGCAATCTGGCGACGCATCTATCGGGCGGCGAGATGCAGCGGGTCGCCATCGGACGCGCGCTAGTGCGTCAGCCCAAGGTGTTTCTGATGGATGAGCCGCTGTCGTCGCTCGATGCGAAGTTGCGCGAGGAGATGCGAATCGAACTGAAGCGTCTGCATCGCACGATCGGCGCGACGATCATCTACGTGACGCACGATCAGGTCGAAGCGACCACGCTTGCGGATCGCATCGGCATACTCGAGCAGGGACGCATCGTGCAGATTGGTGCGCCGCGCGATGTGTATGGCAATCCCGCTTCACTTGGCGCTGCGCAACGTCTCGGCTCGCCGCCCATCAACCTGCTGCCACCCATGTTGTTCGATCTTTCCACGATGCCGGCCGGCACGTCGACGGTCGCGATCCGGCCTGAAGACATCGTGCTGCACGCGCCTGATACGCGCGACGTGGTCAATCTTCGCGTGCTTGAATATTCCCCGCTGCGACATCTGCTGATCATGGAGCGCGACGGCACCGCCATCGTCGCGACGACCATGACCGAGCGCAATTTCACGCCTGGACAAACAGTCGGCGTGTCGCTGCCTCCGCGCAGCCTTCTCTATTTCCGCTCCGACGGCAGGAGGATTCCGGCATGAACGGGAAAACGGTCATGGCGTGCATCGAGGCCGCGCACGCGACGCTAAAGAAACACACGGATGAGATCGCCGCGCTCGATCAGCAGATTGGCGATGGCGATCATATCTTCAACCTGTTGCGGGGCGTCGATGCGCTGTTTGCGATGCGCGCCGATATCGAGGCCGAGGCGTTTGCGCCCGCGCTGGAACAGGCCGCTTCCAAATTGCTGTCGACCGTGGGCGGTTCGTCGGGACCGCTGTTTTTTTCGTTGCTGCATGGCATGGCAAAGGCCGCGCAGAACGTGGACACAATCAGCGTGGAGGACGCGGCGCGGATCTTCGCCGCGGGTGTCGACGCCGTAGCCCAACGCGGCAAAGCCGGCATCGGCAGCAAGACGATGATGGACGTGCTCATCCCCGTCTCGTCACGCTTCGTGGAACTAGCCGAAGATAGTGCGGCGCCCGAAGCCGTGCTCGACGCGCTGCCGCTGACGGCCGAAGAGGGCATGCGCGCGACGCGCGACATGCTCGCGACCAAGGGTCGCGCGTCGTTTCTCGGCGAGCGTGCGCGCGGGCACATCGACCCCGGCGCACGGTCGAGCCAGTTGATGATCAGTGCGATATGCGCGCGGCTCGCGCAGGACAGAGAGTGAAAGGAGCGCAGACCATGAAAAAATTTATCAACCATGTCGACGACTTTCTAACTGAGAGTCTTACTGGATTCGCCGCCGCGCATGGTGATCTCGTCGTGCTCGACAACGATCCTGTGTTCGTGCGGCGCAATACGCTGAAGCCAGGCAAGGTTGCGCTCGTCTCGGGCGGCGGCTCGGGACACGAGCCTTTGCATATCGGCTTCGTCGGGTACGGGATGCTGGATGCCGCGTGCCCCGGCCAGGTATTCACTTCGCCGACGCCCGATCAGATGATGGCAGCCGCCAAGGCCGTCGATACGGGCGCGGGAACGCTCTTCATCGTGAAGAACTATTCCGGCGATCTGATGAACTTCGAAATGGCGTCCGAGATGTCGGAGTTGCCGAATGCGATGGTGTTGATCAACGACGATGTCGCCGTCGAAAACTCCAGTTATACAACGGGGCGGCGCGGCGTCGCGGGTGCCGTGATCGTCGAGAAACTGGTGGGCAGTCTCGCCGAGAGCGGCGCCAATCTCGAACAATGCAAGGCCTTCGGCGACCGGATCAACAAGCGTACGGCGTCGATGGGCGTCGCGTTTTCCAGTTGCACGGTGCCCGCGGCGGGCACGCTGACGTTCAAGATCGGCGACGATGAAATCGAGGTCGGCGTCGGCATTCATGGCGAGCCAGGGCGGCGTCGCGCGCGCTTTGCCACAGCCGATGCGATCGCGGCAGAGCTGCTGACGGCGATCATCGCCGATTTGAAGCCGGGGAACGGCTCCGAGTTGCTGGTCTTGATCAATGGACTGGGCGGAACGCCGCTCGGGGAACTGTATCTGTTGTTCAATTCCACACGCTCGTGGCTGCACCAGCGCGGTCTCGCGGTCGCGCGCGTGCAGGTCGGATCGCTTACGACGTCGCTGGAAATGGCCGGCGCGTCGATCACCTTGTGCGTGCTGGACGACGAAATGAAGCGGCATTGGGATAGCCCGGTGCATACGCCATCGCTCAGATGGGGAATGTAGCCTGTCGCCACATGGCCGTCAGATTTGCGCACGCGGCGGCAGCGGAACCGCGCGCGGGCCGCGAGCAGGGACATCGGTTTGAAGTTTCTGTCACGCTAGCGCAACAAGGCGGACCGAGCCGGCTGCAGGTTGCGTTGAAAATCGATGAGCCAGGCAAACTGCTGCGGGCTTTGGAGGAAATGCAGAGCCAGTGCCCGCAATTCCCGGTTTGAGAAAAGCTCGATGAGTTCGGGGACCCTCAAGCCCCCGTGAAAGCCGCCGTCGTACTAGAGCCGCACCCAAAGGCCGATGAGCGTCCCGAATCGGTCTACCAATCGCAGCAGTTCGAGCGGCCGGTTTTCGAATCTCACCGGCCGTGCAGCCAGTTCAGAACTGCAGGCGCGACGAACACCGTGCCGTCCCGCGACGCGGCGTTGATGGTTGGTGGCACGCTTCGCGACGAACAGCTAGCTGCAACGGCGGTTCGGTGATCGTGTGCGGCCGAGGGGCGAGAGCGATCCCGCCGTGCATCAGTGTCCTGAGCAGCGACTTCGCGCCGGGCCTCGAGCTGCGGCGACTAGTGAAGACGAGTCAGATGTGAATGCCACCCGCCACTTCTATGCGCTGCGCGTTTACCCAACCAAAGTCATCCGATAAAAGACCGGCAATCACTGGCCCTACATCCGACGGCAGTCCCGCTCGGCCCAGAGCGGTATGGTCGGCGACGGCCTTGTTGACCTGCGGATTGTCCCGTACGACGCCACCACTGAAGTCCGTCGCGATCGCGCCTGGCGCTACGACGTTGACCGCGATCCGGCGCGGCGCGAGTTCAAGGGCCATATAGCGCGTCAGCGCTTCAACGGCTGCCTTCATCGGCCCGTAGATCGCCCGCCCAGGGAACGCGAAACGTGCCAGCCCCGAGGAGATGTTCACAATCCGTCCGCCGTCGTTAATAAGCGGCAACAGCTTTTGGGTCAACAGGAATGGTCCCTTGAAATGCACCGCGAACTGAGCGTCAAGCTCCGCTTCGGTGCCCGCTGCGAACGTAGCCGCTGAAGACGTCCCTGCATTGTTCACCAGATAATCGAAGCGTTGCGCGCCCAACTTCCCGAGTGCTTCTCGCAGATGTGTGACGAAATCATCAAATGCGCTTCCATCGCCCACGTTCAACTGGAGGGCAAACGCCTGTCCGCCCGCTTCGGCAACCGTCGCACAGACCCTCTCTGCCTCGACGCGATTTGAGTGATAAGTGAACACCGAGCGGACTCCACGACTCGCGAGGCGCAGAACTGTGTCGCGGCCGATCCCGCGACTGCCTCCTGTGACGACCGCGATTTTTGAAGTCGGGTGACGATCCCTGTCTGTTTCCATTTGGCACCTGCCGGTAAGTTGGAAAACCTCAATTCTCCGGGGGGAGCCGCGAGCAGTTAATACCCGAACCTACCAAAATCTTGCCTGATCCTGCTCCGCTCACTAAGCTTGATCGACGCGCATTCTCCATACAGGGCAGCTATGTCGAACGAACTGGCCGTTGCACTGCTTCGTTATATCGAAACGCAAACAGGAACAAGCCCATACCGCACGGCCGTGGACGGGCTTCTGATTCTGCGCTCCGATCACCCCAAACCGCCGACATTTCGCACAGCCCGCCCAGCACTGTGTATCGTTGCACAGGGTGCCAAATGGGCCAGCTTTGGTGGCGCGAAACTGGAGTACCGGGCCGGACAGGCGCTAGTGGTCGGCGTTGAGACTCCGTCGCAGGGCCGAGTGTTCGAAGCAAGTCCGGACAATCCTTGCCTGGTTCTGGTTCTGGAACTCGACCTGATGATCATGCGCGCCGTTGCAAGGGAGATGTCGTCGCCCCCTGTGGCGGCAGGAGACGCAAGCCGCGGCGTGTTCGTTGCGGACTTCGATGGCCCGCTGGCCGATTGCGCGGTGCGGGTCGTCCGCTTGCTGGATACCCCGGACGCAGTCAGAATTCTGTACCCGCTGCTCATGCGGGAGATTTGTTATTGGTTGCTAAGAGGTCCGAAAGGCGCCGAAATAGCAAAGCTGGCGTCGACCGGGAATGCCTCGCACGGCGTTCTGCGCGCGATGGAAAATATAAGAGCTCAATTTTCGCAGCCAGTGCGAGTGGAAGATCTGGCTGAAATTGCCCAACTAAGTCCGTCGGCATTCCACCGGCAATTCAAGGCGTTGACCGGACTTCCCCCTCTCCAATATCAGAAGCAATTGCGCCTACTGGAGGCTCGCAGGCTGCTGCTCTCACAGTCGATGAGCGTCCAGGCCGCCTCATTTGAGGTGGGATATGAGAGCCCCTCGCAATTCAGTCGGGAATACGCGCGGATGTTTGGCGCACCACCCAAACGAGACAAAGAGGACTCGACCAATGTGAAGACAATGCGCGATGCTGCTTGAGTTACCCCGGGAGTTCGAGGTTCGCACTTCATGGGCCCGCGCATCGCAACGTAGCCGTGGTCACATCGGCTCTACGACATGAACGGCAGTTACAGTCCCGGCAGGATCTCCAGCAATACCGCGTGGACCGCCGCGCCCTACAGTGGTTTGCGGACGCAGGTCACCGCCTACAAGCAGTGCCCGAAACACGCCATCAATTCACCCCATGTGGATTCGAGATTCTGAGCCGCCAGCCACCATCGGGGCCCTTCTCCATGACTTGGGTCGCAGTCCCGTGTTCGACATGCTTCTGGCCGTCGGGTCGCGGGATGCTGAGGGTCCAGTCCAGCAGAACGAGCGCAATCTCGCCGCTCGACAGTACGAGGCGCACGGTATTTCGAACATGCGGTCGCATCGCTAGCAACTCCGCAAGCGACCGACGTAGGTCGCCTGGGCTTTCCGCGAGGTCACCGTTCGTCATTCGCATAGCGGCGTTATTTCTGAATAGGCGGAGCACTGCATCGAGATCGTTTGCGTTCATCGCCGTATCGAACGCGGCCGGGACGTCCGCAGGTGCGTTGCACACTACAGACTTGCCTTCAATCGCAGCGACAAAATTTGCGATGTGTTGCGCAACCTCCGCTGGTGATTCGAGTGGCGACAGGTGCCCGATGCCGGGAAGGATGTGCATCGCCGCATGCGGAACGCGAGGCAATAGTTCAGCCTGTAACGTGGCGACCCGATCCACCTGATCCCGCTCTCCCGAGATGACGATGGTCGGCACGACGATGGACGTCACCGCTGCGGAGATATCTTCGCGCATCGCGATCTCGGGCCACGCAGCCTTCGCTTGCGGTGCGGCCTTCAGGCTGTCTTCGATGACCTGTTCGCGGCACGCGGCATCGAGCGGTCTCGCGGTGAGGACGTTGTCGATCACGAACTCGACCGATTCGCGTGACTGGTAAGCGCCCGACAATGTCACGCGTTCCTCCTCGGAGAGAAGCATGGGCGAGGGCGGCGACGGCGCGACCAGCACCAGACCTTCGAGTCCCTCAGGCCGACGCGACGCAATGAGTTGCGCGACCTTGCCGCCCATCGAATGGCCGACAAGCACGAAGCGCTTCAGACGCAGCGCCTCGATCACGCCCTCGGCATCGTTCGCCAGATCCTCGATACGGTAGCCATGCGCGGGTGCATCGGAGTCGCCCCAGCCGCGATGGTCCGTGGCCACGATGCGGTATCGGTCCGGCAGCGCCTGCGCTACCTTGTCCCATGTGCGCGACGATCCGCCATAGTAGTGCAGGAAGACCAGCGCAAGCTCTCCGCTGCCTCGCTGCGTGACGTGAATCCGTGTACCGTTCGTTTCGATGTCCATTTCCTACTCCTCGCTGGTTGGAAGGAGCATCGTAGAGTCGTGCATGTGATTTGATAATTGCTCGAATTTTGGCGACAGTCGATAATCCTGATATCGAATCAGGTGACGATATGGATCGACTGACCAGTCTTGGCGTGTTCGTTGTGGCCGTGGAAGAAGGCAGCTTCGCGGCTGCCGCGCGGCGTTTCGAGCTTTCGCCCGCGATGGCGGGCAAGCATGTAAGTGAGATCGAGGCACGGCTGAATGTGCGACTGCTTCAACGCACGACGCGGCGGCTGAGCCTGACGGACCCGGGCCAGGCTTACTACGAGCGTTGCAAGCAAATTCTCGAGACGTACGACGAAGCCAATCGGGAGGCTAGCGATTCACACGGCACGGCCCGGGGCGTTCTGCGCGTCGCCGCGCCCGTCACGTTCGGTGCGATGCATCTCGGACAAGTCGTTGCGCGCTACGTCGAAGACCATCCGCAGGTGAATGTCCAGGTCGTGCTCGGGGATCGTTATGTCGATCTGCTCGATGCGGGCATCGACGTCGCTATCCGGATCGGGCGACTGGAGAATCCGGCGCTGGTAACACGCCGGGTCGCCCCTTGCCGGATGGTTATATGCGCATCGCGCGCGTACGTCGATCGGCATGGAACACCGCGCAAGCCGCGCGATCTGCTTCAGGCGCCCAGACTCGCGTTCAGCGAAGCTGTATCCGCCGGGGACTGGACGTTGTTCGATGCGAAGGGGCGTGCACATATTATCGAAGGGCCCGTGCGGGTGTCGGCCAACAACATGCAGATGCTGCTGTCGGCCGCGCTCGCCGGCGCCGGTATTGCGTACGGCCCGACATTCGTCTTTGGGGAGCATCTGCGCAATGGGGAACTCGTCGCGCTGCTGCCGGCATACCGCGCCACCGAGCTGGTAGTGCAGACGGTCTATCCGAGCGCTCACCGGATACCGTTCAAAGTGCGGCGGTTCGTCGATTACCTTGCCGAAGCGTTCGGCAATGATCCGCCCTGGGATGATTGGAGCCAGGGAAAAACCGCCAGAAACTGAATTTGAGGTTTGGCGTTTCTCGAACCAGATTTGACCTTTTGAGTCCGGCCAAGAGCTGCTGTCCGCGCTTTCCGGAAAGTCGACACCCCCGCGGCCGCTTCGGTCCTGCCATCTGCCCGTCGACCAGCGAGCGTCGACCGGCTGTAACGGGTCGTGAAGAACCATTCGCATTTCGCCGATGCCGACAAGCACCTGCACCTGATCGTCAATGACAGCAAAGGGTCATGCAGCAGCCACAAAGCGTGTGACTGGCGAGCGTCCGCTTTGGCCGAATTGCGTGCAAAGAACGACCGTCAGGTTTCGGATCTGTACGCGACGCGAGCCAGCAGGCACACGTCAAAGCACTCCTCCGGAGCACGAGTCTTGGAACCTGTGCCGCATTCACAACCGGAACCCGATCTTCAGCGGCCGGCCAGAATAGCCGGCTCCAACCGAAGAACCGCTGGCCAAATCCGGAAGCTCGCGGTCAGCGGCAACTGACCCGGAACTGCATCTCTACTGCACGCTAATCCAGATGTCCCGGCATCGGTGTGATGTTGCCAGATTAACCGCCCTCCGGCCCAGCGCCAGAATCCGGTGGGTGCCCACCATGGCGCGATAGCCGGGCGGACCACCGCGCGCGCCCTTCTCCTTGGGTAGTGCACGATGAGCGGGACACGTGCACCAACCCTAACCAATCGCGACCCACGCTGGATCACAGGTAGGCAAGTACCAGCGTTCAGGCCAATGTGAAAATCGTTGCCCGGCAAGGACTTTCTGGCAAGTTACCCTCCTTGGCACATTTGCTGCAAGCATGAGCCCAAACTTGTATTCAAGATTGAACGCATGCTTCCCGACGCCTTCTTCAAGGTTCGAGCACTGCTCGAATCCTACGCCACCAAAAGCACGACGCCTCGCGACATCGTCGACACGCTGATCGCCCGGATCGAAGCCTCCTGTCGCCCTGAAGTCTGGATATCGCGCGTGAGTGCCGCCGATCTCGCCAGCCGGGCTGCCGCGCTCGAAGATGCGCGCGGGCGCCTGGGCGCCGCGATCTTTGAGCGGATGCCGCTGTTCGGCGTACCGTTCGCGGTGAAGGACAACATCGACGTCGCCGGCATGCCAACCACCGCGGCCTGCGACGCCTTTGCTTACACGCCCGCAGCCTCGGCATTCGCCGTCGATCGTCTGCTCGACGCCGGCGCCATCCTCATCGGCAAGACGAATCTCGACCAGTTCGCCACAGGCCTTGTCGGCACACGCTCGCCCTATGGCGCCGTGCGACAGTTCGAATCCGATGCGCACATCTCCGGCGGATCGAGCTCTGGCTCGGCGATCGTTGTTGCGGCTGGACTCGCTGCGTTCTCGCTCGGCACGGATACCGCTGGCTCGGGGCGTGTTCCGGCGGGCTTCAACGAGCTCGTGGGCCTCAAGCCGACGCCTGGTCTCGTAAGCAAGCGGGGCGTGGTACCGGCGTGCCGGAGCCTGGACTGCGTGTCGATCTTCGCGCATGACGTGGGCGACGCCTGGGAGGTCCTACTGCAGATGGCGAAGTACGATGGAGACGATGGCTATGCGCGCCGAGTGCCGCCACTCGGACTGCCCCATGCACCGCTGCGCCTCGCCGTACCGGAGCAGTTGACCTTCCACGGCGACGGGCAGGCTCGTCAGGCCTTTGCCGCCACGCTCGACACGATCGCTTCGCGGCTTGCGCTTTCGCCAACAAGCGTGCCGTTCGAACCGATGCAGCGAACTGCCGCGCTGCTTTACGACGGCCCATGGGTAGCGGAGCGTCGTGCCGCGCTCGGTTCCTTCTTCGAGACGAATCGCGCCGACATCGATCCGGTTGTCGCCGAGGTGATTGCGAAAGCGGACGGCTACAGCGCCGTCGACGCGTTCAACGGGCAGTACGCACTCGCCGCCCTGCGGCGCGAAGTGGAAACGCTGTTCGAGGCGATCGACGTCCTCATCGTGCCGACCACGCCCACGCATCCAACCTTCGACGAAGTGCGTGCGGACCCGATCGGGTCGAACAGCCAGCTTGGCATCTATACCAATTTCGTGAATCTGCTCGATCTGTGCGCTCTGGCGGTGCCGGGCATTCGCCGGGCGGACGGCCTGCCAGCGGGCGTGACGCTGATCGCCCCAGCGGGCGCCGACCAGCGCCTGGCAGTGCTGGGCGCACGCATCCAGGCGCTCTTCATGGCGCATGCCACACCCGACGACGCTGCCAGCATTGCCGCGCGACCGCTGCCCTTCGAAGAGCCGACGGTGAAGCTCGCCGTGGTCGGCGCTCATCTGCGCGGGCAGCCGCTCTGCTGGCAACTGCTCGAGGCTGGCGCGCGTTTCGTCGAGACCACCACCACGTCTTCGCACTACCGCCTTTACGCGCTCGCCGGCACGAAACCGGCCAAGCCCGCTCTGGTGCATACGCCGCACGAGGCCGGCCAGCCCATCGAAATCGAGCTCTGGGAAGTGCCGCTGCGCAGCTTCGGCGCATTCGTTGCCCACGTGCCAGCGCCGCTCGGCATCGGCAGCGTACAGACAGCCGATGGACTCATCGTTAAGGGCTTTATCAGCGAGCCCTCAGCGGTCGCACCAGGCAGCGGCGCACACGACATCACTGCGTTCGGCGGCTGGCGTGCATGGCTCGCAACGGCGGCTGGAACGCAAGCCCAATCCGATCTGCAAACCTGACTTTATGCATTGAACTCACGAGGAGTCCAACCATGACAGACCGTCGCGATTTTCTCAAGGGCGCTGGCGCCCTCGTCCTAAGCAGCACATTCCCGTTCGACCTCGCTTTCGGTGCCGAGCCGCTTACGCTCGGCGTCCTCTACGTCGGTTCACGCGGCGACTACGGTTACAACCAGGCACAAGCGCAGGCTGCGGCTGTCATCAAGAAGCTGCCGAACGTAAAGGTCGTCGAGGAGGAGAACGTGCCCGAGACCGTCGCTGCCCAAAAGACCATGGAGGCGATGATCGAGCAGGACGGTGCGACGCTCATTTTCGCGACCTCGTTCGGCTACTTCGATCCCCATGTGCTGAAGATGGCCGCCAAATATCCGAAGGTTCGCTTCGCCCACTGCGGCGGTCTCTGGAAGAGCGGCAATCCGGCCAATATCTCCAGCTACTTCGGCTATATCGACGAATGCCAGTATCTGAACGGCGTCGCGGCAGGCCATGCGAGCAAGACGAAGAAGCTGGGCTTCGTCGCGGCCAAGCCTATTCCGCAGGTGCTGCGCAACATCAATTCGTTCACGCTGGGCGCGCAGTCGGTGGATCCATCGATCACCACGCACGTGATCTTCACGGGCGACTGGTCGATGCCGGTGAAGGAGGCGGAGGCCGCGAACAGCCTCGTCGATCAGGGCTGCGACGTGCTCACGTGTCACGTGGACGGACCCAAGGTCGTGATCGAGACAGCCGAGAAACGCGGCGCGATGAGCTGCGGTTACCACGCAAGCCAGGCCGCACTGGCGCCGAAGGGCTATCTGACGGGCGCCGAATGGGACTGGGCGACGCCCTACAAGCTGCTCGTCACAAACGCGCAGACGGGCAAGCCGCAGCCGAACATTCTTCGCGGCGGCCTGCGCGAAGGCTTCGTGAAGATGTCGCCGTATGGCGCAATGGTGACACCCGATGCCCGCACGCAAGCCGAAGCCGCGAAGGCGAAGATGGTCGCGGGCGACTACGTCATCTTCAAGGGGCCGATGAAGGACAACAAGGGCGGCAGCGCCATTGCGGCCGGCACGAGCTACGCACAGACCGATATCGCGCTTGAAAGCATGAATTATCTGGTTGCCGGTGTGGTTGGCCAGATCTGAGGACCGCAAGCGCCTTCGTCAGGAGTCGTGATGTCCGCTTCCCTTTCTCCCGCTCACGGGCCGTCGCGAAGACTGCCTGCAAGTCTCGCGCGCCTGCTGCTTGCCCTGTTGCCCGCGTTGCCGACCGTATGTGCAATCGTGGCAACTCTGGCGATCTTCGGCATCTTCCTGCTCGTGCAGGGGCAGCCGGCCATCGAGGCGCTTGGTCTCATTGGCAAAGGCGCGTTCGGCTCGTCGTTCGCATGGCAGAACACCTTGCTGCGTGCCGCACCGCTCATGCTCACGGCTCTGTGCGTCGCGCTGCCTGCCCAGGTCGGCCTGATCGTGATTGGCGGCGAAGGCGCGCTCGCGCTGGGCGGGCTCGCGGCCGCCGTCGTGCCGCAGTGCCTGCCGCATGCTACGCCGTGGATCGTCGCGACGCCGCTGATGGCGATTGCAGGCATGCTGGCGGGCGGCCTGTGGATCAGCGCGGTGGGCGCGATGCGTCAATGGCGTGGTGTCAACGAGACCATCAGCAGCCTGCTGATGTCGTATATCGCCATCGCCGTTTTCAAGTTTTTCGTCGAAGGACCGCTGCGCGATCCCGCGAGTCTCAACAAACCTTCGACGCTGCCCCTCCCCGACGCCATGAGCATCGGCCCGCTGCCGGGACTCGACGTGCACTGGGGCCTCTTCTGGGGCGTGCTCGCGTGTCTCGCTGCCTGGGTGCTCGTGCGTCACAGCACGCTCGGCTTCGCCATGCGCCTAACGGGTGGCAATGTGCGCACGGCGCGCCTTGTCGGCTTGCCTGTGGGCGGGCTCGCGCTCACCGCCTGCGCGCTAGGCGGTGCATCAGCGGGCCTTGCCGGAATGTTCGAAGTCGCGGCCGTGCAAGGCAGCGCGAACGCGTCGCTGCTCTCGGGCTACGGCTATGCGGGCATCCTTGTCGCGTTCGCGGCACGCCAGAATCCGTTCGCCGTGATCGTGTGCGCGCTGATGGTCGGCGGCATCGAGGCGAGCGGCAGTCTGCTGCAACGCCGCCTCGGCCTGCCCGACGCCGCCACGCTCGTGCTGCAAGGCCTGCTTTTCGCGAACCTGCTGGCCTGGGAGGCACTTTCTCCCCGTCTTGCCGGCTTGCGCATGAAACTTCAGGCCGCCGCGCTCGACGCCTCGTCTGCTTCACAGGAGCGTACCCGCCATGTCTGACCTTCATTCGCCCGCTGCGGTGCTGCTGATTTCGCTCTTCGCGGGGGCCATTCGCGTGAGTACGCCGTATCTGTTCGTGAGCCTCGGCGAGTGCCTGACCGAGAAAGGAGGACGCGTGAATCTCGGTCTCGAAGGCATTCTCGTCTCCGGCGCCATGTGCGGCTATGCGGGCTCGTATCTCTCGGGTTCGCCGTGGATCGGCGTGCTCGCGGCGGCCGCGGCCGGTCTGGTGCTCGGCTGCCTGCATGGGTTGGTGTGCTCGCTGCCGCGTGTTTCCGATATCGCGTTCGGTATCGCGCTCATGCTGTTCGGCACCGGCCTGGCGTTCTATCTCGGCAAGCCGTTCATCGAGCCGCAGGCAGCGATGCTCCCATCGATCGATCTCGGCGCGTGGGCCGCCTCGCAGCAAGTGCACAACGCGCTGCATATCAATCTGCTCTTCGTGATTGGGGTCGTGCTTGCCGTCGCCTTGCAGTGGGGACTGCGCTCGATGCGCTGGGGCATGACGCTGCGGCTCGTCGGCGAGAACGCCGAGAGCGCGCGTGCAATGGGCTATCCCGTCACGCGGGTACGTGTCATCGCGACGGCGGTTGGCGGGCTCTTCGCGGGCGTGGGGGGCGCCTATCTCTCGCTCGTCTATCCCGGTAGCTGGAACGAGGGGCTTTCGAGCGGCCAAGGCCTGATGGCCGTCGCCCTCGTGATCTTCGCGCGCTGGCAGCCGCTGCGCTGTCTTTGGGCTGCGTTGCTGTTTGGCGCTGCCGGAGCGCTTGGCCCCGCCCTGCAGGCAATCGGCGTGACCAGCGGCTATTACCTGTTCAACGCTGCTCCTTACGTGCTGACGCTCGCGCTCATGATCATCAACTGCAGACCGGACCGCACGCTGGCGGGCGCCCCCGGCGAGCTGAGCCTGACGCGCTGAGCGCGGAAAGCTTCCGACTGCCTGAATCCAGAATCGCGTGATCGCGAAAGCGCCCGCCCGGAGAATCGACATGACCCGAACCATCGAAGCCCGCCCCTATTCCTGGCCCTACGACGGGAACCTGCGCCCCGACAACACGGCGCTCGTCATCATCGACATGCAGACCGACTTCTGCGGATACGGCGGCTACGTCGAAAAGATGGGCTACGACCTCTCGCTCACGCGCGCACCGATCGAGCCGATCAAGCGCGTTTTGGGGCTGATGCGCGAACTCGGCTTCACGATCATCCACACCCGTGAAGGGCATCGGCCGGATCTGTCCGATCTGCCCGCAAACAAGCGCTGGCGCAGCCGCCAGGCGGGCACGAACGGTATCGGCATCGGTGACATGGGACCGTGCGGCCGCATACTCGTGCGCGGCGAGCCGGGCTGGGAAATCATCGACGAACTCACGCCACTGCCGGGCGAAATCATCATCGACAAGCCTGGCAAAGGCTCATTCTGCGCGACGGACCTCGAACTGATCCTGCGCACGCGCGGCATTGCGAATCTCGTGCTCACTGGCATCACGACGGATGTGTGCGTCCACACGACGATGCGCGAAGCAAACGACCGCGGCTTCGAATGCACGTTGCTCGCCGACTGCTGCGGCGCGACCGACAAGGGCAACCACGACGCCGCGCTGAACATGGTCCTGATGCAGGGCGGCGTGTTCGGCACGGTGTCCAGTTCGGCGGCGCTTGTCGCTGCCCTGGAGCAGTGACCATGAGCACCGCGACACGCGCGCTCGGCGTCGAGGTGATAGGCGCGAGCAAGTCGTTCGGATCGTTCCGCGCACTCGATGACGTTTCGATCAGGGTCGCTCCCGGAACGGTTCACGCGCTGCTCGGCGAGAACGGAGCAGGCAAGAGCACGCTCGTAAAGGGGCTCGTGGGCTACGGCCTGCTCGATCACGGCACGATCGTGGCCGATGGACGCGAGGTGCACATCGCTTCCCCGCGCGATGCGCAAGCGCTCGGCATCGGCATGGTCTATCAGCATTTCACGCTCGCGGCCGGGCTCAGCGTCGCGGAGAACCTGCTCCTCGCGCGCGGCAACCTGTCATGGAAGATCGACTGGGCGGCAGAGCGCAGAGCGCTCGACGCCTTCATGCGCCGAATGCCGTTTCACCTCGAACTCGATGCGCCGGTTTCGTCACTCGCGGCGGGAGAAAAGCAGAAGCTGGAAATTCTCAAGCAGCTGTATCTGGAGCAGCGCTTCCTGATTCTCGACGAGCCCACCTCCGTGCTCACCCCGCAGGAAGCCGACGAAGTGCTGGGCCTCATGCGCACGCTTGCCTCGCGCGGCGACCTCACGGTGCTGATGATCACCCACAAGTTCCGCGAGGTAATGGCCTATTCGGACAACGTCACGGTATTGCGCAAGGGCCGCTTCGTCGGCACCTGCGCGGTGGCCGACACCGACCGCGACCGGTTGGCCGCCTGGATGATGGGCAGCGACGCAAGCGCGCAAACGCGTGAGGGCGCCGCTGAAGTCACCGACGAGTTCAGGCTTGCGCGCCGGCCGCACTCACCCGACGCTCCGGTTCGGCTCTCGCTATCGAGCCTTTCGGTCGTCGACGAGCGTGGGCACGCCGCCGTGCGCGAGGCGTCGCTGAGCGTGCGCGCGGGCGAGATCCTCGGGCTTGCGGGCGTGTCCGGCAACGGTCAGAAGGAACTGATCGAAGCGCTCGTTGGGCAGCGCAAGGTCAAGTCGGGCGCGATGGCCGTAGAAGGTTCGCCCTATGCCGCGACGCGCGTGGAGATGACACGCATGCGCGTGTTCGCCCTTCCCGAGGAACCGCTGCGCAATGCTTGCGTGGCAGGCATGAGCGTGGCCGAGAACATGGCGTTGCGGGATTTCGACCGCGCGCCGCTGCGACGCGGCGGATGGTGGCTCGATCGTCGCGCCATGCGCTCGCGCGCCGAGCGGCTGATTGCAGAATTCAACGTGCGGCCTCCGCTGCCCGAGCGCGCCATCGGCACGCTATCGGGCGGCAACATACAGCGAGCCGTGCTGGCGCGCGAACTTGGGCACGCAGTGAACGTGCTGATCGTCGCGAATCCTGTGTTCGGACTCGACTTTGCCTCCGTGGCGGACATCCACGCCCGCATTCTCGCGGCGCGCGATGCCGGTGCGGCTGTACTGCTCGTGAGCGAAGATCTCGACGAGCTGCTGGAGCTTGCCGACCGGATCGTGGTGATGGCCGAGGGACGTCTCGTCTACGAGACTGCAGCAAGCGAGGCGGATCGAGTGGTGCTTGGGCGTCACATGGCGGGCCACGGCGACGAAGGCAGGCCGCAGACGGCTGAGCCGGCCGAGCTGCACGCAAGCGCCTGAGCGCCACGCGAACGAAGCACAACGCAAACGGAGAAATGTCGCGATGACAACCATCGCCAGCGCAAAGCCCATGCCGTTCACTTTCGACGCGGGTCATACGGCGCTCGTCGTGATCGACATGCAGCGCGACTTCATCGAGCCGGGCGGCTTTGGCGCGGCACTCGGCAACGACGTATCGCTGCTTTCAGGCATCGTGCCGACCGTCGCGCGGCTGCTCGCGCATGCGCGCTCGGCGGGATGGCAGGTCGTGCACACCCGCGAATCGCACGCACCCGACCTGTCCGACTGCCCGCCGGCCAAACGCATGCGCGGCATGCCGAATGCGCGCATTGGCGACGAAGGACCGATGGGCCGCATCCTCGTGCGCGGCGAGCCCGGCAACGCGATCATCGACCCGCTCGCGCCGATCGAAGGCGAACTCGTCATCGACAAGCCCGGCAAAGGCGCTTTCTACGCCACGCAGCTCGGCGAGGAACTGTCGATACGAGGCATCACGCATCTCGTGTTCGCGGGCGTGACGACCGAGGTCTGCGTGCAGACTTCGATGCGCGAGGCCAACGATCGGGGCTACGAGTGTCTGCTGGTCGAGGACGCGACGGCGAGCTACCTACCGGCGTTTCGCGAAGCGACGATTGCAATGATTCATTCGCAGGGCGGCATCGTCGGCTGGACCGCTCCGCTCGATGCACTGCTGGGGGCAAACTGATGATGGAAGTGAACCGGCCCGAGATCGTCGCGCAGGTCGCGGCAGCTTTCGAGGCTTACGAGCGCGCGCTCGTCGACAACGATGTCGAGACGATGAACGCCTTATTCTGGGACGCACCCGTGACGGTGCGCTATGGCATCGCCGAAATCCAGCATGGTGGCGACGCGATCCGCCGCTGGCGGCAAACCTGCGTGCCGGTGCCCCGCTCGCGCCGGTTGCACCGCACCGTGGTGACGACGTTTGGCGGCGACTACGCGACGGTGAGCACTGAGTTCACGAGCGACACGACGCCTTCGACGGGCCGCCAGATGCAGACCTGGGCACGGCTGAACGAGGCGAACGATAGGTTCGGCGGCTGGATGATCGTGGCGGCGCACGTCAGCCTCATCGAGACCGTTTAAGGGCGGATAATAGGGAGCCGGTCCTGTCGCCCACCACCGCACCGACGCGCCGCACCACTCTCGACGTAATCGATACCTGACTCATGCACGACTTGACCGAAGCCGCCGCCGAATCCTCCGCAGCATCCGGCACGAAGGTGGTCTATAGCGCGAACCCTCTTGCCGAGCAGGTGTACCAGCTGATCAAGCAGGACATCTTCAGCTTTCGGCTGTTTCCCGGCGACCGCTTTTCCGAAAACGATATTGCCCAGCACTACGGCGTGTCGCGCACGCCGATGCGCGATGCGCTCTTCCGTCTCGCACGCGAAGGCTATCTCGTGGTGGGCTTCAGGCGCGGCTGGAAAGTCTGCGATATCGACTTCAATCAACTCGACCAGCTGTATGACCTGCGCATCGTTCTTGAACTGGCGGCGCTCGAGCGGCTCTCGGGTGCCCCACACGATGCCATGGATGCGTTGCGAGCCATATGGTGCGTTGACGAACGGGAACGCGAAAGCCGTCCGGCGACGATGTTCGTGCTCGATGAGGGCTTTCACCGCGGCCTCGTGAGTGCTGCCGGCAACAATGAGATGCTGCGCGTGCACAACGAAGTGACCGAGCGGATCCGCATCGTGCGGCGGCTCGATTTTCTCAAGGCGCATCGCACGAGCGCGACGTATGACGAGCATTCGGCGATGCTCCATCTCATCGATCGTGGCAAGTTTGGCGAGGCTGCCATCCTGCTGCGCGCTCACATTACGCAAAGCAAGCTCGAGGTGAGAAAGATCACGCTGTCGATGCTCGCGACTGCTCGCAACGAGAAGCTGCCCTTCGTCAGCTAGCTGAGAGCACCATTTTCGGTGCTTTGCACACCGAACCCAAATCTTCGGAGCGGGTCGGTCGTGGCTTTTTATCGATTCAGCACGCGGACATTGTCTGCAGGCGCCGAGCGCCCATTGCGACGTACTACGCATGGCGTTCCATATGGCAGAGACGATGTCAGCGGCCGCTGGAACATAGATGACCATTTTGCCTGCGAAACTGCCGTTGACATGATTAGCCGTCTAACGGCAGAAGTGGGTCGGTTCCGGGCGATCGCGTCGGACAGAGGGCGGCAACTTTCCTCTGCTCGCCTGTGCGCAGCGGTTAGTCGAACGGCTGATCCACTCCGAAACCCGTCCGATGCTCAACGGGCGCTTGTCGGCCATTGCCGACGCTCGCCATTCGGCCGCCATGCGTCTGCAGCTCGCCGCTTTGCTGTCGCGATGCGGTGCATTCGAATGTCGGCTTCCCGGAACTGCGAACGAGTCTTGACGACCCAACTCGGCCGCAAGAACCCGCGCCGCCTTGACGACCGCTTCCAGGGTCAAACGGTCCTCCCGTGAAGGTGGCACGGCGTCACTTCTTGGGGTCCGTCAGTTGCTCCTCCACGAAGCGCAGGATGGCTTCCGTCAGGGCCTCGCGGGGATACGCGTTCTGCGTGACGAAGAGCGCGCCTATTGTTGGATGCGTTCGGGCAATGGGTACGGCCAGCGCCCAGTGGTCGGCATTCACGTAGGCGAGAAGTGTGCTGCCCGGTATGAGCTGGTCATAGAAGATCACCTGGCTGTCGTTTCGTGGATCGACTCGCGAGAGCTTGTCGTAGCTCGACTTCAGGATGGACGAGATGTGCTCCGGTTGAGGAAATGTCACTACAGAGTAATAGCGCAGTCCGGTCGGAAGCGGGTTTTGCGCGAGCCACGCCTTGCGGGTCGCCGGTCTCAGGCTCTGCACCGCGCCGCGATCGCCAGGTGTGCAGGTCGCGCCGGGAAAATGGCGCAGCAGGTCGGCCTGGTACTGCTCAGCGTCGTCGGCGAGGGGCGATCCGCCCACCGCCCCGGCAGCGCTCACCACAGCCGCGATGCGGCTGCGGATTTCCGGGTAGGCGACCAGCGCTTCCAGAATGTCGGGCGCGCCTTTTGAATAGCCAATCAGCACGATGCGCGGCGGACCGTCAGGTGCGGGCATGGCCATGAGAGCGTCGCGAATCTGGCGAGCGTTGTTGGTGGAACTCGACAGCGCATCGACCTCGAGCATCGTTCCGTCAAAACCGAACCGGCGCAGGTGTGTGACCACGCCGTTCGGCGAATCCAGCCACGCCCGGAAGCAGTCGTAGCCGACGCCGGGCACGACGACTGCGATGAGATGCCGCCTCGACTGACCCAGATCGACAGGCTTGCCTGTCGGCGGCGGCTCATTGGCCAATCGGGTCAGCGCGTCCACACAGGGGCGGTTGTCGGGCACTTCTGATCCACGCGCTTCGAGGACGGCGCAATAAATTTCGCGGAAGCGTCCCCGCTGATCCGCTATCCCGGCCTGAGTCGCGGGTGCGAGAATCAGCGGCGGCGTATCGGTCGAGTACGGGATGAGCGGCTTCGTCGCACAGGCGCCCAACAGTACGCACGCCGTCGTCATTGCCAGCATGGCGCGGATTCGATGCCACGGATCCGTGGCGACACCGAGCCGTTTCGATAAGACGGAAGACGGTGTCCGTTCGGGGTCACTGGCGTGCATCGGCGGGTCCTCCCGGCTCAAGGGTCTCACGCTTATCCAGATAGGGCACCCAGTCGAGAAATTCCACCTCGGACAGGCTGCGCGGCCGCGTCGTGAAGAACAGCACTGCGCGCAAACCGTCCGTATAGTAGGTCGCACCGTCGACAGTTGTCCTTGGATGGGCCGGCGATGCCGCGCCGACACCGTTCACAAATCCGAGCTTGTCAAGACCGCCCGAGTACATCAGATCCTGGATCAGGTAGTTGCGCGCCTCGTCGACGTTTCCTTGCAGGATGAGGTGTGGCTCATCGCGGGGCGCGAAGCGCCCGCCGACAGGGCGTCCGATCTGCGCGACGTAGACCAGTTGCCCCTGGTAGCGGATCGGCGCGAGCCATGCTCGTATCCAGGTGGCCGGCGAACCCTCCTGTGCCTGCTTGCGCAAGACGAAGTCCGGTTCCCGCCCGAAAACCCGCTGCTCGAGGTCGGACGCGCGCCGATCGCGCCGATAGTCACGTCGCACCAGCGCCGCACCGATGTCGGTGAACTGACCGATGCCAACCTCATTGAGGGGGTCGCCCTGAACTGTCCCACCCGCATCGGTGGCGCAACATGGCAGCCGCTCAAGTGCGGTGCGCAGTGAGGTGAGATCCGGGCAATCGGTCACCGCGGATTCGGGGTACGCGAAAGGGACCTGCGCGAGGCGCGGATCCATCTTGCTGCCAGGCACGCGCAGAAAGAGTGAGAAAGGGATCAGCGTGTGGTGTCCGACCATGTCGATATTGACAATCTTGATACCGAGATCGGGGTTCGTGAACAGAATGCCCGAGCGTGTCTCTCCCGGCGGGATCGGGTTTCTGAATCCAACCTGACTGAAATAGTCGTCCACGCGCTTATTCGTTGCGCCGCCGAGCAGCGTATGCAAGGACCACGCGACTTCGTGCGGTGAAAAATAGTCCGGGTCGGTGCCGGAGCGTGGCAGCCACAGCGGCTGCGAAGTGCCGTTCTGCACCTCGACCCATAGCGGCTGCACGCCCTTCCGGGTAACGTCGGCGCCGAGCAATCGCTTGCTGTCTTCGCCGCCCAGAACGGTTGCACTCACGCGCACGCTGTGACTGGTGGCACTCACTGCGCGCTCACGAAGCGGCCCATCGTCAGTCTGAGCGGGGGCCTGCCATGTCGCACAACCGGCGAGCACGAGCACAAGGCATAGTTCGCACGCCGCACGTACCAGCGCACGATGCATTGCCGGCGACATGCTCATGGCTTCGCTCCGGGCGCAACGTCCAAGGCAGGCGTAACCCACGGAAAGACTTCGATTTCCACCAGCGATGTCGGCTTGCGGTCGAAGACAAGCACCTCGCGATAGCCATCGGTGTAATACGGATCGGTCGTCAGGTTTTCGCGCGGCGCGCTTTCCGGCGCGGCACCCACGCCTTTCACGAGCCCGATCTTCACGAGATTTTGCGAATACACCATGTCCTCGGTCAGCGCGGTGCGCGCCTCATCCGCCTCCGGGTCGATCTTGTGCGTCGTGAAAGTGGAGGAGTGAAAGGTCAGACGGGTGCCGATATCGCGGCTGATCTGGCCCACCCAGACAGGTTTGCCGTAGTAACGCATATTGCTGAGCCATAGCCGCATATGATTGCGCTGATGGATGGTGTCCCGTGCTTTTTGCAGTGCCAGATCTTGTGGACGTCCAAAGACGTAGAGGTCACTCACCGGTGCATTCACATACGGTTCGCCAGCCAGGGCCGCGCTGATCATCTCCTCGATGGCGCCCGACCACTTCTGCTCCGTGGGTCTCCAGCCCCGTCGGACAAGCGCAGGAAAAGCGTCGTCGAGACCACCTACGATCACCAGATTCAGTGGATCGCCATGCTTCGAGCCGTCCTCGTTGGTCGTGCAGCACGGCAGGGCTTCAAGGGCTGCGCCGAAACTCTCGTCATCCGTGTAGTTGACGACGGGTTCGTTCGGATCGGCAGCGCGTTTGAATACCTCACTTCTTTTGTAGTCGGCCTCAAACCCGGGTACGGCCGTGAAAATCGAAAACGTTCTGGCGTGATCCTTTGCGACAAGATCCAACTGCACGAATTTCGCACCTCTTGTGCGGTGCGTCAGCACAAACCCGGACACTGTCGTGCCAGGCTGGATGGGGTTATGGAAGGCGAGACTGCGAAAGCGCAGGTCGAATTCGGCCTGCTGATCAGGTGAGGCATTGCCGGCAAACGCCTCGGCGGCCTCCGAAGCCGGGAAGAAGTCCGGATCCAGGCCCGGCGACAGGAGAAAGTAAGTGAGATCTTCCCGGTTCTGGACCTCGATCCACACTGGCTGAATCTGCTTGTCGGCAAGCGGGACACCATAGAGGGCGTTGCTCTCTTTGGGCGACAGCACGGATGTGGACACGCGCAGACCGCCCTCGGTGCGTGTCACGACGCGGTTCTGATAACCAGGTACGGTAGCCGTTGACGTGGGGGCAGCGCAGCCGGCCAGTCCGCAGACGAAAAAAATGACTGCCAGCGCTTGCGGCACGATGCGGTTCATCAAGACACCTCTTCACCGGGGCTTTCGACGTGCATCCGTATCAAAGCGACGACCGCAAGCTAGCGCCTTTTGCGGAGGCGAATATGCGTTCGAAGTAGCCCCTGTAGTATGCACGAAACGAATCGTGCCCTCATTTGCCAAGTCTTCTAATGAACTACGCGGCTGCGCTTGTGCAGATATGGGCGGGGGCGCGTTGGGGGGGCGATGCGGTGACAGCGCTAAATGAGCGTCTGCAATGCGCGCGCAACCGTCGTTTGAATGTCGTGGATGAGGCGCCGACAGATGGCCGAAGCTGGCCGGGTTGAGGCAGCGCCCTGCGTAACTCGCTCGCCGGAAACCGGCCATTGAGGGAAGCCGCGCAAGACATCTGCTAGCCAAACTGGACGACAGCCTCGAACGGCCGCTGATGGCCCGATCTGTGTCCCGCGACCGACCATCACGGCCCGCCCGCAGTCACCGTTGAAGCCAATCGCCGCGACCAATGCCATAAATGCGATCGCACTCGTCGTATGCCTCTTCGAGCGTGGCATACCAATGATCGGAGGTCGGAAATGCCTCTTCTGTGGATTCGTACCGCATCAGCAGAAAGCTTCCGTCGTTAAGCTGTTCAATCTCGACTTTCCAGGTCGTGCCTGGCTTGCGCCTCGGCCATCAAGAGATGTCCGTGTCGGTGCCCAAATCCGCATAGGTAATTCGCGTCCGTTGAACGTAGTGTTTGGAGGGTCGTCAAGCCTGGCCGACACTGACCTGAAAAAGAGGGCTGGTGCCGGCCACTTATCCGGGTCTATCCATTCCGGGCGAAGCCCGCGAACGTGTTCTTTTCGGACCTGCTCCATCGATTCCACGTTGCCCAGGTCGGCCTCAATCTCACCGACGCAGCCCCAGCAGTCGCCGCCGCCGTTCATCGACAAGGGGTCGTCGGGCTGATCGAGTGACCGCCCACATATCCGACATTTCATCGCTAGCTTTCCGGTATGTGAAGTAGCCAAATCGTCAGCGATTCGTGCAGGTACGTCGACCGGCCGGTCATGGCCGACTGCTGCCCGATGCGTACCGGATAAATCGATATCTCAGTCTTGATCGTTGGCACATTTATTTCCCATACGGGAACTCCACGCCGCACAAGTCTTTGCGCGCTGCGGATGGGCGAGGACGCGAATTGACACATTTATCGTCGCAACGTTGACAGATTCAATGCGGTCTACGGCTCAGACCCGGGCAAGCACTCGTGGTATCTCGTCTACGAGCGCGTCGATTGCGACGCGTACCTTCGAGGGCAGATGTCGCGATTGCGGGCGGATGACGTGAACCTCGGCGCCCTGCACGCTGTTGCTATCCATCACGAGCGACAGCCGGCCGTCGCGCAGATAGGGCGCCATGAGCCAGCATGGTAACCAGGCGAGGCCTGCGCCCGCAGCCGCTGCGTCGGCGATGGCCTGGAGGTCGTCATAACGCAGGCGCGCGGACAGTCTGCACTCCTGCACCTCGCCGTTTGCGCCGAGCACTCGCCAGGGTGTGCTCTGTCCGCCGCGGCCGTAAGCGATGCCGACGTGCGAGCCGAGTTCGGCGAGGCCCGACGGCCGCCCGTGTCGATCGAGCCAGGCCGGAGATGCGCAAATGCCCATCCGCTGAACGCCGAGCCGGCGCCCGACAAGGCTTGCATGGTCCGGCAGCGGTCCAATCCGCACGGCGATATCGAAGCCGTCCTCGACCAGGTCCGAAACGCGATCGCTGAACGACATCTCGACGTCGAGCAACGGATGACGCTCGACCAGCTTCAGCATCACGGGTGCGACGCACTGCCTGCCGAACAGCACCGGCGCGGTGATGCGTAGCCGCCCGGACGGATCGCGGCGGCCCGCCTCCAGCGTCGCCTCGACCGCGCTAAGTTCGGCCATCACGCGTCGGCACTGCTCATAGTACGCATGTCCTTCGTCGGTTAGGCTCAGATGGCGGGTGGTTCGCTGCAGCAGTCTCACTCCGAGACGCTGCTCGAGCCTCGCGACAATCTTCGCGATCGCCGAGCGCGTGACACCAAGGCGTTCGCCCGCTGCGGCGAAGGTGCCGGCATCCACGACATCCACAAATTCCGCAATGCCTCTTAGCCGATCGTCCATCGTGCGAGCTCCCGATACCGCGGTTCATGTTTCCTGCCAGGCGACGATAAGTCGTCAAAATCTCGTCAATGCGTCCTTTCCCGCAACACTAACATAGCTGCTTCTACCCGATGAGGAGTTGCTATGAACGCATGGAAACTGAAACCCGGCGCCGGTATCTCCGGCCTGAAGCGCAGCGACGCGACCATGCGATCGCCGGGGCCGACCGAGGTCGTTGTCAAGGTTCACGCGGCGTCGCTGAACTATCGGGACCTGATGTTCGCCCGCGGTGACTATCTCGGCATTGGCGATGCGCCGCTGATCCCGCTGTGCGATGGCGCGGGCGAAGTCGTCGAGACCGGCCGCGACGTGAGCCGCTTCAAATCGGGCGATCGCGTGATCAACACGTATTTCCCGCGTTGGATCGACGGCGCTCCGGCACCATGGAAAGTCGACAGTTCGCCAGGCGCCAAAGTCAACGGCGTGCTGGCCGAGCGGTTCGTGATCGACGAAACGGCTCTTGCGGTGATCCCGGCACACCTGGGTTATGAAGAAGCCTCCACGTTGTCGTGCGTCGGCGTCACCGCATGGAACGCGCTATTCGTGGACGGCGACGCGAAACCCGGTTCCACGGTGGTGCTGCTCGGCACAGGCGGGGTGTCGATCTTCGCGCTGCAGCTGGCGCGCGCGGCGGGTCTGCGCACGATCATCACGTCGTCGAGCGATGAAAAACTGGAACGCGCGCGGAAACTCGGCGCCGATGAGACGATCAACTACCGCGCCAAGCCGGAATGGCAGAACGAGGTTCTCCGGCTGACCGATGGGGTAGGCGCGGATATCGTGCTGGAGGTCGGTGGACGGGACACACTGCCGCGCTCGGTGGCCGCGACGAAAATGGGCGGCCTCGTGTCGATCATCGGTGGTGTGAGCGGCTTTAGTGGACCGGAGCTTGGACTCCTGCCGGTGATCGGGGGCATCAAGCGGTTGCATGGAATCATGGTGGGCAGCCGCTCGATGCTCGACGACGTTGTCAGGCTCGTGTCCGCGCATCAAATCCGGCCGGTGGTCGATCACGTCTTTGGCTTTGACGACGCGCCCGCCGCGTATAGGCATCTTGAGTCCGGACAGCACTTCGGTAAAGTGGTGGTCCGGATAGACGCCTGAAACCTGTACTGATGAGGGTTCGGCGATGTCTGGATACGCGGGCATAAGGCCTGGGGATATCGTCGAACCGTGTGGGCGGCAGTGATCGACTCTGAATGACCGGTGTGCGGAGCGCTTCGAAAGGCCCAGTACGACCCCACTTCGGACTTTAGAATTGCTACAAAACGGACGTTCGATCTCCCTATCCTCGTTCCCCGGGACCGGTCACGGAGCCGCCGAGATTGCACGCTGCACGTTGGGATCGAAGTGGTTCCGATACCAATCAATCATTCCCCGCATATGCGACTCAGCCGGTGGCGTATCCCCTGCGCCTATAAGTTCTGCACACGCGGCGGCCACTGCGGTGAGAGTCCGCGCCGTTTCCGGGACGTAAGGTAGATCGAGATTCTTGTCGTGACGCGCACGGATTACTTCGTAGCGAACGTTCTCGGGCAGCGTCCACGCGCTAATCAAGAATTCCTGCACGCTCACTTGTCGCCCGCCTACCTGGACGGAGCGACTGCGATGATCTTCAGAATAGCCGGCCTGTTCCAACCGCTCGCAACTGTCGATAGCTGCGTTTAGAACTTCACGAATCAATTTCCAGTTAGTTTTCATTTCACTCCCTCGCAGCAGCCTCAAACGAATCGACGCTCAACGCGAACCGATGGTCGACAGCACGCGCCTCAAAACTGGCGTCCGGCAAACCTGCAGACGGCCATTCAGTCCCCCCTGCATTGGTAGGCGTTCTGACGGTTAATCGTTGATCGGCGTAGCCGGTTCAAAGACATCCTCGGACACCCACTGCATATCAATGATTGGCATAGGTACCGTCCGCCCGTTGATCTGCGCGTCCGGCAACCGCAGAAGATATCGGGTCCTTGGGGAGGACTGGGTTGCGTCGATGGTCAGTTCGGACGTTACGTTGAGCCACTTGTCGGAGCCCAGTTGCAACGTGTTGGTCACTTTCCTCAATTCGGCTCCATGAAGTAAGCTCGTAGGCGCGATCGTATAGACGGACATTGTGCCCTTTCCCCACGGATATTCATGCGTGACGACCGGGCCGTCAGAAAGAGATGTATTGGAGATTGAGCACTCCCGTTCAGGCGGCGGCTTGCAATAGTTTGTGAATCTCATCGACGCGATGTCGCCGGTCCATATCGTGGCTCCGTCCTGGTCAAGCCAGGCCAAACTGCGTGACGTCCATCTGAACGTCGTTCCGCGCTCCAGCCTCATCGACATATAAACGAGAGGCATGTTTGCGGGGCTTCCCTGTACCAAAAAATCCAGCAGGACACCTGGCTCGGGGCTAAAGCTAAGACGCCTTGGCGACGATGCGTACTCGTGGAGATAATCAGGTCGATCACCGACGCTTACCCGATAGAAAGACTCTCGTACGGTGCGCCCGCATCCGGAAATCAGAACAAAACACAGTAACGCCGTAGTGGCAGCGATTCCGCGAGTAATGCTCATCGTCTTCATGTTCAGGGATCGTAGTGACATGGATTGTCAACGATCCACGCGAGCTTGTCGAACGGCCGAAACTGGCCGGATTAACGCAGTGTCCTCCGCAATTTGCTCGCCGGATGCCGCCATAACCGCTCCCCGATGCCTCATTGATGCAGAATCGGCGCTAAGGCCACAACGACACGACCTGAATACGATGGACGACCCAGAATCGCTTTCCATAGCACTGCCCGACGGCACTAAGGTCTCTGCGCTCCTCCGAGTGCCGGAGGACGCGCGAGCCCTGTATGTCTTCGCGCACGGTGCCGGGGCGGGCATGCAGCACGCCGGCATGTCGACTTTGGCCGACGCGCTTGCGGCGTCCAATGTCGCCACATTGCGCTATCAGTTTCCGTACATGGAGCGGGGCTCCAGGCGGGTGGACTCGCCGGCCGTGGCACATGCTGCCGTGCGGGCAGCCGTCGCAGAGGCCCGCCGGCGGCTGCCAGCCCTGCCGCTCTTCGCCGGCGGCAGGTCATACGGCGGCCGCATGACGTCCCAGGCCCAGGCCATCTCCCCGCTCGACGGTGTGCGTGGCCTCGCTTTCGTCGCATTCCCGCTGCACCCGGCGGGCGCGCCCGGCGTGGAGCGGGCACGGCACCTGGCGGACGTCACGGTGCCCATGCTTTTCCTGCAGGGTAGGCGCGACAAGCTGGCCGAGTTTCACCTCCTGAAGTCGGTCGTCGAGACCCTCGGGTCACGCGCCACGCTGCATGTGGTGGACGACGCAGATCATTCGTTACACGTGCGCGCGTCCTCCGGCCGGACCGACGCGGAGGTGGTGCTCGAACTGGCACGGACGATGTCGGCGTGGTTCTTCGCCGAAGGAGAGTTCGTGCCCGTTACCTGAGCAAGCGCAGGAATGCAGGAATGCGTGTAGCAGAGTCGGGACGGCGAGCCGGCGAATTCGCCGTGCTGCACTCGCCCGCTCAATCCCTTCGCTTCGGAACGAATGCCACCCTGCGTTACTCGTGGGAAGGTATAAGGGTCTGGTCGCGCACTGCACTCGATCTCGCATAGCTGCCCTAATCGCCCTGCTTCGCCTCCGCCGTAACGACGCGATCGAGCGCGGCCTCCAGCGTACGCCGGTTCCACGCCGTCTTGCCCTCCGCACGACGCCGCCTGCGCAAGCCCCGTGCGCAGACATAAAACGAGACCGGCGTAAAAATCAACCCAAGTATTGTTGCGACAGTCATGCCACCGAAGACACCTGTGCCAATCGAGTGCCGGCTTTCAGCGCCACCGCCCGTTGAGAACACGAGCGGCACGACACCGACTAGAAATGCCGCCGACGTCATGACGATCGGTCGAAAGCGCATCGTGCACGCCTCGACGATCGCATCGGCGAGACCCGCCCCGCGCGCATGCAGATCGCGCGCGAACTGCACGATCAGAATCGCATTCTTGCCCGCGAGGCCGATGACGGTCACCACGCCGATCTTGAAGTAGATATCGTTCGGCAATCCGCGCAAGAACATCGCTGCAACCGCGCCGATGATGCCGAGCGGCACGACGATCAGCACCGACAATGGAATCGTCCAGCTTTCGTAAAGCGCCGCGAGCGCCATGAACACGGCGAGCAGCGACAACGCCAGCAACTGCGGCGTTTGTTGCGCCGCCTGCGTCTCGGCGAGTGACACGTCGGCCCACTCGAACCCGATACCTTCGGGCAACTGGGCCGCGAGCCGCTCCATCTCCGCCATCGCGGCACCGGAGCTATAACCGTTCGCGGCGCGGCCCGTCACGTCGAGCGCCGGGTAGCCGTTATAACGCGTCAGGACGCTCGGCCCGCGCGCCCAGCGCAGCGACGCGAAAGCCGAGAACGGCACCATCTTGCCCGCCTGGTTGCGCACCGTGAGCGCGAGCAGATCGGCGTCCGTCATCCGGGTCGCAGCATCGCCGCCGACGAGCACGCGCAGCATGCGTCCCCCCGCTGGGTAATCGGCGATGTACGACGTGCCGAATGTCGCACCGAGTACGTCGGCGATGGCATCGAACGACACGTCCATCGCATAAGCCTTCGTGCGGTCGACCTCGACGGTTACGCGCGGCGCGTCAGGCAGCGTCTCCGAGTGAACGTCAGCCAGCACGCGGCTTTGCTTCGCGAGTTCGATCAGGCGCTCGCGCGCCGCGTCGAGCACCTCCTTGCCCACGCCGCCGCGATCTTCGAGGTGGAACGTAAAGCCGTCGGCGTGGCCGAGCCCGGGCACCGATGGCGGCAACTGCGCGAATACTTCGCCGTCGAGGATCCTGGCAAATTCGCGGTTCAGTCTGTCGCGCAAGGTCACTGCATCGACATTGCGTCGTTCCCAGTCTTTCAGCGACACGAAGGCCATGCCGACGTTCTGCCCGCTGCCCGCGAAACTCCAGCCGATCACCGAGGTCACGTTGTCGACGGCTGGCTCCGTCTGCAGGATCGATTCGACCCGGCGCAGCACCGCGAACGTCCGCTCCTGTGAAGCACCAGCCGGTAGTTGCACCATCACCTGAAGCTGCCCCTGATCTTCCGTCGGCAAAAAGCCCCCGGGCATCGCCGCGTAAAGCACTCCCGCCGCACCGATCAGCGCGATATGCACGGCGAAGGCCAGCTTCGATCGTCCGAGCAATCGAGTCACCCAGGCGCCGTAAAGACGCGTCGCCCCATCGAAGCCGGACGCAAATTTCGCAAGCCAGCGCTCGATGACACCGCCGCGCGAAGCGTTACGGTGCCGCGGCGGCTTGAGCAAATTCGCGCATAGCGCGGGCGCGAGGCAAAGCGCCATGAACGCCGACACCAGAATCGCCGAGATCATCGCGATCGAGAACTGCCGGTAGATTCCGCCCACGCCGCCGCTGAAAAACGCCATCGGCAGGAAGACGGCAATGAGCACGGCCGTCACGCCGCCGATTGCGCCGCCGATCTGCCGCATCGCCTTGCGCGTCGCTTCGCGCGGCGCCAGTCCCTCCTCGTGCATGATCCGTTCGACGTTTTCCACGACGACGATCGCGTCATCGACGAGAATGCCGATCGCAAGCACGAGCCCGAATAGCGTGAAGACGTTGATCGAGAGGCCGAACGCGTGCATGGCGAGGAACGAGCCCAACAGCGTGACGGGAATCACGACGGTCGGCACGAGCGCGTAGCGCAGCTCGCGCAGGAACAGCCACATCACGCAGAAGACAAGGACGATCGCCTCGCAGAGCGTCAGGACGACCTCCTTGATGGCAATCTTGACGAAGTGCGCGCCGTCGTAGGGAATCCGCACCTCGATGCCCGCTGGCAAGGTCTTCGACACTGCGTCGATGCGCGCGCGGATCGAGTCCGACGTGGCGAGCGCGTTGCCGAGCGGCCCGAGCTGGATGCCGACGGTCGCGGCCGAATGGCCGTTCAGGCGTGACCAGAAGGTATAGCTGTCGCGCCCAACCTCGACGCGGGCCACGTCGCCGAGCCGCACCACGCCCCCGCCCGGCTGCGCCTTCAGCACGATCGCGGCGAACTCGGCCGGGGTGCGCAACTGCCCATGCACGTTGACGGACGCGGTCAGCGCCTGCCCGGCCGTGGCTGGCGCATCGCCGATCGAGCCCGCCGTGACGGTCGAATGCTGCGCACGGATCGCGGCGCTGACGTCGGCGGGAGACAGGCTGTATTCGCGCAGCTTCACCGGATCGAGCCAGATACGCATCGCCTCGTCGGCGTCCCACAGTTCAGCCGAGCCGACGCCTGGCGTGCGTTTCAATTCGCGCAGCAGATAACGGTTCAGATAGTCGCTCAATGTCGTGGAATCGCGTGTGCCGTCGGTCGACACCAGCGTGACGAGCATGAGGAACGTGTTCGCCGCGTTGAAGACACTGATGCCCTGCTGCACGACCTGCTGCGGCAAACGCGGTTCGACTTGCTTCAGGCGGTTCTGCACGTCGACCATTGCCAGGTCGGGATTCGTGCCGGGCGTGAACATGACATCGATCTCGAGCTCGCCGAGCCCGTCGCTCGTCGTCTCGTAGTACGAGAGTCCCGTTGCGCCGTCGAGGCTCTGCTCGATCAGGCTCGCGACGTCGCTGTCGATCTGCTCGGCTGTCGCGCCGGGGTAAGTCGCGGAGATGACGACGCGCGGCGGCGCAAGGCGCGGATACTGCGAGACTGGCAACTGCGTGATGGCAAGCGCACCGGCCACCATCACGGCGAACGCGATCACCCACGCGAAAACCGGTCTGTCGATGAAGAAGAAGGGCACGTGTGGGGTCCTGGGTCAGAGGGCTGCAGTGGAATCCGTGGGCACTTGCGCCGGACCGAATTCGGGCGCGCTGGCGATGCGCGCCATATGGAAGACGTCGTGCAGCGCACCGTCGCGTACAGCGTCGGCCCGTGCGCGCGCTTCCATCACGAAGCCGAACTTCTGATACAGCGCGATCGCCGGGGCATTGTCCGCGAATACGCTGAGCTCGATGCGGCGCAGGCCGAGCGCATTGTCGGCGGCTTCGAGTAGCGCACCGAGTAGCAGCGAGCCCACGCCGCAGCCGTGATACGCGTCGTGCACCGCGATGCCAAGCGAAGCGCTGTGCGCGCGCCGCCCCGTGTGCACCATGAGTCCAGCCTGTCCGATCAAACGCCCTTCACATTCGGCGACGACTATCATCGAATTCGCTGCGAGATTCTCGAGCCAGTCGCGCAGCGATGCGGCGGTGCGATAACCGTGCGAAAGAATGCCGGGCCGCACACCAGGCAGGTTCATGAGCGCGGCGATCGCCTCGCAATCATCGAGTTCGGCAGCGCGTAGACGCACCGTCTTCGCGAACGCGACGTGGGCCGCCACGGCTTCACCATGGTGATTCATCGGGCGTCACTCCGTAATGTGAGGCAGTGGCGCGCTCAGGCGCCCCATCAGATACGCATCGACAAGGGCGCCCTGACGCAGCATATGGCCACGCAGCCGCCCTTCGATCTCGAAGCCGGACTTGCGATACAGCGCGATGGCGGCATCGTTGTCGACGAACACCTTGAGTTCGAGCCGACGTAGGCCGAGCCAGTTGTCGGCCAGATCGATCACTTCGCCCACGAGGCGCGTGGCGACGCCCCGACGACGCCAGTCGCCGTGTACGCCGACGCCGATCGCGCCGACGTGAGCCCGACGAGTCCTGCCGACCTCGATCTGGGCGTGGCCGATCAACTGCTCGCCCACCCAGGCGCCGATTTCGATGTGCTGCGGCGGACGCTTCTCGATCCACTCGCGCGTGGATTCCACCGAGCGAAAGGGTGTTTGTGGATCGCCGTGCGACATCGACGGCGCGTAGATTAACGCGTGCAACTGTTTGGCGTCGCGCACGCCAATCGCGCGCAGCGTGAGCGGCTCGCCCTGATCCGAAGTTGAGTCGGTCGACATCTGTGCCTCCTTGTTGTTTTACGTCGTGCCGCACTTCCGTAATGCGTGACCGCCTGGCCAGCGCGCCGCGCTACAACACCAGCTCGAACGACTTTACAAGCGCGCCGGGCAGTTGTAGACCACCGGTCGCGCGCTGTCCCCACGTGGCGTCGGAGAGCAGCAGTTCCGGACAAGCCCCAAGCGCTTCGAGACGTTCGCCAAGCAGGCCGTAGAGGCTGTCGTCGAAGCGCATCGCGTCGACGGGCGCAACAATCTCGCCGTCCTCCACCCAGAAGGTCGCGAAGCGCGTCATGCCGGTAAGGCGACAATTCATGCGGTCCGAGAAGTTCACGTACCACAGGTTGCCGACATAGAGTCCGGTACCGAGGCGTGCGAGCACGTCGTCCTCGACGAGGTCGCCGCCGGCCATCGCAAGCGAGGTGGGCAGTTCCTCCGGCAGTGCGCCGTTCGGTTCGAGCCCGCACTCGCGCGCAGAACGCGCGCTCGTTAGCTGGCCAACGCTGCGACCCGCGTCTATCAGTGGCACGCTCTCACGTAGATAGCCGTCGTCGTTGAAACCGGGTGCGATGCCAAGTTCAAGCGATTCCGCCAGCGCCACGCGCGCGTCGAACGCGCACGCGCCGGTGTGGAGCTTGTAGAGTGGACTCATTGAGTTCGCCTGGGCACGCGCCGAAAAGCCATTCGAGGCCATCGATTCCACCAGCTCCGAAAGCGCCGCCGGTGCGAGCCAGGCGCGATAGCCGCCCGGCGTGAGCACGCGCGGCGTACGCAGCAACACGGGCAAGCGCGCCGCCGCCTCGCTCAGCTTGCCCGCGAACACGACGTCGTCCCACGCGTCGCCCGCGTAGGTCGTCTTGATCGCGCGCCCGTTTGGCTGATAGAGGGACCAGCTGAAATTGAAATTCTTCACTTCGTACCAGCCGCGGCTACCCGAGGTCGAGGCGAAGCCGCGCAAGACCGTGCCGCCCGCGTAGAAGCCCACGAAATCGAGACCCTGCGCACATTGCGCGACGAGTTCGACGAGCGCTTGCGGCTCCGGGAGCCTGCCGCTGCGGTGCGTGCTGCGCGACCACGCTGTGCTATCGAACAGCACATGCGGATCGTCGGGCGCGTCCAGCAGGCTTTCGCGCAGCGCCGCGAGCGCTTTGTCCACGTCACGCACGTCGGCGTGGGTGTCGCCGCTCAGGTCGAGCGTGAAATACGCCTGACGCGCGCCGTTCACGAGCCGCAGTGTCAAGCGCCCCTGCTCCACCTGACCGCTTTGCCGCACCTTGCCCGCGTTGAAGCGGATGAAATCCGACTGCTCGCCCGCAAACGAACTAAGCACGGTCTCGCCGGCTCGGCGCAGGCGCTCAATCGCGCTGGCGAGCATCATGAAACGCGCGTGCCAGTCGATCGCCTCGACGCCGCCCGGGAAAAGCATCTCGGTCATCACGCGCCTCCGAATACTTCGACGTTCGTAAACACGCAAGCGGGCGACGCATGACCCACACGGATCACCTGCGCGGGTTCACCCTTGCCGCACATTGGTGTGCCGTAGATTTCGCGCGTGGATGCATTGCCAACCGCGGCGAGGCTGCGCCAGAAGCTCGCGGAAACGCCACGATAGTTCGGACGCTTGACGACCTGCGTGAGGTTTCCGTTCTCGATCAGCTGGCCGAATTCGCAGCCGAACTGGAACTTGTTGCGATGATCGTCGATGGACCAGGACGTGTTGGTTTTCATAAGGATGCCATGCTCGATGCCCGCGATCAGCACGTCGAGCGACGATTCACCGGGTTCAATGTTGAGGTTCGCCATGCGGTCGATAGGCGGCCGGTTCCAGTTGGATGCGCGCGAGTTCGCCACGCCAGGCAGTCCCGCCCGCTGCTGTGACAGCGCGCCGCCGAGCGGCCGTTCCAGCACGCCGGCACGAATCAGATATTGGCGGCTGGCGGCGCTGCCGTCGTCGTCGAACGCGTAGGCGGCGGCCTCTTCGCGCACATCCGGGTCGAAGGTCACGTTCAGCAATTCCGAGCCGTACTGGTAGTGGCCGAACATCTCCGGCTTCACGAAGCTCCAGCCCGCGAAATTGCGCTCGTCGCCGAGAATGCGGTCGAGTTCGAGTGGATGGCCAATCGATTCGTGAATTTGCAGCATCATCTGGTCGGGCATCAGCAGCAAGTCGCGGCGGCCGCTGGGACAGTTCGGCGCGGCCAGCAGTTGCAGCGCCTCGTCGGCCACGCGCGCACCAGCGCCGTCAAAGCCGTAGCGCGCGAGGATATCCATGCCGCCCTGCGCGAGCGTCCCATAGTGGCCCGCGAGCGTTCGCTCCTGGGTGTCGCCGTCGCCGTGCGCGACTGCCGAAAGGCTCGGCATGAGAAAGCGCAACTGTTGATCGATGCGCACGCCATCGCTCGTCAAGTAAAGCTGATCGCAGTGCGTCACTTGCATGCCGGCCACGCGCTCGACGATGCGCTCGCCCAGATTTGCAGCCGCGCATTCGTGCGCGAGCCGTTCAAGCCATTCGCGCCGCGACGGCAGAGCGCCCTGTGCATTCGGTGACACATAGCTGCCGCTTTGCGTCGGCCGCGCAATCTCGCGATGGTCGATGAGCGTGTGTGCCGCGCTCGCCTGCGCACGTGCGGCGGCGATGTCGAGCGCGCGTTGCAGGCCGCTTGCCGAAAGATCCGCGGTCGCCGCGTAGCCCGCGCCCGCACCGGCCCACGCCGTCACCATCGCGCCGCGCTCGCGTGCGGTGGAAAGCGGCAAGGCCACGTCGTTGCGCACGACGTGCTCGTCCGTGCGTTCGTCCACGAAACGCACCGACCAGAAATCGGCATCGCTGCGCAATGCGCGCGCGGCCGATGTCCAGAGTTCTTCGATCATGCAATGTTCTCCTTGAGCGCGGCGTTCTGCAGAATCGACGCCGCGAGCAACGACTGGGTATAGGGATGCGAAGGTGCGTCGAACACGTCGAGCGTGTCGCCGGTCTCCACGATCCGCCCCGATTTCATGACGACCACGCGGTGCGCCATTGCGCGGATCACGGCGAGATCATGCGTGATGAAAAGGTAGCTGAGCCCATACTTTTTCTGCAAGCGCGTCAACAGGCCGAGCACTTGCTGCTGCACCGATACGTCGAGCGCACTCGTCGGCTCGTCGAGCACGATCAATTCGGGCTCTACGGCAAGCGCGCGCGCAATCGCGATCCGTTGTCTCTGACCGCCCGAGAATTCGTGCGGATAACGCAGCAGCACGTCGGCGGACAAACCGACCTCCTGGAGCAGCTCGACGATACGCGCCCTGCGTTCAGGCGCATCGAGCTGGGGACGATGAACCCGCAACCCCTCGCCGACGATCTGCTCGATCGTCATGCGCGGCGAAAGCGAGCCGAACGGATCCTGGAACACGATCTGCATGCGCGCAGACAGCGCACGCCAGGCCTTGCTGGACGATCGATATTCGCGCAGCGGCTTGCCGGCCACCTTGACGTCGCCGACCGTGGCCCGCTGCAAGCCGAGCACCGTCGAGGCGAGCGTCGACTTGCCGGAGCCGGATTCCCCGACGATGCCGAGCGTCTCGCCGCGGCGCAGCGTGAGATCGACTTCGTGCAGCGCGCGGAACGCCGTCCTGCCGAACAACGAACGCCAGCCTTTGGCGCTCGTTCGATAGTCGACCGCGAGCCCCTCGATTGACAGCACGTTCTGCGCATCATCAGGCACGGTCTCGATTGCGCGACGCGGCTCGCTATCGAGCAATCGCTTCGTGTAAGGATGTTGCGGATTCGCGAACAGCGCTTCGGTCGTGTTCGTTTCGACGAGCACGCCCTTCTCCATGACGGCGACGCGCTGCGCGAACCGCCGCACAAGATTCAGGTCATGCGTGATCAACAGCACGGCCATGCCGCGCTCCCGCGCCTCCTGCTCCTGCAAGCCGATCAGCAGGTCGACGATCTGCTGGCGCACCGTCACATCGAGCGCCGTGGTCGGCTCGTCGGCCAGCAGCAGCCGCGGGCGGCACGCGAGCGCCATCGCGATCATCGCGCGCTGGCGCTGCCCGCCCGACAGTTGGTGCGGGTAGCTGTCGATGCGGCGTTCGGGCTCGGGAATGCCCGTACGGCGCAGCAACTCGATGCCGCGCTCGCGCGCCGCGTTCGGGCGCAGCCCCTCGTGCAGCCGCAGGCTCTCCGCGATCTGCTGGCCCACCGTATAAAGCGGATTGAGCGCCGTCATCGGCTCCTGGAACACCATCGCGATATCGGCGCCGCGTACGCCGCGCATCTGCTGTTCGCTCTTCGTCAGCAGGTCTTCTCCATCGAAGACGATGCGGCCCGTGTGCGTGGCATCGCGCACGAGGCGCAGCACCGACAGCGCGGTCACGCTCTTGCCCGAGCCCGATTCGCCGACGAGCGCAACACGCTCGCCGCGGCCGATCGCGAGGTTGACGTCGAACACGCATTGCCTGTCGCCGAACGAGACGCAAAAATCTTCGATGCTGAGCAGCGGTTTGCAGTTTTCGCTCATTTCCCACCTCCGAACGCCGAGCCGCGGTTGCGGGTATCGAGCGCGTTGCGCAGCGCGTCGCCCATGAACGTCAGAAGCAGCAGCGTGGCGACGAGCGCGGAGAACACCGATACCGAGATCCACCAGGCGTCCAGATTGTTCTTGCCCTCCTGCAACAGTTCGCCGAGGCTCGGGGTGGGCGGCGGAACGCCAAGGCCGAGAAAGTCGAGGCTCGTCAGTGAGAGAATCGCGGCGCTCATGCGAAACGGCAGGAACGTGATGACCGGTGTCAGGCTGTTCGGCAATATGTGACGCCAGATGATCTGCCAGTTCGAGAGTCCCATCGTGCGCGCGGCCTTCACGTAGTCGAGCGCGCGATTGCGCAGGAATTCCGCGCGCACGTAATCGGACAACAGCAGCCAGCCGAACATCGACAGCAGGATGAACAGCAGCCAAAGCGTCGGCTCGAAGATCGAGGCGAAGATGATGAGCAGATAGAGGTCCGGCATCGACGACCAGATCTCGATCAGGCGCTGGCCGATGAGGTCGGTCCGTCCGCCGTAGAAGCCTTGCAGCGCACCCGTCAACACGCCAAAGAACACGCCTGACAAGGTCAGCGCGATCGCCATCAGCACCGAGACCCGAAAGCCGTAGAGCAGGCGCGCGAGAACGTCGCGCCCGAACTGATCGGTGCCGAGCCAGTTCGCGGCGCTCGGCGGCGCCGGAAACGGCCGCTCGGCGAAATAGTCGATCGTGTCGTAGTAGTTGTGGTTCGGCGCATAGACCGCGAAATTCCCGTTTGCCTCCAGGCGGGAGCGGATATACGGATCGAGATAGTTCGTCTTCGCGGGGAAATCGCCGCCGAACTGCGTCTCCGGATACTCCTTCAGAATCGGGAAGTAGTAGTGCCCGTCGTAGCGCACGACGAGCGGTTTGTCGTTGGCGAGCAGCTCCCCGGCAAGGCTGACGACAAACAGCGCGACGAATACGATCAGACTCCAGTAGCCGAGCTTCTGGCTCTTGAAGCGCAGCCAGGTGCGTCGCCACGGCGAGACCGGCACGGAGGACGCCGCGGCCGCCTTAGCGGTCCACGCGGTCGAATTGGATGCGGGGGTCGACGATGACATAGCAGACATCAGCAATGAGTTTGGTTAGAAGGCCGATCAGGGTGAAGAGAAACAGCGAGCCGAGCACCACCGGGTAGTCGCGGCGAATCACCGAGTCGTACGACAGCTGACCCATGCCGTCGAGCGAGAACAGCGTCTCGATCAGCAGGTTGCCGTTCAGGAACGCGCCGACGAACGCAGCGGGCAGCCCTGTCAACAACGGAATGGCGGCGTTGCGCAGCACGTGCTTCCACAACACGTCGCGCTCGGGCGCACCTTTGGCGCGAGCCGTCAGTACGTATTGCCGGCCGATCTCTTCGAGGAACGTGTTCTTCGTCAGTATCGTCACGATCGCGAAGTTGCCGACCACGGACGCCGTCACGGGCAGCACCATGTGCCAGACATAGTCGAGCACCTTGCCCACGGCGGACAGATCGGCGAAGTCGTCCGATGTGAGTCCGCGCATCGGAAAGAGCTGCCAGAACGTGCCGCCGCCGAACAGCATCAGCAACAACACGCCGAGCACGAATCCGGGAATCGCGTAGCCGACGAGGACGAGTACGCTCGTCACCGCATCGAAGCGCGAGCCGTTGCGCACGGCTTTGGCGATGCCGAGCGGAACGGCCACCGCGTAAGTCAGCATCACGGTCCAGAGCCCGAGCGAAATGGAGACTGGCAACTTGCTGCGGATCACCTCCCACACGCTCTTGTGCTGGAAGTACGACTGGCCGAGATCGAACGTCGCGTAACTCTTTAACATCAACAGGTAACGTGTGTGCGCCGGCTTGTCGAAGCCGAATTGCTTCTTGATCTGCTCGATCTGCTGCGGGTCGAGGCCCTGGTTGCCGTGGTAGCCGCTGCCGCCGCCACCGTCGGCACCGTGGCGCGACTCGCCGTGACGAAGCTGGGTCACCATCTGCTCCACCGGGCCGCCCGGCACGAACTGGGTCACGACGAAAGTCAGCGTGACGACACCGATGATCGTCGGCACCATCAACAGCAGACGTCTGAGAATGTAGGCGAACATGACGCTCCTCAATGCACTGCGGCGGTTGTCTGCGCCTGCGGTTTGCGATACCAGTAGTTGATGACCCAGTCCTCGTACTGATAGGTGATCGGTGTCACCTTCGGGAACCCGATGGTCGACTTGTAGCCGATCCGCGCGTACGGCTCGTAGTACTGCGGCACGAGGTAGTACTCGTTGATCAGCACGCGATCGAGCGCGCGCGTGGCCGTCTCGAGGTCATCGAGCGTGTCGGCCGCGATAGCCGCGTGCACGAGCGTATCCACGGCCTTCGAACGAATACCCATGTAGTTTTCCGAACCGACCTGCGATGCAGCAGGGCTCGTGAACCGGCGTATCAGCTCCGGCCCCGGGATCGTGACGGGCGGATAGATATACGTCGTCATGTCGTACTCGAAGTTGTCCAGCCGCTTCTGATAAAGCGCACTGTCGAGTTCGCGGAAGTAAGCGTGGATGCCCAGCGTCTGCAGCGCCTGCGTGTAGGGGATGATGATGCGGTCCATGCCCGGCTGGTTATCGATGATCTCGATCGTCATCGGCTTGCCGCTCGCATCACGCAATGCGCCGTCGCGGTAGTGCCAGCCCGCCTCGGCGAGCAGGTCGCGCGCCTGCCGCAGGTTCTGCCGTAGCGAGCCGGGCGGCAGCGTGTTCGGCAGCTTGACCATCGGGCCGAACACTTCGGGAGGCAACGATGCGCGGAACGGCTCGAGCAGCTTCACCTCCTTCTCGCTAGGTATGCCGGTCGCACCGAACGGGCTGTCCTGCCAGAAGCTGTTCGTTCGGCGATACTGCCCGTAGAACATCATCCGGTTCATCCACTCGTAGTCGAATGCGAGTGCAAGCGCATGGCGAACCCGCCGGTCCTGGAATTGGGGCTTGCGCGTGTTGATGATGAAGCCCTGCATTTGCGCGGGGCCGTCTTCGAACTCGCCCCTGTGCAGGAACCCAGACTTGAAGTTCTTGCCGACATATTTGCGCGCCCACTGAGTCGAACTGTATTCGACGCGCACATCCTCGTTGCCGGCCTTGAACGATTCGAGCATCGTGTACTGGTCGACATAGAGCTTGAACGTCACGCGCTCGAAGCGGAACATCCCACGCCGCGCCGGCAGGTTCGCGGCCCAATAGTTCGGGTTGCGGCGATAGGTGATCTGCTTGTCGTTCTTACGCGACTCGATCAGATAGGCGCCGCTCGCGATCGGCGGATCGACGGACAGTTGATCGAATGGCAAGCGCTTGCCATCCTGTTGCATGCCCCACTTCGGCGAAAACACCGGCAGATCACCGGCGATCAACGGATTGGATCTCGAGTTGTCGACGAAGTCGAAGCGCACGGTCAGACGGTCGATCACCGTCGCGCGCTTGATCTGCACGAACTGCGACGAAATCAACGGGGACGCCTGCGCGCTCTTCAGCGTATCGAACGAGTATTTGACGTCCTGTGCAGTGATCGGATCGCCGTTCGAGAACCGCGCCGCCGGATTGATGTGGAACGTCGCGGAGCGTTGGTCGGGCGCGAGCACCACATCGTCCGCGATCAGCGGATATTCGGAAGCCAGCTCGTCCCAGCTGCGTTGCATCAGGGTATCGAACATCAGGTTACGGATATCCGGCGCGGGCATGCCGCGCACGATGAACGGATTCGTCGAATCGTAGCTCTGGTTGTCGTTGTAGTTCTGGAAAGTCAATTCGCCGGTAGTCGGCGCGTCGGGATTCGCGTAGTCGAAATGCGTGAAATCCGCTGGGTATTTCGGTTCGCCGAATTGCGCGATCGCCGGTTTGGCGGTGGCCGGCAACGCGATGGTCGCGCCGGTCGTCGCGACCATCGCGACGATCAGGGGCGTGACCATCGGCGCAAGCGACGAGAGCCGGCGCAACGAGCGGAACGTCAAAATTTTCATTGTCACTGTGCGTGTGCGCACGCCGGACGAAAGCCGGCGTGACATTGATCGGATCGGAGCGCAAGGCCGGGCGCGGGCCCGGCCGATGGGTCTACTTCGACGCCATCAGCGTCCACAGCCGGCCAAGGTCGGCGGAGCCGTCCGTGCCCTTGACCACCCGGAACGCCTGAATCGCGCGCGGCTTCTGTCCCGCCACGTAGTAGGCGATGCCCAGATGCAGTTGCGCCTGATCGGGATGGTCGAGGCCGCCCTTCGCGATCGCCGACTCCATCATCGCCAGTCCGTCTTTCGCGTGACCAGCGAACACGAGGTTGAACCCCTGGTCGACGGGCGCGACGGGATCGCCGGCATCGCTGCCCGCCTGCGCGCGCTTCGCCGTGAGCGCCTGCAGGCGCTTTTCGCGCTCCGCCTGCGCATCTTTGCCGAGCACGCCCGAGGCGAAGCCCTGATCGATGACCTGTTTCGCTTCGGCCGGCGTACCCGCGACGAGGGAAAGCTGCGTCATCTCCATGTAGTCGTCCACCGAGCCGAAAGCACCGTTGGCGCGGCGCAACCGGTACACGTCCACGTCAAGTTTCGGCGAGTAGCCCGGCTTTGCACGAATCGCCGAGAACAGGTTGTCCCAGTACGCCTGCTTCGGATGGTAAGCGACCAGCGCTTCAAGTGCGGTGCGATAGGTCGCGTCGTCCTTGCTGCGTTGCGCGCACGTACTCAATAGCTGCAATTGCGACTCATCGGGCGCGTGGTTGCCGCGCACTTGCGCGTCGATCGCCGGCTTCAGCGCACCGACTACACTCGTGCAATCGTTTGACAGGTAGTACGACTGCACGAGCAGCTCCTTCATCTGCGGATCGCTGCCTCCCGCCTTCTGGTAACGCTGTGCCGTTGCAATCGCGCGCGCATAGTCGTGCTGCTGGAAGTAAATGCCAGCCAGCGTCGCGCTCACGCGTTGTTCGCCGTCGCCCTTCAGTTGCCCGGAGCCGAGCAGCGTCTGATAGGCCTGGGCGGCCGCACCCTCCTCGCCATCCGCCATCAACGTCGCGCCGCGCATTTCCTCGACCATGTAGATCTCGTACGGCGTCTTGTTCGGCACGGCCGCGGCTTGCGCGATCCTCGCCAGCGCGTCCTTGTACTTGTGCGCCCGATAGAGATCCTGGGCCGCGCTGAGCGGCTTGCCGACGTCGGGACGCAGGGTGTCGGCCGCGGCCGGCAGCGCCGCCGCGGTGAATACCACGCCGACGACGGCCGCCGACAACGCCTGTTTGAGCCGTCGATTGACTATTCTCATCACACCGTCCTTATTGCATGTACTGCTCGTTACCGATGAGCCCAATCTTCGTGGCGCCAACGCGCTGCGCCGACGCCATGACGGCCGCCACATCCTTGTAAGGCGCGAGCTTGTTCGGACGCAGATGAATCTCGGCCTGCACGGGCTCGGCCGCGACGTGCGCAAGCTTCGCCTCGAGCGCCGCCTGGTCCGGCACCAGCGTGCCGTTCCAGGTCGTCGTGCCGTCGAAATCGATGTCGATCTGCACGATTTCAGGCTGCGTGAGCGGCGGCGGCGGATTGCCGACCGGCAGATTCATCTTCACCGCATGCATCTGGATCGGGATCGTGATGATCAGCATGATCAGTAACACCAGCATCACGTCGATGAGCGGCGTGGTGTTGATGTCCACCATCACTTCCGGGTCACCGCCAGCGCCGCCCGAAGGAACGTTCATTCCCATCTTCGCCTCCTAGCCGCCGCGCGCAGGCGGCTCCGTGATAAATGACACCTTCGCGATGCCGGCGCGTTCACAGGTCGTGATCACGCGGCCGATGAACTCGTAACGCGTGCTCTGGTCGCCGCGCACGTGCACCTCGGGCTGCGGCTGCATCAGCGAAACATCCTTCAGCCGCGACAGCAGCGTCGCACTATCCACGTGCTTCTCGTTCCAGAAGAAGTCGCCGTCGCGATTGACCGCGATCTCGATGCTCGTCGGTGTCGTCTGCAGCGGCTGGATCGTCTCTTTCGGCAGTTGCACCGGCACCGTATGCGTGACGACCGGGATCGTGATCAGGAAGATGATCAGCAACACCAGCATCACGTCGACGAGCGGCGTCGTATTGATGGCGGCGATAACGTCGTCGCTATCTTCGTTTTGTCCCACGCTCATGGCCATGATGGACCTCGCTCAGGCTTCAGACTGCCGGTTACGGGGCGGTCGCGGCGGAACGCACCGCGACAGGACGGGCCGAACGCTTGCTGCCGGCGAGCAGCACGGCATGGAGTTGAGCGCCGAAGGCACGGACGCGCTCCATCACCGACTTGTTGCGGCGAACGAGGAAGTTGTAGCCGAGCACGGCCGGCACCGCGACGCCAAGACCGATAGCCGTCATGATCAGCGCTTCACCGACGGGGCCGGCCACCTTGTCGATCGAGGCCTGACCCGCGATGCCGATCGCGGTCAGCGCGTGATAGATGCCCCAGACGGTGCCGAACAGACCGATGAAAGGGGCCGTCGAGCCGACTGTCGCGAGGAACGCGAGACCGTCTTGCATACGGTTCGACACGTTCGTGATCGCACGCTCCACCGAGACGTCGATCCATGTATTGCGGTCGACGGCTTCGAGCAGTGCCTCATCGTGATGCTGGCCTGCCTCGATCGCCGTCTCTGCGATGAAGCGGAACGGCGATGACTCATCAAGCTGCTGGGTACCTTCGGTGAGCGACGGCGCGCTCCACAATTGCTCGTCGGCATGCTTCGCGCGGCGATTGGCGCGAAACTGCTCGAAGAACTTCGTGACCATGATGTACCAGCTGCCCATCGACATGATGACCAGCAGGAGCAGCACAAAGCGCGCGACGAAGTCGCCGTTCTTCCACAGCGCGCCGAGACCGTAGGGGTTCTCGACGGACTGCGTCGCCGCCGGGGCGGGCGGCGGCGCCGGCTCGTCGGCTGCGGTGGCGGACGCGTTCATCTGCGGTGCTGCTACGGCGGGCGCGGCGGAGGCGGCCACACTTGCTTGAGCATGCGCGAGTTCAGGTGCCACGAGAATATTCACCGCGGCGGCGGCGATCAGGAGGCTGGTTGCCAGGGTGGCGACGGAACGCTTATTCATGTTGAGCTCCAGTTCAATCGTTGAACCTAAGAAATTGGGTTAAACCGTCGGTGCAGGCTGTCGTTGCCTGCACCGCGGGCGCAGCGGGCGCGGATTGCTATGTCTCGAATCAATTCAGGTTGAACGAAAAAGGCACTTGCACGCGTACGGCCTGGCCTTGCGCGATGCAGTTGAACCGCTTGACGGCCTTGTATGCCGCCTCGTCCAGACTGTCGTGTTCCGACGACTTGGCCACATGAACGTTGCCAAGATGTCCTTCGGGATCGACGGTGAATTCGATCACCACATCGCCGGTATCGCCGTTCTCCTGCGCTTCCTTCGGATAGGCGATCGAGCTGCGGATCTGATCGGAATTCGGGCAGACGACACCGACTTCGGTGCGCACCGGCGCAGCAGCCTTGACGGGCGGCGCAGGCGGTGCGGGTGGTGCCGTCACGGGCGCCGACTGCACCGGTGTGGTGGTGTGCGCAATCGTTGGCTGCGGCGGCGCTTGAACCGGCACTTCGGGCGGCGGCACAAAGGGCGGCGGTGGCGGCGCAAACTTCGGCGGCGGCAGCTTCACCTCGGGCAGCGGCGGCGGAGGCGGCGGCTTGACCGGCTCGATGATCTTCGTTTCGATGGGATGCTGAATGACTTGTACGACCTTCGTCGCGAGGCCGTTGAGCAGCGCATAGACCAGCACGATGTGCAGGACGATGACGACAGCAATGCCGCCGAAGCGGCGAGCCGGATTTTGCTGCTTGCGCCCGAATGCGCGCGGGCGCCCGGGCCTCGCGACCCCGCCCGCGTTCACGGATGATGTCGGAGTCACACGTGCTTCTACTTTCATACCTTCGATCCTCGCAGCGTGATTCGCCTGTTCCATGTTCGAGGCGCTGTCGCGACTCGAACGGCGGATGAGGCTGTTCACAAGGGATTACTTGCCACTGCCATTACTCGCGGGCCGGCGCATCACCGTGCGTCGCACGGTCGGGCGCCGGCCTGCCGCGATCAGAAACGATAAGTCGCACCCACCTGGAAGAAGCGGCCCAGGTTCGTGTACAGCGATTGGTCGTAACCCGTGATGTCAGGAGTCGACTGCCATTCGACGTCGAACGGCGGCTTCCTGTCGAACAGGTTCTGGATACCGCCATAAACGGTCCAGTGCTTGAAGCCGCGATAGGTGGCCACGAGGTTGAACTGGCTGTACGAGGCAACCGACAGCGTGCCGCCATCGCCGAACTCGGCCGCAACCGCGTTCGTGTAGGGGCCCGTGTACTGCCACGTGAGCGTGGTGGTCAGTTGGCGGTAATCCCAGCTCAGGCTCGTATTGCCCTTCCAGCGCGGGTTGCTCGCGCCGAACGGCTGCAGCAGCGCCAGGTTGTTGCCCGCGAAGTCTTGAGTCTCGCCGCCGCCCTTCAGCTTGAAGTGCCAGACGTAGGCCCAGTCTCCGGACAGCGTGAACGTGCCGTACTTCGTGCCCACGCTCTTGCGGAAATCGAGGTCGAAGCCGTCCGTATCGAGCGAGCCCAGGTTCTGGAACGGCATTTTGATGTAGCGAATGGTGCCGTCGGAGTTACGCACGACGAAATTCGGATCGTTCGCCTGCAGAATCGCGTTCGGATCCGGCGTGCCGATGACGCTGTCGATGTGCACCTTGTAGAAGGCCGCGCCGAAGTCCGTCGTCGCGTCCGGCGAGAGCGTAAAGCCGATGTTGTAGTTCTTCGTGTGCTCAGGCTGCAGGTTCGGATTGCCGGTCGTCTGCTCCGTCGTGAAATGCTTCGTGGGCGTACCGCTCGGATCGTTCGGGTCCACGAGGTTCTGGTGGCCCAGATAAACCGATTGCGAGTTCTCGACCGCCGTCGGCGCGCGGAATCCCCGGCCGTACGATGCGTACGCCGTCAGCATGCGAACCGGCTGGAAGCGGAGCGCGAAGCTCGGCGAGAAGGCGCCGCCGAAATCGCTGTAGTGGTCGTAACGGCCCGACTGCGTGAACGTCAGGTTGCGGATGATCGGAATGTCGATCTGATAGAAGGCGGCCGCGACATTGCGCTCGCCGTCCACGGTCTGGACGTTGGCGGGTGCCGTGATGCCTTGCGTCGCATAGGTCTGCGAGTTGATGACGGTCGACTCGTGACGGAACTCACTGCCGACACCCAGACCCACGCCGCCGGCCGGCAGCGTGAAGAGGTTGGTCGTCGAGGCCTTCGCCAGCACCTGGTCGAGCTTCGTGATCGACAGCTGGTTGTCGTCCTGGAACACGCCGTTCAGACCATTCGGCGTCGAGCCCGGGTTCGAGAAGTTATAGGTACCGTTCGCGAGCATGTTCTCGAGGCCCGCCACATTGAGCGTGTTCCCGAAGGTGCTTGCGACGGTACTTTGCGAATGGCCGTACTCTGCCGACCAATCCCAGTTGCCGAACTTCGCCGTGTCGAACGAACCTTTGATGCCTGTGTTGGCCATCAGGAACGTCGAGGTTGTATCGGTGACTCGTGTGTTGTTCGGGAACGTCAGGTTGATCAGCGTCGGAACGCCGTACGGGTTGAACGGGTTCGAAGCCGAGACGGTGCGCGGGACAGGCGAGACCGTACCCGTCGACGGGTCGAACACGTTCGTCGTGCTGCTGAGCGACGCCGGACCGTTTAACTGCACGGTTTCATTGCGGCTCGCCCAGAAACCTGCATAGGCTTGCGTGGTGTCGTCGATCTTGAATGTGGCGCGCACCTTCGCGTTCAGCCGCGTCGTCGCCGGAATGAGCGACGTGGTGTTCGCAACGTTGTAAGTACACGACTGGCCACCCGTCGCCGTCGCGTTGCTGCCCGGCGGACAGGGGCTGAGCGCCTGATGGGTGCCGTCCGCGAGTTGCCAGTACGACTGCTGGTTCGGACCCAACGGCGCCGCGTTGCCGCCCGGAAACTGCGTAAAGTCCTGGTTTTTCGTCATGTCACGGTCGGCGAGCGTCGAACCGCTGTCACGATAGTAGCTGGCGGCCGCCGTGATGTTCCAGCGGTCGGAAGCCAGGTTGCCGACACCGCCTAAAACGCTGAAGCTGCCCTCGGCATTGCCGGGATGCTGCGCCTTGCCGAGCATGGCGTCGAGCTGCAAGCCCTCGAAGTTCTTCTTCGTGATGATGTTCACGACACCCGCGATCGCGTCGGAACCATACACAGACACAGCGCCCGTCTTCACGATTTCAATGCGGTCCACGATGTTCATCGGGATCGTGTTGATGTCGAAGAACGTGTCGGTGAAGTTGACGGCCTGCGCGTAGTTGGCCACGCGCTGCCCGTCGACGAGCACGAGCGTGTACTTTTCGCTGAGGCCGCGCAGTGCGAGGCCTGCACCGCCCGGGGCCGAGCTCGAAGCCGTCGATTGCGACCAGCTGCTTGCGGAGTTGACCGCTGTGCCGCGCAGGAAGTCGGCCACGGTTGTGTAGCCGCTTTGCTGAATTTCTTTCGCGGTGATGACTTGAACCTCAGTGCGGCCTTGTTTGTCTGCGCTGCGGATCAGAGAACCCGTCACCTCGAACTTCTGCAACTGCTTCACCGACGTCGTTCCCGCCGCGGCGCCCGATGTTATGGTCGGTGCGGCCCCCGCCGCATTCGCGTCTTGCCCATCGGGTTGAGCAGAGGCCGTGTCAGTTTTCGCCGCTGCGGTGCTCGGCGATTGAACCTGTGCAAACGCCGTGGTTCCAAGCGCAGCCGTCAGCGCAATCTCTGCCCACACTATTTTCCTTATGGTAGATCCCAAAGCCGTGAGTTTCATTTTTCCCTTCGTGTGTCATTGACCCAAATCGACATGCCAGAGAACACCTTTGGCACTTTCCCCCGAGCGGTACCCGTCCGAGACCGCCCCGTTACTTCATGACCTCCGCCCACCACCGACTATGCGAACGCCAAAGTCATCCCTTATCCATTTCGGTGATCAACGAGGATGACAAAATGTCCTGATTCTTGTCACAAGAAGTTTCAGGCAAAGCGAATCCCCAGCCATCGTTCGCACGGATACGATGGATCCTTTTGTATTCACACATATTCATACACTTAGGAGAATCGAATGTATGAAACGAAGATGCGCCGCGAATGCGGCAAAACCAACAATGGTTAAAACAATCTCGGCGAACCTACCCAGACAATCACGGTTTCTTCGGTAGCCGCATTGGCCCAGCCGTGTGGGACCGTCGACTCGAAGTGCGCGCTGTCACCCGGATCAAGCATAAAGGTACGACCCTCCAGGCTCAGCGAAACCCGACCGCTGAGTACATAGAGAAACTCCTCTCCAGCATGTGTCGTCACTTCCGACGGCGGCTGACCGGCAGGCATTCGGACGAGAATCGCGTCAAGCTGCCTGCCGACCGCTGCATTGGTGAGGCGAGCAAACCGATTCGCCGAGTCGGCAAAGCTGAAGTACTGCCCTTCGGCTGCGCGGCGCACGGACTTCGCCTCGGTCGGCGTTTCGACGAAGTACTGCATTGTTACTCCAAGCGCTTGCGCAATACCGGCCAATGACGAAATGGACGGTGTCGCCTGCCCCCGCTCGACCTGGGAAAGGAACGGCTTCGAGATTCCGGCCGCCGTTGCAGTTTCGTCCAAGGTACGCTCGAGTCGCTTGCGCAGCGCTCTTATCTTGCTGCCCATCAATGGAGGGGCGTTGCTTTTTCTGTCATCACGTTTCATATCTGTAACCAAAGATATCAGTAAAAAAACAGTGTCAAAATTTGTTTGACGACAGCAAAATTTTTTTCCTTTAGGCCACGCTACGCCAATGCGCCGTATTGGTGCTTGCACTCGTTTCACTTCAGCGCGTCGCTCGGACTGTGAAAGGTAAAGCGGCATTGCGCCACCGCTGATGAAGATTGCTTTGTTTATCAAATGACTAGCGTCGACGGGCGGCAACCGATATAAAAACGTTGGCCGAGAAAATGTAAAGTTCCGGCTTTCGGAAATTCGCCGCCTTGGCGCAACGACCTTATACACAATTCCCCTAAATGCATCGCATTGGGGATTTCGCACCAAAAATGTCATGGCGTTCTCTATGCACAGAACGTCGCTTTAGATTACTGCCTCTAGTCAGCCCTTCTTGCTAGTTCTGGCATTTAGATGGCTAGCACCCTCCGTTCGAGCCAAACGGAGGCTTAGAGTCATGGTGCGAACACCGCCGGCATGGACAAGTTTAGTGGAATGGAGCTTCGCCCAAAAAAAACAGGAGCGGGATCCTGCATAGCTTGTCGTTGAGGAATTGAAGTGGCTAGCGTAAGAGCCCTTAACAAAGTGAATGAACGAGCTATGCAACGGCATCGCTCATGATCACTCCAGTCGTTGTTGACCGGAAGTCATGGTTGTTCGCCGACACCGTTGCCGGGGCGCAAGCCAGTGCTGATCTTTACTCGCTCGTCGAAAGACGCCGACGACTATGCCGCGCTCATGGCATAAGCACTCCCCGGCTGCGCCTGGCCTCCGAGAGACGTCGTCAAAAGACCGCTTACGATCTATCGTCGCAGCAGGAACTTCCGGGCTGTGCAGTTACTGCGTGGCCACACAAACTGGAAAGTACGGTCCGCTGCCTCGGCATCGAGGTAGACGACGCCCCTGAAATGGCAGAACAGACTGAGCAGTAGGATGATGGCCCGTCAGCGAGGGGACGCTGACCGGCTAGTTGCAGAGATTCACGACGCCCCGCGGGTTGTTGATCAGTTGCAAATCGACATTGACGACATTTTCTTCGAAAGGCAACATGCTTCAATGAACTCCGACGCGCTCAATTTCATCCTGTGCACCATGACCGCCAGTGGCGAGGCGTGGGGATCGCGACGTCCATACACTGTACACAGCTTTTTCCAACGGCCCCGCGAATCATGACGGGGCCGCGTCTTTTATGCCGCTCCGAATTGCGTTGGCGCAAATAGGAATGATTGCATGCATGACAGAGTACGTGTTTCCGTTCTCGGTGACGTTGCCGACGTGCCGTTGTGGCCGCTCGAATCAAGGAGCGTTGCGTGCTGACGATACGAAAAGCGAATCGCGATGACGCGTTCGACGCGTGGGATATCCGTAAAACATCGGTGCATGCTGCGTGCGCTGAGCATTATCCCAGAGCGGCCCTGTCGGCGGATTCAACCAGTCGATGCATGTTTCTAATTCGTCGACATATGAACAAACCTCGACGGAAGCCTGAGATGCTGCAGCGGCCGACAGAAATCCAGATTGAATCAACCCGGCTCCTGATTAAACCGTTCACGGCCAGCGACGCCGATGCCACGTTCGCATGCATCACCCCTTCGCTCACCCGTCACATGGCCTGGGAGACGCCGGCATCCCGGCAAGACTTCGACGAGGTCTGGCAATCGTGGATACCGTCGATAGACGACGGGTCAGACTATGTATTCGCGATACGGCACCGCGCAGACGGGAGTTTTCTTGGGTTGGCCGGACTGCACCGCGTACGCATGGAGAGCCCGGAACTCGGCATATGGATTCGTGAAGATCGTCATCGAAATGGCTTCGGCCGCGAGGCCGTAACTGCCGTTGCGCAATGGGCAACGCGAACCATTGGCTGTGCAAGCTTCACCTATCCGGTCGCAGAAGAGAACCGCTCGAGCCGGCACATTGCCGAATCGTTAGGCGGCGTCATCGTGGAAAGCCGCGTGACGCCAAAGTACACATCCTGCGTTTACCGAATTCCACGCCGGCCAGTCACAAACCAGGTGTAAGCGGTTCGGCCTTCAGATCGACATTCTTCGGCACAGACGTCGCTCGGCTTTGTGTTGCAAACCGATGTTTGATACGTTTTCAACAAGCTCCACGATTCCATTCGATGAAGATGCATCTCAGAGTCGCTCGGCCCGTTTCCGATCTTGCCCGTACTGAACGCATGTATTGCTCAGCGCTTGGTCTGGCCGTGCTCGCCAGATTTCAGGATCATCAGGAATTCGACGGGGTGATGCTTGGAAGTCCCAGCACGGACTATCATTTTGAGTTTACCCATTGCAGCGAACATCCTGTGATGCCTCGCCCAACGAGTGAGGACTTGCTGGTGTTTTACATACCGGATCGACAAGTGTGGAGGGCGATGTGTGATCGCCTTGTCGAAAATGGATTTGTTTGCGTAAAGTCGTTCAATCCTTACTGGGACGTGTCGGGTCGAACATTCGAGGATCCTGACGGCTATCGGCTCGTCTTGCAAAATGCAGCGTGGAGCGCCTGACCCTATCGCGTATCGGTCTTCTTACCGGCGGTCCGCACGTCGCTTGTGGGGTCGCACTGAGGCGACCGCCCCCGAAAATTTCCCTCATCAGGGCTGACGATGACCTATCCGATAAGCTATCGACGCGCGACAATCGAAGACGTTCTGACAATCTGCGAATTGGGTCAAATTTTGAATGCGAGCCACCACTTGGCACGCCCCGACATCTACGCAGATGCCACCACAGAATTCGGCCGAGACGAGCAGCACTGGCTCGCCAGCCTCCAAGGAGAAGATCGAGCGACGTTTCTTGCCGAGTTTGGCAGCAACGCCGTCGGTTTCATTACGATACAGGTGGTGAAGCCGATAAGCCCGCTATTGCAGCCGATGGTCGTCGGTCGCATCGGTTCCGTCGCAGTTTTAGAACAAATCAGAGGACGCGGGGTCGGCAGCTCTCTTATTAAACTCGCAGAAGAGTGGGCGCGGAAGCAGGGTGCCACCGATATCAGACTAGCCGTCTGGGAGTTTAACGAACAGGCGGTCAATCTGTACCGAGAATTGGGCTACGAGATTCGCGCGTTCGAGATGGGAAAGCGGATTCGGACCTCGTTGGATATCCCGTGCGCCTGAGCCGGCGACCGGCGACTGCGGCCCGGACGTGACGAAATGGATCGCTGACGATGAAGATCCGTTGGGCCCGTTTCCGGTAGGCTCAACTTATTTCCGCCCTTCCGACGGCGCCGCCAGCTTTAAGTCCGCGAAGATAGAAAGGTAGAAGCGAAAGCTGCCAGACTGGTTCAACGTTCTCGAATGTGGTTGATGAGCGATGTGAGAACGTGGTCGACCCATACCCCATTGATCCTCAGATAGGAACGAGCCAAGCCTTCACGCTCAAACCCTAGCCGCTTCAATAGTTGTTCGCTACGAACATTTTCAGGTCTAAAATTCGCCATTATTCTGTGCAAGCCGATTTCGTCAAAGATATAGGTGATCGCAGAGGTCAATGCTTCGCGCATCAAACCTTGTCCCTCAAACCGTTTGGCAAGCGAAAACCCAAGATGACATGCCTGAAACGGGCCACGCACGATGTTGGTGAAGTTGCATTCACCGACTATTTCGCCGGTTTCAAGCGAAAATAGGAGTAGATGCACTGCGACTCCCGAGTTGTTGTTGTGCGCCATCATGAACAGCCGTCGGCGAACTGATTTTTTTTCAAAGAAACTTTCGGCTCTAAGCGGATCCCAAGGCTGCAGGTGAGCGCGATTTTCAATGGAGTATTCGTGCAACTCATGCGTGAATTGCTCACATGCCGGTACAAGGTTCAGGCGTGCCGTTAAAATTTCACGCGGTAGTACATCGATGTGAACCCTCGTCACGTCGTCCTCCATTGAAAGCACGGTGAAGTAGTGTAATCAGAAATTGTTCGTCAACAAATCGGCCGGCGACATATTGATTCAATGTCCGCGGTCGAAAATCCACGAGACGGCCTCCGGTCGTGTCATACCGTTTGTATGGACTGCGGACCCGATGTGATCGCCGCACTCGGCCATCGGGCGCTAGTCGACCACAGTCCGTCGTCCGCATCGCCGCCAAAATCCGCGACCATCGTGACATCACCAACATGTGCCGGTTGAAAATGAAATTGCCTTTCGGAACACCGATGACCGCCAGCACGTCGCGTCGCGATGAAATGGTCTGTTCCTCGTTCTATTCGTACACACATCGAATGACGAAGCGGATCGCAGTTGGATCAGGATCATCGGCGGGCGAGTACTTTTTCAGCAGAACGGACTTGGCGACAAGGTTCTTGATGGTGTGAAGGCGCTCTTTGACGCAGGACCTGACGATGTGCCAATCCCGAAATTAGAAGTAAGAAAAATCTGGGCAGAGAAGATGCTTGAGCGAGCAGCCAAAGGGGACGTGGAGGGCAACTTCCGTCTCCACTGGCTTTTATTCGTTTTGCTCGAGGACTACTTTCCCTCGTCGCGGGAGCGAAGTATCGCGGCGAATTCGAAGAGCGTGTCAAACAGATTATGGCCGAAATCGTTGCTAACCGCGACGACCTGTTGATTTTCATCGGCGAAGTGCACACGATTGTCGGCGCGGGACAAGTTGGCAACGAAGGCGGGCTCGACATAGCGAACACCTTCAAGCCCGCGATGGCCCGCGGGGAACTGAATCTGATCGGCGCGACGACGCTCGCGGAATACCAGAAGTACATTGAGAAGGATGCCGCACTGGAGCGGCGCTTCCAGCCTGTTCTGGTGCCCGAGCCGAGTGTCGACCAGACGGTGAACATCTTGCGTGGACTACGCGACCGGTTGGAAGCGCATCACAAGGTCACGATTCAGGATATGGCGCTTGTCGCGGCGGCCGAGTTGTCAGATCGCTATATCAGCGGTCGGTTTTTGCCCGACAAGGCCATCGATTTGATTGATCAGGCCGCCGCGCGCGTACATCTGTCGACGACCTCGCGTCCCATCGAGATTCATGAGCGCGAGGCTGAGATCGAACAGTTAAAGCGCGAACAGAGCTATGCGGCGTCACGAAAGATCGCGCGAAAGAGATCGAGACGAAAACCCACGAACTGGAGATGGCGCTCGCGCAGACGTCGGCCCATCCAAGCGCGGTTCCTCGCGCGTCAAGACCGATGATCAGCACGCCCTGCCGGTTCTGAATCGCATATGTCGGAAGCCGCCACATGGCCTCAAGTACGAGCGGGAGATTGTCAGCCCGCTGATAGGCCCTTCGACCTTTCAGCGTTCCTTATCAGAATTTCCAAAAATGGACTTGTAATACGAAACACCTGTTTCGAGGTGAGGGCGAAATGCGAATTCCTGATCGAGCATTGACTGCATGTCAGGATACTCGATTCGCATCACGTAACTGCGGGCGTTGGTAACAAGCCTGCAGCCATCTGCAGGCACATTGGCTGCCCTGAACCACTTGCCCGGGTCTGCGTGACCGCTCGGATACGTCTCGCCCTTGAACTCAATCTGCCATCCTCCGTCGAGCAGGATCCAGTACGGAGCGCCATGGTCCGCCATACCCTCGCATTTCGCGATGACCGCCCCGCTGTCCGCTTCCCACTCGCGCGAGTGATCAATGACCCATTGCAGTTGACTCTTTGTCAGTGCGGTAAAAAACGGCGTGTGCTTCAGGAGGTGCAAGTATGTAATGGATGGTCTCATCGTCATGTTCCCGTTTGCATCCGGTTCACGCTTGCCGCTGCACGAAGCGATGCCAAGCACGGAGATGATCGCCAGCAAACGGACCGGAACGCGTCTACACCACCGTGCCAGTCGATCCGGTTCGTCTTTACATCGCTCGTTGCGATCGGTCATCAAATTGGCGCCGGGATCACGCGACGATTGCGCCGCTCGTTCGCCGCGTCACCATCAGTTGCAGCGGTGACGACCGGAACGCGAGACTGATTCTTTGAACTCATCGAGCACCCATTGTTCGGCGTGGATTACAGACAGCATGATGGCCCAATTGGCGGTCGAGATAATTAGCAGCGCCCCGCCATCACAATTCCATTCTCATCAACGATCGTGACAGTCCCCTCGTGAGTCGTCTTTCCGAAATGCACGGTTTTCCGTATCGCCACGCGCAGCGTCTCCCAGCTTCCGACGACCTCTATATCCTTGCATCCGTAACCCCATATAGGGCGAATGCTTATGCAAAGAAGCGCTTGGTTTGATAATAATGAAATAGATTTGTAGTTCATATTCTCTTATTCGCAGAGCTACCGAACATGAAACATTTCGCTACAGTCTGCACGGCCACAGTCCCGTCCGAGGGACAAGCGTCAGAATGGTCGCGGGCGATTGGTGAGTGCTTCAGCGAACGTTTTGGCGGGGGGCATTCCTACCCGGAGCTCGGCAAGGCATTTGCGGGCAAGATCGAATATGCCGACGTAGGCCAGATCCAGCTATGCCGGCTTGCGGCGCAGGGGCACCGAGTAGAGAACACGCCCGGTAACAAGGTGAGTGCCAGCAGGTACAAGCTTACGATCCAGCTGGAGGGCACCGCCGAATTCGAACAGGACGGTCTAAGGGCGAGACTTTCACCCGGACACTGGGCGATCTATGACACCGCGCGCCCCTACCTGATGAACGCACCTCATGCGATTCAGGTAGCCATCGCGACGATTCCAAAGGAATTGATGCATCTCACGCTTACCGAGCGTTGCGCACTGGTTCATCCGCTGACATCGCATAGCGGTGCCGGCCTGACGCTGTCCCGGTACATCATTGATCGTCTGCGGGCGCTCGAACATTCGCCAGAGCTTGCTACCGATGCATCAGCAGTCACTGTTCAGCAAGAACTTGCCTCACAGATCAGGATCGCGCTGCAGGATCAGGTTTCAGAAACAAGACGGCATCTTCACCCGAGGATGCTACGCGCCCGCATCATCGAATACATCGAGCAGAACCTGTCGGACCCCGACCTATCTGTGGACAGGATTGCGCATGACCTCAACTGCTCGAAGCGTTACCTTCACACGGTATTCGATAACGGAAGCCACACCCTCGCCCGGTATATCCTGCGGCTGAGGCTCACGCATGTCTGTCGTGATCTCGCGAACCCTGCGCTGCAGGAATGCTCGATTACAGGGCTGGCGATGAAATGGGGCTTCGTGAGCCCCGGCCATTTCAGCCGAACCTTCAAGGAAGCCTTCTACGTTACGCCCCGCGACTATCGGGACGGCATTGCTCAGAGCAAACCGCTCGACTGACACAATATATTTGCGGCCATCCCGCCATCGCACGGAATATTCACACCGCGCAACCATCGGCTGCCGTCCCCACATAGGAACGCCACGAGTGGCGCAACGTCGTCGGGCCGCCCTGCACGCTCGACGAGCAGCATATCTTCCTCGGCACGCTTGCCCAGCGTCTGCAGAAAGTCCTGATGAATTGGCGTTTCCACTGGCCCAGGGCTCACCGAATTCATGCGGATGCCGCGATCACGCCATTTCCAGCGCATCTGGAGAGTCCATGCGACCAGCGCCTCCTTCGACAGAAAGTACGCGCGCGCGTCGTCGACGCCATGCTGTTCGCAGAACGCATCGACGTCCTCCAGGCTATCGACGGCGAGTAGCGCGCGGACCTGATCGATCTGATCGGCCCAGCCGAAGCCCGTCAGCGACGCCAGATTAACGATCGAGGCGCGGTCATTCAGTACTGGCAGCAAGTTCAGCGTCAACTGGCGCAACCCGATGAAATTCACCTGCAACACGGGTGTACGACCTCTCGTCGGCGGCAGTCCAGCGATGTTACACAGCGCATCCAACCGTCTGCCGATCTGTCCTGCAACGGAATCGATGGAATCGTTTTGCGAAAGATCGGCTCGAATGAACTGATCGAATAGAACTTCGGGCGGCTCGTTCCGGTCGACCGCGATTACATACGCACCCTGCTCCCGGATAGTCGCAGCGCACGCGGCGCCGATGCCCGAAGCGGCCCCGGTGATCAGGACGGTTTTGCCTTCCAGCGACATATGCATGTCTCCTTGATTTTATCTCGATGGCACCTGAGGTCCGGTGCCGACCAGCCGACTCTAATCCCCTACTGACTACGCGTCTTGCCTGAGAGTGCAGTGTCGGCACGACTCTCTCATGCGAACCGGCAACGAAATTGCACTGTCAGGCAAGTGAAGCAATGCCTGTTCTCCTACATTCGAGTTCACGCAGTCCAGTCCTAACAAAACGGAGACACCTCTTGAGAGCTGTTCAGTTGCTCATCGCAGGATGCCGGCAACCGGCCGTAGCCGGCATGACGTTTGATCGCGCCAATCCCCAATCGAACCAGGTCGTCACCCGCGCCGCCTCCGCCGGCATCGAGGACGCCCGGCGGGCAGCCGATGCCGCACAAACCGCATTTGCAGATTGGTCCAAGACCGGACCCTCCATCAGACGGGCGGTTCTTCTGCGCGCCGCGGAACTGATGAAGCAGAAGAAGGACATGTTCGTCGAAACAATGCAGAGCGAAACCGGTGCGACGCGCATCTGGGCAGAGCACAACGTCATTGCGGCGGTCGCGATTCTCCAGGAGGCCGCGAGCATGACGACACAGATCTCTGGCGAAGTCGTTCCGTCAGACGAGGGGCGTCTGTCGTTTGCAGTACGGCAGCCTGCCGGAGTCGTGCTCGGCATCGCGCCCTGGAACGCTCCGATCGTACTTGGCGCCCGGGCGATTGCGATGCCACTCGCCTGCGGCAACACCGTCATCCTGAAAGCGTCGGAAGTATGTCCTGCGACCCATGCGCTGATCGGGGACGTCCTCGTCGAGGCCGGACTTGGAAATGGCGAGGTCAATGTCATCCTGCATACGCAGGAAGCGGCCGGTGAGGTGGTCGGGACACTGATTGCGCATCCTGCCGTGCGACGTATCAATTTCACCGGTTCGACCCGAGTCGGCCAATTGGTCGCCGAGCAGGCGGCGCGTGTGCTCAAGCCCGTGCTGCTTGAACTGGGCGGCAAATCCCCGCTGATCGTTCTAGACGATGCAGATGTCGAACGCGCCGTCGACGCCGCCGCGTTCGGTGCGTTTTTCAATCAAGGGCAGATCTGCATGTCGACCGAGCGCATTGTCGTTACGCCCGGAATTGCGCAGGATTTCGTGGCGCGCCTCGCCGACAAGGCTAGGCGTCTGACCGTGGGCGATCCGGGCGCGGGACAACCGCCCCTGGGCGCGCTCGCAAGCGCCGGCTCTGGACTGCGAATCAACGAACTGATCGACGACGCGCTCGCGCAGGGCGCAACGCTGCTCGCAGGCGGGAAGGCCAAAGGCGTATTCATGCCGGCTACGGTGCTCGACGGCGTCACGCACGACATGTCGATCTACCACGAGGAAACGTTCGGCCCTGTCGTCTGCGTCATGCGCGCGACCGACGACGATCATGCGATCGAGATCGCCAACGATACGGAATTCGGTCTGTCCGCCGCGGTATTCAGCAACAGCATCGAACGTGCCTTCGCGGTGACGAAACAGATTCGCTCAGGCATTTGCCACATCAACGGCGCGACGGTCAGCGATGAGCCGCAGATGCCGTTCGGCGGCACCGGCCGCAGCGGCTACGGACGCTTTGGCGGCAACGCTGGCATCGCTGAGTTCACGGAACTGCGGTGGATCACCGTTGCCTCGACGGCCCCCTGTTTTCCGATCTGAGCGGGCGGGACATCAAACCCGGCACGCCCTACATGCCGGCAATCAATCCATTGAGGAGATGACACATGGCCATACACCCGACGAACGATCGCGCGCATGCTCTGCAGGCGGGCTGGACCCGCTTCGATCTCGGCAGCTTTCAATGCACGGTCGTCACCGACGGCCTGCTACACCTGGGCCCACCGCGCGACACTTTTCCGAAAGCGGACGTCGATGAAATCGACGATCTGCTGCTTCAGGCCTTTCTCCCGACCGAGACGATCGCACTCGATCAGAACGTGCTGCTGGTCAACACCGGTGACCATCTGGTGCTGTTTGACACTGGGGCGGGCATCAACTCCGCTCTGGGCGTCAAGACGTTCGGCCCCAATACCGGTCGCGCCATAATCAACATGCGTGCCGCAGGGATCGAGCCGGAAGACATCGATATCGTCGCCCTAACGCATACCCATCCGGACCACTGCTGGGGGCTCGTCGACGACGACGACCGCAAGCTGTTCCCGCACGCACGCATCGCAGTTAGCCGGGCCGACGTCGACTACTGGACGAATCTCGACAACATCCGCGATTCGATGTCCGAGCATATGAAAGACCACTTCTACGGCGCACACAAGAACCTCACACCGTATCGGGGGCTCATTACGTATGTCGAGGACGGTCAGGAAATTGTGCCCGGCATCCGCGCCCACGCGACGCCCGGACACAGCCCAGGCCACACGATCTATGAGATCGCAAGCGGGGGGCATACGCTGGTGTGCTGGGGCGACCTGTGCCATCACCAGGTACTGCTGCTTCGCCGGCCGGAATGGGCGTTTCTTTTCGACTACGACAGTTCCACTGCCGCAGCCACCCGAATAAAGGTTCTGGACTGGATCGAGAAGCAAGAACATCAGGTGCTCTCATATCATTTTCCGTTTCCCGGACGTGGGCATCTGCGCCGCAATGGCGATGGTTACGATTGGCTTCCTTCACCGATCCAGCTCGAGCGAGCTTGATTGCACACCTCATCACGACGCCCATTCAATCATGAACACCGCTTACCGCTGCACGTGTGGTCTCATCGACGTCCACGCACACTGCCTGCCTGCGGCATACCGCAAGGCGCTCGACGACGCCGGCCTCGCCACGCTCGACGGCGGATACCCCATTCCTGCATAGAGTCCGGAAAAGGCCACCGCAATCATGGAGCAGAACGGCATCGACACAATGATACTTTCCGTTTCCTCTCCAAGCGTGAGCTTCCTCCCTGAGCGCGAAGCACGCGTGCGGCTTGCCCGCACCATCAACGAAGACATTGCGCAATTCCGGCGTGACTACCCGGGACGCTTTGGTGGCTTCATGACGCTGCCGCTGCCGCACGTTGCCGAGTCCCTGGTCGAAATCGACCATGCATTCGACCAGTTGGGTCTCGACGGCGTGATCATCGAGACTAACAGCGACGGCAAGTACCTCGGCGACCCCGCGCTCGCACCGATATTCGGCCGGCTCAACGAACGGCATGCAACGATCTTTCTGCATCCGACCGCGCCGGCCTGTTTTTCGGCAGTCGGACTCGGACGCTTTGCGCCACTGTTCGAGTTCCCGTGCGACACGGCACGCACAGTAATTGACATCGTGTTCTCGGACACGTTAAAGCGCTGCGCGAATCTCAAGCTTATCCTGCCGCACGCGGGCGGTGTGCTTCCGGCGATCGCACAGCGAATCGCGTTGCTCTCGCCGATGCCGGCTATGAAGCCGGCGCCCAAGTCATCGGCCGAGGTCATCACGGAATTGAAGGGGCTGTATTACGACCTCGCGATGTCAGCCAACCAGCCAACCTTTGACGTGCTCCGCACGCTCGCCCCCTTGTCGCAAATCATGGTCGGCACTGACTTTCCGTTCCAGCCCGCGGCAAACGTCGCACGCAACATCGCGGATTTCCGCGCTCTCGGCGGCCTCAGCCCGGAAGAACATCGAGGTATCGCGCGTGAGAACGCCCTGCGGCTCTTTCCGCACTTCGCACGTGTAGATGGGGAGGCTGGCTGACCAGCAAGATAAGTCGTCCGGAATCCGTCGCGCGGCACGCGACGTCAGTTCGCGCCGCCGTAGCAGCGCACGTTTCGTGTGCCCAGCAAGCTCGCGCTGATGAAACAGGCGCCCATCCGGAATAGAACACATCACATAACATCAAGGAGACAAGCATGAAAACCGTGCTCGTAGACGATCTCATCGATGAGCGCCCATTCGGCCTCTTCCAGGCGTCGATCTTCGCGATCTGTTTTCTGATCGCATTGATGGACGGCGCCAACGTACAGGTCATGGGCCTGAGCGCGCCATTGCTGGCAAGCGACCTGAAGCTCACACCCGGTCAACTCGGTCCCGTCTTCGCCGGCTCCGAACTCGGTTTCATGATCGGTGCGCTTTTGCTCGGTCCGGTTGCCGACCGCGTCGGTCGCAAGACCGTGCTGATCGCCTGCGCGTGTCTGTTCGGCCTGGCGTCGCTAGCCATGGTCACGGCACCAGGGTTCGTCGCGCTACTCGCGCTGCGCATCGTAACGGGTGTCGGACTCGGGGGCGCGGCGCCCTGCCTTGTCAGCTTGACAACAGAATACGTCGCGCAGCGCCATCGTGGCCGGGTAGCCTCGCTGTTGTGGGCCGCCATGCCAGCCGGTGGCGTCATTGCCGGCTTCGCAGCTAGCATCGTGATTCCGCAATACGGCTGGAAGGCAATGTTCTATCTAAGCGGCATCGTGCCGATAGCCGCCGCGGTGCTGGTCTGCATCTTCGTGCCCGAATCGGTGCGCCTGCTGATCCTGTCCGGCGCGCAGCACGATCGCATCGAGCGGATCGTCGGGCGGCTCGCCCCCTCTTCGAGGACCGTTGAGCCGAAGCGTTATGCCACCCACGAGCGTCAAGAGAAAGGGCTGCCGGTCAAGCAGCTATTCATTGATGGACGTGCGTCGCTCACGGCCCTGCTGTGGCTCGCATTCTTCCTCAATTTCCTCGCGCTGATCGCTACACTGGCCTGGACCAGCACGCTGCTGCGCAGCACAGCCATGTCGGTCGCAGCCGCTTCAACCGTCCTTGCCTGGAACAACATCGGGGGAACGCTAGGCGTAGCCATCGCCGGCGCGGTAATGGAACGCTTCGGCACCTGCCGTTTTCTCGCTGTCATCTATGCGCTCGGCGCACTCGTTCTTGCCGTCACAGGCATCAGCGCACCCAACACCGCACTGGTTTCGGCTTGCTCCGGGCTAACGGGCCTGTTTGTCGGCGGTGCCACGTCGGGCCTGATCGCCATTGCGTCGATGACCTATCCGACCGCAATCCGTTCAACCGGCGTTGGCTGGGCGCTGGCTGCCGGGCGCCTCGGGGGGGCGGTCGGCCCCGTAACCGTCGGCGTCCTGGTTGCCGCAGGACTGCCCGTCACACATATCTTCGTCGCTGCGGCGGCCCCGGTTCTGGGTGCATCAATTGTGATGCTTACGATGAGCCGCCTTGGCGCCGCTCACACGGTCGATCGGGAGGCATTTGCCACACATTGAACGAGGGGCTGTCCAGCTTCACGCCGCTCTGGTCCTGTGCCTCTGCCACCGATGACGACCGCGGCGGCTGGCCCCATAGCCAGACGCGCCGCGCCCCCACCGTTAGTGCCCTGCATAGATCGAACGCTCGCCAGCGTACGCCACCACCGGCGCGCCGGAATCCGAACTGCCGTTCATCGACACGCCGCCCACCGCGGCACTTCCCGGCAGCGCCGCTTGAGCCTGCTGGTGCGCGACGATCGCCTCGGCATGCTGGATGTCGGCGGGATAGTTCGGATCCGAAGCCACGGGCCGATAACCCGCCTGCTCCAGACGCACCAGGTCGGCCACCACCTGGGCGTGTGTGACCGGTGCCTCGGCGGTCTGTGCGAACGCCGCAACCGGTGCAGCCAGCGCGCAGGCAACGAGCATTGCGGAAACGAGTGCTTTCATGATGTTCACCTCTTAATGAATGGCCGCCGCATCGGAAGCGATGCCGCTTCAGCCGCCCTCGGCGATGTCGCGAAGGTTGACTGCATTCTGGTCGCGCCGCGCTGACCTAAAGCTGACCTGTTGATTACGAGTTCGTTATCTGGGCGGCACATCCATAGATGACGAATCCGTAATGTCGAGGTCAGCAACGGGTAAGCGCGCAATCCCGATACTTGCGTCCATCTCGCCGCGTCGAGCGCGGCTCTTCCTGCCTCAAACCGGACAAGTCATGTGGATCGTCAAACTAGCTCTCAAGCGGCCCTACACGTTCATCGTCCTCGCCGTGCTGCTTTTCATCGTCGGCCCGCTCGCGATCATGCGCACGCCCACGGACATCTTTCCGAACATCAACATCCCGGTGGTCAGCATCGTCTGGAGCTATAACGGCTTCTCGGCCGAAGACATGGCTCATCGCATCACCTCCAACTACGAGCGCGCGCTGACTTCGGACGTAGACGACATCGAGCACATCGAATCGCAGTCGCTAAACGGCGTTGCCGTCGTGAAGGTGTTCTTTCATCCGGGCGCGGACATCAACCGCGCGATTGCCGAGGCGGCATCGAATGCCGCGTCGATACTGCGCATCCTGCCGCCGGGCACCTTGCCGCCGAACATCATCACGTACAACGCATCGACGGTGCCGGTGCTGCAATTGGGTCTGTCGAGCACGACCTTGCCCGAGCAGACGCTTTACGATCTCGGCAACAGCTTCATTCGAACGCAGCTTGCGACGGTGCAAGGCGCGGCCGTGCCGCTGCCCTATGGCGGCAAGATCCGGCAGATCATGGTGCAACTCGACCCGAAGGCGCTTCAGGCGAAGGGGCTCGCGCCCATCGACGTCGTCAACGCGGTGAACGCGCAGAATCTGATCCTGCCAGGCGGCACCGCGAAGATCGGTTCGCGCGAGTACAACGTCGAAATGAATGGCAGCACGCAAACGGTGGCCGTGCTCAACGATCTGCCAATCAAGACCGTCAACGGCGGTGTGGTGTACGTGCGCGATGTCGCACACGTGATCGACGGTTACGCGCCGCAAACCAATATCGTGCGCGCCGACGGCAAGCGCGCGGCGCTTCTTACCGTGGAGAAAACCGGCAGCGCCTCGACGCTCACGATCATCGGCCAGGTCAAGGCCATGCTGCCGAAGATCGCGGCGGGTCTGCCTCATGCGTTGAAGATCGCGCCGCTCGGCGATCAGTCGGTGTTCGTCAAATCCGCGATCACGGGTGTCGTGCGCGAGGCGCTCATTGCGGCGGGCCTGACCGCCGCGATGATCCTGCTGTTTCTCGGCAGCTGGCGCGCCACGCTCATCATTGCCGTGACGATTCCGCTTGCCGTGCTCACTTCGCTCATCGCGCTTGCGGCGCTCGGCGAAACGATTAACATCATGACGCTCGGCGGCCTCGCGCTTGCCGTCGGCATCCTCGTCGACGACGCCACGGTCGCGATCGAGAACATCACGCACCATCTCGAACGCGGTGCCCCGCTGCACGACGCGATCCTCAACGGCTCAGGCGAGATCGCGGTGCCGACCTTCGTCTCGACGCTGTCGATCTGCATCGTGTTCGTGCCGATGTTTCTGCTTTCCGGCGTCGCGCGTTATCTGTTCGTGCCGCTGGCCGAAGCCGTGGTGTTCGCGATGTGCGCCTCGTACTTCTTCTCGCGCACGCTGATTCCCACGCTCGCAATGTATCTGCTGCGTGCGCGCTCACGGAACACCGTACCCGCGCGCGGCATAGGCGGTGCGTTGACGCGCTTCCAGGCGGGCTTCGAAAAGCGCTTCGAGGCCATGCGCAGCCGCTATCGCGCGGTCTTGCAGGCAGCCATCGCGCAGCGCTGGCGGTTCGTCGTGCTATGGCTCGGGCTCTGTGTGGGCTCGCTCGCGTTGTTGCCTTTCACCGGGCGCGATTTCTTCCCGGCAGTCGATACCGGCGAGATCCGCCTGCATGTGCGCGCGCCCACGGGCACCCGCATCGAGGAAACGGCCCGCATCACCGATGAGGTCGAAGCGAAAATCCGCAGCGTCATTCCGCCAGCGGAACAGGCCGCGGTGCTCGATAACATCGGCGTGCCGGTCAGTGGCATCAACCTCACTTACGATTCGTCGGACCCCATCGGCCCCGAAGACTCGGACATCCTCGTCACCCTCGAGCCGAAGCACAAGCCCACCGCGCAATACGTGGCGAAGCTGCGCAATGTGCTCGACACCGCGTTTCCGGGCGTGACCTTCGCGTTCCTGCCCGCCGACATCGTGAGCCAGATCCTGAACTTCGGCCTGCCCGCGCCGATCGACGTGCAGATCGTCGGCAACAAGCTCGCGCAGAACCGGCAGGTTGCCAACCGCCTGCTCGATCAGATGCGCGGCGTGCGCGGGCTCGTCGATGCGCGCATCCAGCAGCCCGGCGACGAGCCGACGATCAACGTGAACGTCGATCGCACCAAGGCCATGCAAGCCGGCCTCACGCAGCACGACGTTGCCCAGAACCTGCTGATCGCGCTGTCCGGCAGCTCGCAGACCTCGCCAAACTTCTGGCTCGATCCGAACAACGGCGTCAGCTATCCGCTGATTGCGGAGGTGCCGCAATACGACATCAATTCGCTGCAAACACTCGCCAATGTTCCGTTGACCACGCCATCGGCGTCGGTCAATCCGCAGAACCAGTTGGGCTTGCTGGGAACCGTCTCGCGAAGTTCGCAGCAGGCCGTCGTCTCGCACTACAACGTGCAGCCCGTGCTCGACATCTTTGCGTCAACGCAAGGGCGCGACCTCGGCGGCGTCGCCTCGGACGTGAACCGCCTCGTCGATGCCGCGCGCACGCAGTTGCCGCCCGGCTCGTCGATCGTGGTGCGCGGCCAGGTGCAGTCGATGAACACGTCGTTCAGCGGCCTCGCCGCGGGCCTCGTGTTCGCGATTGCGCTCGTCTATCTGCTGATGGTCGTGAACTTCCAGTCGTGGCTCGATCCGCTGATCATCGTCAGCGGCCTGCCGGGCTCGCTGGCCGGTATTGCGTGGATGTTGTTCGTCACGCAAACCACGCTCAGCGTGCCAGCGCTGACAGGCACGATCCTGTGCATGGGCATCGCGACGGCCAACAGCATTCTCGTCATCAATACGGCGCGCGAGTCGCTCGCCGCCGGTATGGCGCCGCTCGCCGCCGCGCTGGACGCGGGCTTCAATCGCTTTCGCCCGGTGCTGATGACGGCGCTCGCGATGCTGATCGGCATGTTGCCGATGGCGCTCGGCCTCGGTGACGGCGGCGAGCAGAACGCACCGCTCGGGCGCGCAGTGATCGGCGGCCTCGCCATCGGCACGCTGTCGACGCTCGTGTTCGTGCCGGTGATCTTCGGCATGGTGCACAGCTGGCTCGCGAAGCGCCGCGCCACGCGCGACGCCAGCGACGATGCACGCGCCTGCGCTACCACCTTCGTTGAATAAGGACCGAATATGAATCCGCAACTTCCGCCCGAGCCTCGCGACGCCGAAGCACAGCACCCCGCCCGCGCCAGTTTCGCCGCACGGGGAACCACGATCGCCATCGGCCTCGCCTGTGTTGCCGGCGTGTTACTCACCGCCGGCATCGCGCCGCGCCTCGAAGCCCGCACGGCGCAGAAGCATCAGGTCGCAGCGCAACGTGAGCTGGTGGTGTCGACCGTCACCGCGACGCGCGCGCCGTCGACGCAAGACCTGTTGCTGCCCGGCTCGGTCACTTCCTGGGCCGACGCATCGGTCTACGCGCGCACGAGTGGTTACGTCCAGCACTGGTACACGGACATCGGCGCGCACGTCAAAGCCGGCCAGACGCTCGCCCAGATCGACACGCCGGAACTCGACGCGCAACTCCAGCAGGCGCGTGCCGACGAAGCGACGGCCGAGGCGAACTATCGCTTTGCGAGCACCACCGCACAGCGCTGGCAAACGATGCTGCAGACGCAATCGGTTTCGCAGCAGGACGCGCAGGCAAAATCCAGCGACGCCGCGGCCAAGCTCGCCACGTTGCAGGCGGCGCAGGCCAACGTGGCGCGGCTGCAGGAGCTCGTTTCATACCAGAAGGTGACGGCACCCTTCGATGGCGTGATCACTGCGCGCAACGTGCAGGTGGGTGCGCTCGTCACGGCGGGTGGCACACCCGGCCTCGCCACGATGCCGGGCGAGCTGTTCCACATCGCCCAGACCGACCGGCTGCGCATCTACGTCGACGCTCCCCAGGACGACGCTAGCCTCGTCGGCGCCGGAACAGCGGTGTCGGTGACGACGCAACAGTATCCGGGCCGCCGCTTCGAGGCGAGCGTCGCGCGCAGCTCGAACGTGATCGACCCGGTGAGCCGCACGTTGCGCGTGGAAGTCGATATTGATGACCGCGACGGCGCGTTGATGCCCGGCGCCTATGCGCAGGTGCATCTGTCGCTCACCACGGCGACGCCCGCGCTCGAACTGCCCGTGAGCGCGCTGCTGTTTCGCCCGGACGGCGTCACGGTCGCGGTGGTGGACGCCCACGACAAGGTGCAGCTTCGCAAGGTCACCATCGGCCGCGACTTCGGCACCTACGTCGAGGTCGCAACGGGGCTCACGGCGACCGATCGCGTGATCAACAACCCCGGCGACGCGATCGCCGACGGCCAAAGCGTGCGCGTGGCGGCAACGGCCGCTCCGGGCGGCAAAGCTTAGACGGAGAGATCCATCATGTTCGACAGCCCTCTCACGTCACTGCGCAGAATCGTCGCTGCATGCACGGTGGCCTCGCTCGCGGCATGCACCACGTTGCCGCATTACCACGCGCCGTCGTTCGAGGTGCCCGCGCACTTTGCGGCGCAATCGGCAGCCTCCGGCTGGACGGTCGCCTCCGATGCCAACCCGCGCGGCGCGTGGTGGACGCTTTTCGGCGACAGCGAACTCGACGCGCTTGAAGCGCGCGTCGACGTGTCGAACCAGACCGTGCGCGAGGCCGTCGCCAACCTGCAGGCCGCGCGTGCCATGATCGATTACCAGCGCGCGGGCTATACACCTACCATCACGGCCGGTGTGGCGGCGCAGCGTTACCGCACCTCGCAGAATCTGGTCGACCATTCGCTCGCTGGCAAGACGGTGCCCGATTATTCGACGGGCGTTGCGGCTAGCTGGGAGCCGGATCTGTTCGGACGTGTGAAGGACGCCACCGTCGAGGCCCACGCCAACGCGCAGGCAAGCGCCGCGGATGTCGAGTCGGTGCGCCTGTCGGTCGCGACCCAGCTTGCCGCGGACTACTTCGCGTTGCGCACGCTGGATCGCGAGAAAAGACTCCTCGACGGCACCGTCACGGCATACGCCGCCGCGCTGCGCATTGTGCAACAGCAGCTCGCCGACGGCGCGATCGACGCCTCGGCTGTCGCACAGGCGCAAACGCAACTCGAAAGCGCACGCACGGCGGACAGCGACGTCGACGTGCAACGCGCGCAGCGCCAGCACGCTATCGCCACGCTGATCGGCGTGCCCGCCTCGTCGTTCGCGCTGCCAGCGCAAGTCGAACCGGTCGTCGTGCCGTCGATTCCCGCCGGCCTGCCCTCGGCGCTGCTCGAACGGCGCCCCGACATTGCCGCCGCCGAGCGGCGCGTGGCGGCCGCGAATGCGAGAATCGGCGAGGCGCATGCTGCGTTCTATCCGGACCTCACGCTGTCCGCCTCGGCCGGCCTGGAAAGCACCTTCTTCGCGCCGTGGCTTACGGCGCCCAGTCTCTTCTGGTCGCTCGGCTCGCAACTCGCGGGCACGATCTTCGACGGCGGCCGTCACAATGCCACGCTCAAAGGCGCGAACGCGCAATACGACGCGGCGGTGGCCGGCTACCGGCAAACCGTGCTGACGGCGTTCCAGCAGGTCGAAGACAGCCTGAGCGCGCTGAACACGCTAGCCAACGAAGCCGACAGCCAGCAGCGCGCAACGGCTGCCGCGCAACTGTCGCTCAAGCTGACGACCAATCGCTATCAGGCCGGCGCGGTGGACTATCTCGACGTGGTGACGGCCCAGACCATCGCGCTCGCGAATGAGCGCAACGAAGAGCAAATCGCCGGGCGACGGCTCGATGCGAGCGTGCATCTGCTCGAGGCACTGGGTGGCGGATGGGACCGCGCGTCTTTGGCCAACCTGGGCGCAAAGGCTATGGCCGCGCAAACATCAAAATGAATCGCGTGCCTGCCTGATCGCTTTCCGCGCGTGCCGAGCCACCGTGCAGGCCCATGATCGTGCGAACGATGGCGAGCCCGAGCCCTGCCGAAGCGCCCGTGCCCGGTTCGTTGCGCCGCGAGGCGTCGGCGCGATAGAAGCGGTCGAAAATGCGCTCCAATAACTCAGCGTCGATCGGCGCGCCCGGATTCGTCACCGTCACCTCGACCGCGGTTGGCGTCTCGCGCACGCCCAGCGTGATCTCACCGCCGCGCGGCGTGTAGCGCAGCGCATTGGCGAGCAGATTGCCAACGGCGCGCCTGAACAACTCCTTATCCGCACGCAGGCGCCCCCGGCCCTCAACGCGAACCCGGACGCCCGCGTCATCGGCGAGACCTTCGAAATAGTCGGCGATCTGCGCGAGCGCCTCCTCGGCGTCGAACTCCGCGAGCGTCGTCATGAACTGCGGGTGCTCCGCGCGCGCGAGGAATATCACGCTCTCGATCATGCGCGAAAGCCGGTCGCACTCTTCCAGATTCGATTCGAGCAGCGCCTCGTATTCGGCCGTGCTGCGCGGGCGCGTCAGCGCGACTTCGGTCGCGCCCCGCAGGTTGCCGAGCGGCGTGCGCATGTCGTGCGCGAGGTCGGCCGTGTATTGCGACATGCGCTCGAAGCCGCCGTGCAGACGGTCGAGCATCGCGTTCAGCGATTTCGCCAGCGCTTGCAGCTCGCTAGGCGCGTGCTCGACTTCGATAGGCGTATCGAGCCGGTCGACCGTGACCGTGGCAGCGCGTGCCGCCATTTCGCGCAGAGGACGCAGCGACTCGCGCACGAGCAGCCAGCTCATCAGGAAGGCGAGCGCCATGCCCGCGAAGCCGAACACGTAAAGCCGCTCGCGATAACGATCGAGCAGCAGCCAGCGATCGGTCATGTCGCGCGCGATGACGATCGTCACTGGCGTCCCGTCGGTGAGCGCCGCTTGCGCGGCGAGTCCACGCACCGGAACGCCGCGCGCGTTGCGCCAATCCACGATGTCGCCTTCGGTAATCCGTTGTGCCGAGCCCAGACGCCGTGCGAGGATGGCCTGCGGAAAACCGGCATCGGCGATGCCTTGCATGTTGTGCTCCACCAGCTTCGCGCCCGCCGCGTCGAGTATTTTCATGGATAGCGCGGCATCGCCCAGCACCTGACTCGTCAGCCGGTCGGCGTGCTCGCGCACCTCCTGCGCGCTGTGCAGCTCCTGTGCGAGGCGGCGCGTATGCCGCGCGATCAGGACGATGTCCAGATCGTCCTGCCGCTTGACCTCGCGGCCGAGCGTGAAATAGAGCGTGCTGCCCACTAGCGCGAACACCGCCAGCGTCGTGCCCGCGAAACACAGCGCAAGCGTGGCGGTCAGCGAACGAGCGGCCATCAGGCGGACTCTCTGATTTCGGCCACGTAGCCTACGCCGCGCACCGTGTGAATCAGCTTGACCGGATATTCGTCGTCCACTTTGCCGCGCAGGCGGCGAATGGCCACTTCGACGACGTTGGTGTCGCTATCGAAGTTCATGTCCCACACGTACGACGCAATCTGCGTGCGAGTGAGCACTTCACCCTGGCGGCGCACTAGCAGTTGCAGCAGTGAGAACTCCTTCGGCGTGAGGTCGATGCGCTTGCCGCCGCGCTTCACCCGCCGGCGCGTAACGTCGACTTCGAGATCGCCGAGCGTCAGCACGTCGTTCTCTCGCGGCGGACCGCGTCTTGCGAGGGTGCGCACTCGCGCGAGCAGTTCGACGAACGCGAACGGCTTCACCAGGTAGTCATCGGCGCCCAGCTCCAGGCCCTTTACTCTGTCGCTTACGTCGTCGCGCGCTGTGAGGAACAGCACGGGCGTGGTTTGCGTGGCGCGTAGTGTCTTGAGCACCGTCCAGCCGTCGATGGAAGGCAGCATCACGTCGAGCACGATCACGTCGTACTCCGATTCCTTTGCGAGAATCAGGCCTTCCGCGCCGTCCGCGGCAATGTCGACCGCATAGCCGGATTCCTCTAAGCCCTTCTTCAGGTAGGCGCCAGTTTTCGCCTCGTCTTCAATTACGAGAATTCGCATCGCCGTCGAAGTTTCAGTGTGTTGGGTGGATTGTAAGCGCTCGATTGTTCCTGATGCACGAGTGCCCTGGCTCACTTGATTCCACGCCCGCCTACTATCGTTTTTGTCCCGAATCTGCCGAGTCTTCATTGCCCGTGCAATTAACGAAAATTGTACTCACGGTGCAATCGTGCTTTGGACAGAATGTTGAGAATAGCCCTCGATTCGCCTCCGCCGGTCCGGGAAGTCACGTCGTTGGGCGACTCGGAACTTGCTCAGGCAGCGCAATCGCACGCTTCCGCGCCCGGTCGGATGCGGCACAACTTGTCTAACATCGCCGTGGAGGCACACCGTGAATGGATACCCGAAGACCGCGCGCAGAACCTTGCTCAACCCTGCAACAGTCGCGATTGGAATGTGCATTGCCATTGCCGGTTCGATAGCGGTCGGACCGGGGCTCAGGTCGGTGGCATTGCAGATCGGCCTCCAAACACAACTTCCTCTGGAGGAAGTCGCGCTGGGTGCCGGTGCTCCGTCAGCGGCGACCACCTCAACAATCGCGATGCCGTCTTCAAGGATCGTGCCCTCATCGACGATCGCGCATAAGCGCTTCCTTCGCCTGCAACACTCGCCCGCGGTTCGGCATCTGCGCGGGGACTTTAAAGACTGGACCTGAATCGTAAGGGGGCTCTCGCTAGTGCCGGGATGCCGGCGCACGAGAAGACCTCACGGATAAAACGCCGATCGCCGGCTCGCCCAGGTCCAGACGCAGGACGTCGCAGAGCGCCAGTAGCACGGATGAAGCGGTCGCATACGGGGCCGCTCCGGTGCGGCCGTCTCCCCCAACCCATTTCAAACACGTCTATTCCGACCGAACCGTTACGCAGGCCTCGGACGTCTGAAGCAGGAACGTGAAGCTCTCCTGTAAATAGAGGTGCACGGTTTGGTCATCATGGCTCAAATAACCAATCGACACATCCTGCCCAAGGTGGAGCGCGAAATCGCCACCGCGTGTGCTGAGGATACAGCCCCCAGCGATGGCCGGTGCCCAGATGATCTCGCCGCTGACGAAGCGACGAATATGCTCGAGCAGAGGATAGCCTTGCTCGTTAGCCTCGCTCACGGTTGTATAGGCGTTCGTGCCAAGGACCAACGCATACGGTCCATCCACGCCCTGAAGGCGCAGTTCTTCGAGCGCCTTCGCGATCACGCCCGGATAGCCTGCGGCGTCAGTGGGCAGAAGCAGCGCCTGGTTCGACGCAGCTTCGCGGATGCCTGTGATCTGCGCGGCCCGGTAGCCGTCGAAGATCGCGCGGTCTTCCGCAAACGCGAGCCGCGTGGCCGCGTCCTTAGCGGGCTGCCAGTCGGAGCCTTCAGCGCCGCGTTCGACGTCGTCGACAGCGTGGCGTGACAGCGCGAAAGGCACCCGCAGCTCGACGAGCGGTTTGACTTCGCGTTGGCTCGCGCGAATTCCTTCGAGCGGCGCCTCGATGCCGTTCTGATGCCCCGTGCCGACGCCTGCCAGATCGGCGCCGCCCAATCCCGTAACGTCTACGACTCGGCGGCCTGCGACCAGGCGCTTGAACGTGCGCGCGACTTCATCTTCGATCTGCGACCAGGCCGCGCTGGAGATGGGCGCCAGCTCGCGGTGGAGATTATTCATACCTTGGTGCTCCTTTGAGTGATCTGATGGCAAGGGAGCCGTCGCCGGACGGCATGTTCTGGGTTGTCTGCGCGTCCGCAGTGTCCCGGGAGGATGCGGACGCAACGGTGATGGTGTGAGCGATTCCTGGTTCGCGCTCGGCAAGCGCCTTGAGCAGAGGCTCGGACGGCACGAAGAACAGTCCGCCCGTCACGGCGCGGCTGAAGTCGAGCAGGCGGTCGTAGTTGCCAGCCGGTCGGCCGACGAACATGTTTTCCAGCATCTGTTCGATGGGCTGCGGCGAGCGTGCATAGCCGATGAAATACGTGCCGAATTCGCCAAAGCCGGGCCTGCCGAACGGCATGTTGTCCCGGAGAATCTTGATCTCGTCCCCGTTGGCGTCTTCGAGCGTCGTCAGGGAACTATGCGACCAGCTCGGCTTCACCGAATCGTTCAGCTCGATGTCCCGGAGCTTCGTGCGGCCGATGATGTGCTCCTGCGCTTCTACTGACAGCGCACCCCAGCGTCTCATGTCGTGGAGGTACTTCTGCACGAGCACGTAGCTGCCGCCCACGAAGTTCGGGTCTGTGTCGCCGATCACCGTGAAATGCACGGCCTCTTCACCGACCGGATTTTCCGTGCCGTCGACGAAGCCGATCATTGCGCGCATATCGAAGTTGCGAAAGCCATGGACTTCATCCACGGTCGTCGCCGCTCTTTCGAGGCGGGCCATCAATTCTGTGGCGAGTTCGAAGCAGAGGTCCATGTGGTTGGCACGAATGTGCAGGAGCAGGTCCCCCGGTGTCGCCATCGCTACACGCCCACCGGCGCCGAATTCGCGGAACGGGTGGAGTTCAGCCGGACGAGGCGCACCGAAAAGCGCGTCCCACGCATGCGAGCCGAACCCAACGACGCATGTGAGATTGCCTGATGGCACACGCTTGCCGATGGCGCGCGTGAGAGTCGCGACATCGGCGCACCAGGCGCGCACGTTGGCCCGGCTCACGGCGTCATCGTTGATGGTCGCGACGATGAAAATTGCGTTGCGCGCGACCGGCGAGAAGACGGCTTGCGGAAACGGCGGTACTGAGGATCGCGTCATTTTCTGATGTACTGTTCAGTGGACGAAGACACCGGACGACCGGTGCGCCTGGGACTGGCTTCAGCAATTTTGCAAGAGCCCCTCATCGCGCGGTTCCGCTGAGTGCGCCGTTCATCGCGGCCGCACCCCCACTCTCCTCTGGTCCGGTATATAGCGGCAGCGTGATGCGGAAGACAGCGCCCACTACGGACGCAACGTCGGCGCCGATGTTCCCGCCGTGAGCTTCCACGATTGAACGGCAAATGGAAAGACCCATGCCCATACCGTTCGCCTTGGTCGTGAAGAACGGACGGAAAAGCTGTTCGCGGTCTTCAAAAGCGATCCCGGGACCGCTGTCCTGAATGCTGAGCCGAACCTCGCGTCCCTCCAGCACCTCTGTACAGATGCGGATCAGCCGAGGTCCGTTCTCAAGCCCTGACATTGCTTGCATGGCGTTCATCAGCAGATTGATGACGACCTGCTGTAGTTGCACTTCGTCAGCGAGCAAGCGCGGTCTTTCGATCGGACGGTGAACCTCGCATTGCACGCCCTGACGCTGAAACTCCGGCGCCATCAACTGCACCATCCCGTCCACCGCATCGTCCAAAAATACTTCGCGACGCGGTGCCGGTCGTTTTTGTGCCATCGCGCGAATCTGCCGCACGATCTCGTTGGCGCGTTTTACCGATTTGATCATCTGACCGACCGAGCGCTCCACCTCGTCTAGCTTTGGCCGATCGCGCCGGAGCCATCGCAAAGCCGCATCGCCTGAAGTGACCACAGCGGCAATGGGCTGTGTCACTTCGTGCGCTATCGAAGCCGCGAGCTCGCCGAGCGTAGTCATACGCGTGACATGCGCAAGCTCCGCCATAGAGCGCGCAAGTGCTTCCTGGGTCTGACGTCCGTCGGTGATATCCATCAGTGCACCGACATAAGCAAGATCGGTTGAGGCGGGTGGTCCGAGATGAGCTACGTAGTGCACGTACTTGAGCAAGCCGCCTGGCAACAGTAAGCGATATTCGATGTCGATGAGCGGTGCGATTGCATCGCTGTATTGGTGGGCGGCTTCGACTTTTGCGCGGTCGTCAGGATGAGTACGCGCGAGGATCAGTTCCAGACTCGGTTCGATCTCGGGGCGCTGCTCATACCCGAAGATGCGATAGGCCTCGCTTGACCAGAGCATCTCGCCGTTCACCGGCGAAATGCCAATGCTGCCTGTTTTGCTCAAGCGCTGAGCATCGACGAGGAATGCCTCACTGCGCATCAAGGCCTCCTCAGCAATCTTGCGCGCCTCGATATCAGTGTTCACGCCATACCAGCGTCGCACGGCACCGCCAGCGTCGTATTGGGGCTCTGCCGCGATATGCATCCAGCGATAGTCTCCATCGCGTTGCCGCACGCGCGAAACGTTGTCGAGAGCGCGCCCAGAAGCCACGGATATTTGCCAGTCCCAACGCATGCGATCCAGATCGTCGGGATGCACGATTGCCTGCCATAGGTCCGCGCCTTGAGTTCCCGTGTCCATACCCGACTCCTCCCAACGTCGGTTGACGAACACTACTTCCCCTTCGTTTGATGCGCTCCAAACCATTCCCGGAATCGTGTCGATCGCCGCACGCAACTCCTGTTGTCGTTGGCTGAGGGCCATTTCCATACGTTTATGCAGCGTTACATCGTTATTCGTCGCAAGGATCGCCCTTGGCTTTCCCTTCGCGTCGCGCCAAAGTGCGATACGGCTCACAACGGTAACGTGGCGGCCATCACGGCACACGCGTTGCAATTCGCCGGCCCAATGTCCGCGATCTACCAGTGCAGCGTAGATCTCGGTCTCTGAATTTGGGAAACGCGTTTGCGTCAGTTTGTCGATGTGCTGGCCGATTGCATGCTCCGCGGGCCAGCCATAAAGCGTCTCGGCGCCGTGATTCCAAAACGTGATCGATCCGCTCAGGTCGTAGACGAATATGGCGTCGTGCGTCAGGTTGAGCAAGTCGATCAGTTCACGCAGCTGTGCCGTGTTCGTAAGATTGCGAAGCGAAAGGAGCGATGTCGTGCCGATAGCAACCAAGCTAACGACGCAGCGTGCAACTGCATCCCAGGAATAATCGGTATCGTGCGAAAATCCGAACCCAGCCAGCGTAAGGATCGCGACCGCTGCCCCCGTGCTGAGCACGGCCGCGCGCGAACCAGTAGATGCAACGAGCAGTAGGACCACCACATAGAACACCGCCACTGCAATATCGAGCGCCGTAAATGCGTCGATCATGAATACCGCGACCGCCACCAATGCCGCGATCAGCAGAATACATACGTCCATGTGTCGATACGGCCGTGAGGCGTGCTCACTGTCAAAAACATTCATGGGCAGAGATGTTGCCGACAGATAAGTCCAGTTAAAGAAAATCTGCTCCAGGCGATCGCGACAGGCAATCGTGAATCGCGCAAATGGATATTGATATTCAACGAGTGTGGCCTAGCCCTTCGAGGCATGCCAGCACCGCATCACCATTCAGTGGCTTGTCGAGAAAGCACAGTGCCCCGTTGTCGAGCGCCTCTGTACGTGTGGCATGTGAATCAAACGCGCTAAAAAAGATAATCGGTAACGCGGCGTTCATTTCGTTTAGCTTGCGCTGCATTTCTATACCACCCATTCCGGGCATTTGTACGTCAGATATCACGCAACCCACATCGCCAAGACGCCCGGAGTCCAGGAATGCCTCAGCTGAAGAATACGCGCGGACGTCACATCCCAGTGACCTCAAGAGATTGCAGGTGGCAAGCCGTACATGCTCGTCGTCATCGACTATGGAAACAATCATGGGAGTTTGTAAGAAAAATGAACTCGTCCTGAGCACAGTTTCTGGCGGGTCATCTAAATACTGGTCGATCATGTTCGGTCCCCTGGCTGAGTCAATACACGCCGGGGCTGACGATGATGCCGTAAGGTACGTCCGCCTCGCGGCCCGGTTTTCGAAGGCTGGGTTTGGTTCTGCGTTGCACAAGGCGACAATTTGCCTGCACTTACGATCACATGCTTGCGTATTTGCACGGCTACGCAACCTCTGTCCATAAGTCATGCAAGATCTATATCGTTCGAAATTCAGCTCACGGCTCCAGCTCACGCCAGTGCGCAATGGTGCGCCCGTGCCATACATTGCTCTTAAGCGATTTTCGTTCTGTGCACGCCGGCGCCTTCCGTGACAACGATACGGACACCATCCTTGAGCAGATCATTAAAGCTGCGAATGTTCTTCGGATTTCCCTTCTTTACTGCAATTACGGCACGCCTAATGTAGATTGGCGCGACGTCGTCCCATCGGAACGTCGTATATGTTTCAAGCAACGCAGTCATATCCTCTTCTGCGGTGCCCCACAGAATGTCTGCATCAGCCTCCACGAGGTCACTATAAAACCGCGAATGAACTTCTCGCGTGCGTCATCACTTTCCACCACCCATTTTGTGAGTAACGATGGGCGAAGCGCTGCCGATCGTAACGAGTGAGCAGCGAATTTTCTTTCTAAATCGCACGGTGTTTCGCAACCGCAATTGTTCCGGTTTTACAGACGCACGATGCGCAATCGTCGTTCTTATTCGCAAAAAAGAATCACGCGTAAACACCCGCACGTCGCGCGCAGAGGAAGATGTAACCGTCGGTGGACCTTGTAGGCCAACTGTTCTTGCACCACACGTAAGACCGTAGGTAATTTCGACAACACTTGAACCCCACGTCCATCGACCCCTCAACCTAAACAGAACAAGAGGATCTCTCGTGAAGATTCATAAACCCTTGCTGATTGCCGCCGCCATCGTTGCATCGACTACATCTTTTGCTGTTGGTCCAACCACGAGTGCGACACCCGACGCCGCCACAACGCATTTCCTCGACGCACTGAACAGTCAGAAGGGCCCCGGCCTCGAAACGCTCACACCCGAGAAGGCGCGGCAGGTGCTGACTGACGCACAAAACAGCGTGAAAGTCGACCTGTCCGGCATCGACGTATCCGAGCGAACGATCGAGCAGGACGGTATCAGTGTTCCGGTGACCATCGTGCGTCCGCAAGGTGCAATCGGTTCGCTGCCGGTGTTCATGTTCTTCCATGGCGGCGGCTGGATTCTCGGCGATTTCCCGACGCATGAACGGTTGGTTCGCGACCTTGTCGTGCAGTCGGGTGCGGTGGCCGTGTTCGTGAATTACACGCCGTCGCCCGAAGCGCACTACCCGGTTGCAATCAACCAGGCTTATGCAGCGACGAAATGGGTGGCCGCGCATGGCAGCGAAATCGGGGTGGACGGCAGCCGGCTCGCAGTGGTCGGCAACAGCGTCGGCGGCAACATGGCGGCGGTCGTGTCTCTGATGGCGAAGAACAAGGGCGCGCCAGCGATCCGCTTCCAGGGGCTGCTTTGGCCGGTGACCAACCACGACTTTAACGACGGGTCGTACGACGCATATCAGCATGGCTATTTCCTGACACGTCCGATGATGAAATGGTTCTGGGACGCTTACACGAAGGAGGAAGCGCAGCGCAGCGAGATCTATGCTTCGCCGCTTCGGGCAACGATTGACCAGTTGAAGGGGTTGCCGCCGGCGATGATCGAGGTGGCCGAGTTCGACGTGCTGCGCGACGAAGGTGAAGCGTATGGACGCAAGCTCGACGCGGCCGGCGTCGAGGCCGCAACGGTACGCTACGACGGCACGATTCATGACTTCGGGTTGCTGAATGCCCTGGCCAACGACGCAGCGACCAAGGCCGCGATCAAGGCAATGGCCGGCGAGCTGAGGTCGCGGCTCGCGCAGTGATTCCCCACAAAAGTATCAGCCTGGGACGCAGTAGCGAGGTGCGTAGTGAAAACGAACGCGCCTCGCTTCGGCGGGAGGTCGCACCCCGGCTTTCTCAGTCATCCATACTGGAAAACCTCATGACGCTCAACGAATCGCGCCCACCCTTTCCGCCTTTCACGCTTGAAAGCGCAACTCATAAAGTACGGGCGGCCGAGGACGGCTGGAACAGCCGGGACCCGGAGAAGGTCGCCCTCGCCTACACCGTGGACAGTCAGTGGCGCAACCGTGCCGAATTCGTCACCGGCCGAGAGGAGATAGTCCAGTTTCTAGCGCGCAAGTGGAGCCGGGAACTCGAATATCGACTGATCAAGGAGGTGTGGGCGTTTGATGGCAACCGTATCGCAGTGCGCTTCGCCTACGAATGGCGAGACGATGCCAACAACTGGTTCCGATCCTACGGAAACGAGAACTGGGCGTTTAACGACCAAGGCCTGATGCAACGTCGACTAGCTTGCATCAACGACATGCCGATCAAGGAAACCGATCGCAAATTTCACTGGCCGCTGGGGAGGCGTCCCGACGGTCATCCTGGGTTATCCGATTTCGGCTTCTAGATTTGCAACCTCAATCGCGATCTTCCGCTTCCCCGCTTCACTTATTCGGTACGTGAAACAACTGTTTGATTTCCTCTATTAACCACGCGTCAATTACTTTCATGGAACGCCAATGAAAACCGCAATCGCAAAAGCAAAAATGGTCACGGCTCTCGCCGTTTGTGGGGCCGCCCTACTCTCGAGCCAAGCGTCCGCGCAACTGGCCCCGAACCCAGCGACCGATCCGCACATCGATCCACAAGTGCGCCAATTCCTCGACCAGATAAACAAAGACAGCAGCCCGTTTTGGACGCTGCCGCAACCCCAGCCGCAGGACATCCTGACGAAAATCCAGAATCAGACGCCTGTCGATATGTCCGGGGTCACGACGACAGAACAGACGATCAACGAAGATGGACGCTCTGTGAAGATTTACATCATGAAGCCAAACCATGTGGAAGGCAAACCGGGCGTACTTCTGTTTATACACGGCGGCGTCTGGATTGTCGGCAACTTCGAGAATCACAAGCGTTTGTTGCGCGATCTCGTCGTCGGGTCGGGCCAGGTTGGCGTATTCGTCGAATACACGCCGCTTCCCACCGCACGCTTCCCGACGCAACTTGACGAGTCCTACGCCGCCCTCGAGTGGGTATCGCAGCACGCTGCCGACTTCGGCGCCGACGGCTCCCGCATCGCAATCGCCGGCAACTCGGTCGGCGGCGACATGACCGCCGCACTCACGCTGATGGCGAAGGATCGAAATGGCCCCAAGGTCAGCTTCCAGGTGCTGATGATTCCTGCCACAAATGCAAGCGTCAATACAGACTCCTACGAGAAGTACGCGACCGGCCGGTTCCTTGCTCGCGACTTCATGAAATACGGGTGGGACCTGTATGCACCGGATGCGAAGACACGCGAAAATCCGTACGTGTCACCGCTGCGTGCTAGTGCTCAAGAACTCACGGGTCTACCGCCAGCGCTCGTCATCACAGCCGAGAACGACCCGCTGCGCGACGACGGGGAAGCTTATGCGCGTCGCCTCAAGGAATCCGGCGTAAGTGTTACCGCCGTGCGTTACAACGGTACCATCCACGACTTCGTTTTTCTGAATGCGCTGCGCAACGTTCCGTCGACACAAGCTGCATTGCAGCAAATCAGCGAAGAGATCCGCGCACACTTGAGCCAATGACCGCAGGCAAACCACTGTGACAGACCGGCCAGCGTACCGAGGTATCTGGCCGGAATTGGTCTGTTGAAGTGCTAGTCAATAGGTGTTGTTTGATGGATCATCGCCGCCTGACCCCGACACGCGCCCGAATCGTCGATCAATTGCCACACGACCGCGTCTTCGATCCAGAAACGCTTACCAGATTTCGTGACGCGCACGCCACGATATCCGCGGGCGAAGCCGTCGCTCTTCACTTTGTCGAGAAACGCCTCACGTTCACTACGCTCCGAGAACCCAGCTGAAAGCCGCGATGGCAACGCGGTAATCTCGCTCCAGTCGTATCCAAAGATCGTCTGGGCACGCCGGTTTCCGTACATAAAAACTGGATCGGCCTGTGTGCCATGGGCAAGCAGTGCAAAAGGCGCTGTCTCGTAGAGCCATGTTGCGCCTTCTACGCCTGTCAAGCCCGCTGGTACCAGGGATTCGCCGATAAGCCTACTGTAGCTGTTCGACAAAAGGTGAAAGACATCAACATCCACGCCTGAAGACATGAGCGAGCACTCCCTGAATAGTTCGTAAAAGCGCGTCAATCTCTAATCGATAGGATTGGCCGCAGCCTGGGTTACTGACTCCGCAACGCGCCGAACATCATGCCGATTGCGCGATGTTTCGTGTCAGAAGACCGATGAAAAGCGCACCTTTCAACGCGCTCTCGATGAGAGAGAACCAGAATGCGAGTCTGTAAGTTGCGTACTCGGCGGGCAGTGCTGGTACGATCGCGACGACGCTCAGCGCGCAGAGAAAGGCAAATGCGCTGCGTGCGATCCCGCTCCCTCTGAGCGCAAAGAAGGACAGAACGAGCCAAAGCGCTGCGGAAATTCCCAGCGCAAACCGTTCTGCGATATCTTGTGCGCCCCAGTATTCTACGGGCAGTTCGATCAACGCCCAAAGTGCGATCAGTTTGATGAGGCGTCCGCTCCAGCGAGTGCGCAACGAAACGGCAATGCGGCCGGGAACCGGCGCATTCATCATGGTTTCCGCCTTCTCGATTACCGGGAATCCGGGATCTCCATATTCCATGGCCATTCCTCTCGCGGGCCTCCACGCGATCCGCGTGCAGGCGATCCCTGCGTTCGTCAGTCTTTGAGGAATGCGAGCAGATCCGCGTTGACCATCTCCGCGTGCGTCGTGCACATGCCGTGCGGTGCGCCTGGGTACACCTTCAGCACGCCATTCGGCAACCGCTTTACGGACAGGCTTCCGGAGTCTTCAAGCGGCACGATCTGGTCCGCATCGCCCTGGAGAACAAGCGTGGGGATGGTCATCTTTTCGAGGTCGTCGGTGAAATCGGTTTCCGAAAACGCTTTAATGCAATCGTAGGCGCTCTTGATCGAGCACTGCATGCCTGTGTACCAGAATGCGTCTATCGTCCCTTGCGATACCGACGCGCCGTCGCGATTGAATCCATAGAATGGCATCGCCAGATCCTTGAAGTATTGAGAGCGGTTGGCGAGCACAGCATGGCGAATATCGTCAAACACGGCGAGGGGCAGGCCGAGCGGATTCGCTGCGGTCTTGAGCATCAACGGGGGTACGGCGGCAACCAGCACGGCCTTTCTTACGCGATGCGCGCCGTGACGACCGATATAGCGCGCCACTTCCCCTCCGCCGGTCGAGTGTCCGACGAGTACCGCATCCCGCAGATCAAGGTGTTCGATCAATTCAGCGAGATCATCCGCATAGCGGTCCATGTCATTGCCGTCCCACGGTTGGCTTGATCGCCCGTGACCGCGGCGGTCGTGCGCGATCACACGATAGCCCCGCTCCGCAAGATGGATCATCTGCGGGTCCCACGCGTCCGAATTCAGCGGCCAACCGTGCGAAAACACGACCGGTCGGCCCGCGCCCCAATCCTTATAGAAGAGTTCGGTATTGTCCTTCAGCGTCAGCTTCATGTTGAAATTTCCTTATCCAGTTGAAACCATGATTAGTGAATGGCACAGCGCTCGGCGGGCGATGTACCGCAAAAATGCTGCGCATGCGCATTATCGGAGTTCGATCGGGCGTACTGTTCGACGATCAGAAAGCCTGTGTCGGAATTGCACGTCCGCGCACCGCAGCCGGGGATGTGGCATGCCAGCGATCAGCAGTCCGCGCTGTGGTCCAATGCGTCCATGCTGATCATCTCGTCTGCATTGAGTGGCTGTGGCCTCCGAGGCCGTGGCCGATAGACATTCTCGCCGCGCCGGATCTCGCGGCCGCTCACCGCACATACGCCTGAACGGGGGGCGCGAGCCAGATACCACTCCTGATCTCCATACGCGCACCGTAATGGATCTCGCCACGCGAGCGTTACCCGGGTTGCGGTTGACCGCTCCACGACGCGAATGGTGACGCAACGCACTGCATTTCCAGGCGTGCGGTTCAGCCCGGGCGCCACGGCTGGTGCGGCCAGGTAGTCCGCGTCTGTTTCACCTGACATTGATCCGAGCAGGCCGATAGTCATCAGCCACGGGTCGACAGCATTGGAGTGCAATTCCATGATATTGATTCCTTTATGTCTGTTTGACTGCTGAAAAGCGACCACTCCGACTCAAGCATCCGGTTTCCGGGCGCACGTTCCGCCCACGATAAGCCGAACAGATATTCCGCGCTGTGCAAGAGGAACTGCCGCACGTTGCTATCAATGCTCATGAACTCTCTTTCTCCATGCAAGCGGTGCCGCCCCGACGAAGCGCTTGAAGACCGTGGTGAAATGCGCCTGTGAGCGAAAGCCGCAATTCAGCGCAATGTCTAGCATGTTCTGTCGCGTCTCGAGCAATAGAGACTGGGCGTGTTCAATCCGACGACGCAACAGATATTCGTGTGGACGCAGTCCGCAGGCAGCGCGAAATTGCGCCGCGAAGTGCATGCGCGTCAGTCCCGTACTTTGCGCCATTTCCTCGAGACCGATGGGCTCGGCAAGGTTCGCATCGATAAATTCCATCACGCGCGTCATGCGCCATTTTGGCAATTCGGAGCTGGTGCGTTGATTGCGCGGCTGCTTCGCGTATTGGCGGCTCACAAGCCGTGAAACAATCGCGAGACTCACACTTTCCATATAGATCTTGCCCAGGGCTGCGTCGCTACTCTGCGAGACTGCGAGCGCTTGGCCCAGGCGTTCGATCGCCGGATCCCGCAGCAGGCACTCGCCAGCAAGCGTGAGGTCGCCGTTTGGTGCGCGATTGAACAGGTCTTCGTAGCATTCGCCCAGTGCCTTCTGGGATGCATACAGGTGCAGGACGTCACCCTGCATCGAGTAACTAGCCCTTGCGCTCGTCCCAGGGGCAGCCACGTGGGCGACGCCCGCAGGCACGCGCCCGCGAATCACCGGGCGCCCAGCGTATTCAAACGTCAGGGACGTGCACTTCAAGTTCAGCGCGATGCAGTGCAACGCCGGATGCCCGTCGCTCGAGACATCAAGCGGCGCGCTCTCCGTGTGGGTCCATCGCTGGACGAGTACATCGGGGGAGGGCTGAAGCCTTGCCTCGGGATTCCGCCAGCGATCTTCTTGATCGATTCGCCTGCGAGCTCCGAGAGGCAACTCGCTGGTTACAGGTTGAGGACATTCGAGCACGCTACTCATGGTTTATCTCCGTTCCCGGCCGCCTCGGTCTTTCACAGCGGCGCGATGATGAGCAATTTTTCAGGTTCAAAGGTAGCCCACAAGCCCAATCGCCACTAGCCCTACAATCGATTCGCCGATTGGCCATACGGTTTGGTATGGTTAATACCGCCGACAGCAGAGAGGCCGCTTTGCTGGCTTGACGTACTATGCAATTACCGATTGGTTGATTTTTAGGTTCATTTTTCGGGAAGTTTCTGGCTATTTGTATCTCGAACCTATACTTCGGTATTTGTCGCAACATATAAATGTTTTCGCTCGCTTTCTCGAGCCGGGTTCGCGTTCTTCGCGCAAAAAAAAGGCGGTCCAGAGACCGCCATCAAGAACACACGAGTGACCGGTGAGCACCGGCCACGAAGGGATGCATTCACGTCGGATTAGGCAAAGCCTCCATTCACGCGCAGAACCTGTCCGTTCACCCACTCGCCGTCTTTGCCGACCAGAAACGACACGGTGCCGGAGATATCCGCCGGCTCGCCGAGCCGCTGCAGCGGCGCAAGCTGCGCGAGCTGATGAATCTGTTCCACCGTTTTTCCTTTGAGGAATAGCTCCGTGGCAACCGGGCCCGGTGCCACGGCGTTCACGGTAATGCCCTTCCCGCGCATCTCATTAGCCAGTACCCGAACGAGCCCCTCAACACCGGCCTTCGATGCGATATACGCGCCATATCCTGGAAACGACTTGGCGATAACGCTGCTCGTGAAGGCCACGATGCGTCCGCCCGGTCCCAAGTGCTTCGCCGCGTGAGCCATCACAAGATAGCTGCCACGCAGATTCACGTCGATTACGCGATCGAAGATCTCGATCGCATCAGGCTCGATCGGTTTGAGGGGCATGATGCCTGCGCAGTTTACGACCGCGTCCAGACGTCCAAACTCGGAAAGCGTGCGGCTAAAGAGGTCTGCAACTGCGTCGGCATTGGCGAGGTTGGCAGGCACTGCGATCGCACGACTGCCACGGCTAATGATTTCCGTTACCAACTCATCCGCATGGGCTGGGTTACCAGCGTAATTGGCTACGATGGCGAATCCGTCTTCTGCAAGGCGCAGAGCGACTTCCTTACCGATGCCACCGGAAGCGCCGGTCACCAACGCCACTTTGATCGATTCTGTCATGACATGCTCCTGGACTGTGGAAAAGACGCTAACGACGAACAGGCCCGCGCTATCGCCTCGCACCGTTGCTGATGAAATTGCGTCGGACTCGCGTTATTCGCAGTCCGGGAGACCCATGTCGGTTGCGAGCAAACGCGTGCTTCGCTCTGGTCTCCAGCATCCAGTAGTCGGAACGATCTCGAGCGTAGGCGCCGCTCTTTCGTGCCTGAGGAAGTATAGGGACTAGGGTCGACGCGGGCCATCGAGCCGTGGCATAACCGGGCTATACGATGGCGCTAGGGGATGGACCGATGGTGTATGCCACTGGCGTGGCCGAAATTCTCAGCTCTCGTCGGGGCTGATTCCGATTCCAAGTGCCTTGGCCTTCAGTACGAAGTCGGCGAGCGTGCTCGCCTCCATTTTCCGCATCGCCTGCCCGCGATGGATTTTGATGGTGATTTCGCTGAGTCCCATCTCCGCGGCAATCTGCTTGTTACGCAAGCCTGATGCGACGAGCGCCATAACTTCGCGCTCCCGTGGAGTAAGCGATTCGTAGCATCTCCTGAGCGCCGAAGAGGCGCGCTCCATGTTGCGACGCTTTTCGTCGGCTGCCAATGCCTGATCGACGGCGTCGAGCATGTCCTGGTCGCGAAACGGCTTCGCAAGAAAGTCGGTCGCACCTGCCTTCATTGCCTTGACGGTCATGGCAATGTCGCCGTGGGCGGTCATAAAGATGATTGGAATACGGAGGTTGCTCGCAGCGATCTGCTCCTGCACCGCAAGTCCGCTCTGCCCTTTGAGGCGCACGTCGAGAATCAGACAGCTCGGTACTTCTGGCTTCTCGAACGCCAGGAAATCTCGCGCCGACAAGAACGCTGCGACGGGCAGGTCCACGGATCGCAGCAGAGTACTCAGAGCCTCCCGCATCGAATCGTCGTCGTCGACAACGTAGACGATCCGATTCAGCGCTTCCCCCGTTTCGTCATACTGTGAACTCATGCCCCGCTCTCCTGATGCTGCCGTGATTCATGTTTTTTTGCCTATTTTTTCGAGGCACGCGAGTATGTCGGCGCCAGTTACAGGTTTGTCGAGAAAGCACACCGCGCCGTTGGCGAAAGCTTGCTTGCGCATCGCGTCAGAACCGAAAGCGCTGATAAAAATAATAGGAAGCGCAATCTTCTTTTCGATCAGCTTGCGTTGCATTTCGAGGCCATCCATTCCGGGCATCTGCACGTCCGAAATCACGCAATCAATATCACCGAGTCGGCCTGAGTCGAGAAACGCGGCAGCCGACGCGAATAGCAGGACATCACAGTCCAGTGACATCAAGAGCATGCCAGTCGCGAGACGCACGCTTTCGTCATCGTCAACGACCGAGACAATCATGGCGGGAGGCAAGCGAATGGTCCTCGTGCGGGCAGCGTTTTGAGCGGGGCGCTTGCCAGCTATTCTAGACGGCTAACGTCGCAGTCAACACTATATCTCCCGGTGTGGCAACTATATCTACGTATTAGTTTTGATTGCTCCGCATATGCGCACCGGGTACGGCACTGTTTCCACGTCAGTCTGGCAGGCGCGCATTTGGGGCGGCCGGCTGCTCTGCCCCGAAACGGAGCGCGCAAATGTATTTCTGCTGCCGTGCGGATTTCAAAAAAGGACCGTTGACTTCGACAGCGATCGTGGTCTGGTAGTGGCACGCTATCCCCGTCGCCATCGCGTATTGGACGGCTGCTTTCGGTATTCGCCGGGGTCTGCCCGGGTGCCACGAGTACGAACAACGCAAACGCGCCAGATTCCCTCACGACCCACAGGATAAAACCATGTCCCACCATTTGGATTCCCCTATTGCGCGCCAGGATATTCGCCTGGATATCACCGACCTTTACTGCTTCAGAGGGCAGACTGGCACGGTGCTCGTCATCAACGTCTGTCATTCGTTTTTGGGCGAGGTCATGGTTCCCGGCTACCATCCGGAAGGCATGTACGAATTCAAGATTGACACGAACGCGGATGCCGTTGAGGACATTACATATCGCCTGACGTTTGGCGACCGCGAAGCGCAGGGCAAGCAACGCTTTATATTGCGCCGCATTGCCGGCGACAAAGCGGTGGACCCGCACGCACCGGGAGAGGTTGTCGTTGAAGGCGCCACCGAAGCGGTGGTTACCGCTGCGTCCGGGCTGCGGGCGTGGACTGGCAAGGCAGGCGATCCGTTCTGGATCGAGGCCGACGTACTGCACGCGGTAGGCCACGCCTTCCAGGATGGCACACCGCTCGAGCTGGGCGCATGGACGCCGAAAGATGCTCGCAACCTGTTCGCCGGGCATACTGTGTATTCGATCGTCATCGAGATTCCCGATGCAGAACTTCTCGCGCTGGCTGGGCCGGACCATCGCATCGGCGTGTGGGCGGTCGCCTCGCTGGCCACTGACGCGGGCGGCTGGCGCTCGATCAACCGCGTTGGCCTCCCGATGATCCATCCGCTCTTCACGCAGTTCAACGAGGATCTCGGTAACCGGCTGAACGCGGGCAACCCGGCAAACGACTTCGCCACGTACGGCGAAACGATCATCAAGGCCGTCGCAAGCGCGGTCAAGGCCAATGGGACGGCCGAAGACCCGGACGGATACGCTACCGCCGTCGCACATCGCTTCCTCCCGAACATCCTGCCTTATACGGTCGGCACCCGGGCAGTCTTTGGCATGGCCAGTTGGAACGGCCGCTCATTGACTGACAACGCGCCGGACGTCATGTTCACGATCGCGGCGAATACGCCTGTCAGCCAACATATCGGCAAAGAATCCGTATCCCGGAAGCCGAACGCCAGCTTCCCGTATGTGCCCATGATCTGACGCGCGGTGTGAACCCGCCCCGCGCGGGTTCGCACTTTCCGGCCGCTTTGCGAGAGACGTCCATGCCCTCCGATTTCCGACTGAAGCATTCCGAGGCTCGCCCCTCGATAGCATTACTGCCCTCCACGCCGGCCCAAGGCGCAACGCTGCTTGCGCTGCTCGTCTTCATCGCGCTACTTCACGTTGTCGGGTGGGGCACGCTGATCATGCTCGTCGATCCATTGCATCTCAGCATGGGTTCGAAGGCGTTCGGCATCGGCGTTGGCCTAACCGCCTACACGCTAGGCATGCGTCATGCGTTCGACGCGGACCATATCGCCGCGATCGACAACACGACGCGTAAGCTGGCCGGCGAGGGCAAGCCGGCAGTATCGGTCGGCTTCTGGTTTTCGCTCGGTCATTCGACAATAGTGTTCGCGCTGACCCTTCTACTGGCGCTCGGTGTGCATTCCGTTGCCGGATACATCAATCGCGAGAATTCCGCCTTTCATGCGCTCACCAGCGTTGTCGGTACTAGTGTTTCGGGCGCGTTTCTCTATTTGATCGCTGCGTTCAATCTGGTTACGCTGATCGACATCGTGAAGCTGTTCAGGCAACTTCGACATGGACACTTCGACGAAGCATCCCTCGATGCGCTAAGCGAACGGCGTGGTTTCCTGAACCGGCTGCTTGCACCGTTCATGCGAATCGTCAGCAAGTCCGCGCATATGTATATCGTAGGCTTGCTGTTCGGCCTCGGCTTCGATACGGCGACCGAAATCGCGCTTCTCGTGATCACCGGTTCCGGCGCGGCGTCCGGCCTGCCGTGGTACGCCACGTTGTGTCTGCCCGTGCTCTTCGCTGCCGGAATGCTGCTGTTCGACACGATCGACGGCTCGTTCATGAACGTCGCGTATGGGTGGGCGCTCTCGCGCCCCGTGCGCAAGATCTACTACAACATCGTCGTGACCTCGCTCTCGATCGGCGTGGCATTGCTGATTGGCACGCTCGAAATACTCGGCCTGTTTCGGGAGTGGCTCGATCTGCATCACGGCGCATTCGCGTGGCTCGTCGAACTGGACCTGGACAAGATTGGCTTTGCGATCGCCGGCTTGTTCGTCGCGACCTGGCTCGTGTCGATTGCCGTCTGGAAGCTAGGCCGCGTCGAGGAAAAATGGGCACCGCGAGCCCAGCGCGCGGCAGCGTCGCGCGATTGAAGCACACACTACTCATTCACTGTGGAGAACGCAACATGAAAACGCGTACCCTGGGCCGGCATGGCCCGACGGTGTCGGCGCTCGGCCTCGGCTGCATGGGCATGTCCGATTTTTACGGACCGGCCGACCGCACGGAAAGCATCGCCACGTTGCACGCCGCGCTCGAAGCCGGCGTCACGCTGCTCGATACCGGCGACTTCTACGGCATGGGTCACAATGAGTTGCTCATTCGCGACGCACTGTCGAGCATCGCGCCGTCGCGTCGGGACTCGGCCATCATCAGCGTGAAATTCGGTGCGTTGCGCGATCCCGCGCGAGGCTGGCACGGCTACGATGGCCGTCCCGCGGCGGTGCGCAACTTCCTGGCTTATTCACTGCAGCGGCTCGGTGTCGACCATGTGGATATCTATCGGCCCGCGCGACTCGATCCCAGCGTCCCGATTGAGGACACGGTGGGGGCAATCGCGGACCTGGTAAAGGCGGGATATGTGCGCCATATCGGTCTGTCCGAACTCGGTTCCGAATCGATCCGTCGCGCGGCGGCCGTCCATCCCATCAGCGACCTGCAGATCGAATACTCTCTGATTTCGAGGGGCATCGAGGACGAGATCCTGCCGACCTGCCGCGCCTTGGGTATCGGCATTACCGCCTATGGCGTGCTCTCGCGCGGACTCATTAGCGGGCACTGGCACGCGGGCACGCGCACGAACGATTTTCGCGCGATCAGCCCTCGTTTTCAGGGAGAAAATGCGGCACATAACCTTGCACTCGTCGAGGCATTGCGGGCCGTCGCCGATCGTAAGGGCGTGACTGTCGCTCAGCTCGCGATTGCCTGGGTCGCGTCACGAGGCAACGATATCGTGCCGCTCGTCGGCGCCCGCAAGCGCGAGCGGCTGAACGAGGCACTCGGCGCGCTTGACGTCGAACTCGACGCGAACGACATCGCCGACATAGAGCATGCGGTGCCGAAAGGCGCAGCGGCTGGCGAACGTTACGCACCCGCGTTGCTCACTGAGCTGGACAGCGAAAAGCGTAACCGCTGACGCAATGCATTCCTGGCGGTGGCCGGCGCGCGAGGCAGCCGATCACCGCCCGCCGCGTCGACTTCGGTCTCCCGGCGCAGTCGCTGAAGGCCGCATAGCAGCCGTTACAAGCAGTCGGCCACCTTCGGAAGATCAACGGCGCATTCGAGTCGGCTAAACCAGCGTTTAACGCTTTAAGCAAGAGCGAAAGCGGCTTATACCATGGTGTAGTGGCTATCGCGCCCTCGTGCTGTTATTGTCGAAGACAGTACAGGAACCAGCCACAACCTTATCTGTTGGCTGCGCAGAACTTCGAATCGGTTCGAAATCCGTTCAGTCGTATTTCCAGATACAGCGATGATCAAACCTGGACCGCCCGCTTCGCTCGATGGCCCCTCCAGCACGATCGATCCGACCGCTGCGACGACCTCCTCTCAAGCAATGCCGAACCCCGTCAACGCTGCCGGCATTGCGGGAGCCGTGCCTCAGGAGCTGTTCCGTCTCGCCCCAATCCCTGTCCTTGTAGAAGACTGGTCGGAGGTCAAACGGCGAATCGACGCTCTGCGAGAAAGCGGCGTTACGGATCTCGATGCGTACATAGAAGCGAATCCGGGGTTAATCGACGAACTGCGCCGCCTGCATTCGATCGTAGATGCTAACGAAGCCACCCTTTCTCTTTTCGAGGCCGACTCAAAGGAGATATTTCACGCGTGGTCGCGTCAGTTGTTGCCGGCCGATCGATTCAGTAACTCACAGGTCTTGCGCGGGATGCTGCTCGGCCACACGTCGTGCCAGGGCGAGCGCACACTCACGTCGCTGAAAGGACGGAAGGTACCGATCGTCTGGCGCTGCGCATTGCCCGACAAGATCGAGCAATACCGACGGCTTCACTTCTACGCGTTCGACGTCACGGAGTACAAGGAAAACAGCGCTCGGCTCGATGCGCTGCGTGCCGAGATGGCGCACACGCAACGGGTATCGACGGTCGACCAGTTGGTCGCATCGATTACCCACGAGATCGGTCAACCGCTCGCTGCGATCCGCACGGCGATCGAGGCCGCGATTCGCTGGCTTGGCCGCAAGGAACCCCACGTGACGGAGGCGGTAGCCGCGCTGCGCAATGCAGCTCGCTGGACCGACGACACGACCGAGATTTGCCGCCGGCTGCGTGGTTTTCTCGGCAACGCACCGGTACAAGCGCGGCGTCTCGACTGTGCGGAGATCATCGAATCAGCGATGCTCCTCGTTGCGCCGGAAGCGAATGCCAAGTCGATTTCGCTGCGCAAGGAGGTCGAACCCGGGCTAACGGCATTCGCTGATCACATCCATGTCGAGCAGGTTCTGACCAATCTGCTGATCAACAGCGTGCACGCGATCGATGCACGCGGCCGGGATGGCGAGGCCTTTGTGCGAGTCAGGGCTGTAAGTTACAGCGAGATGCACGTGCTGTTCGAAGTCGTCGACTCCGGTTGCGGAATCGACAGTGCCGATCCACAGGCCGTATTTCAGCCTTTCCTCAGCACGAAGCGCGATGGCATGGGGATGGGCCTGCCGATTTCGAAATCGATCGTTGAATCGCACGGTGGCAAGATCTGGGTGGGGTCCACGGGGAAAACCGGGACCCGCTTCTGCTTTACGCTGCCGCGTCCCGAAACAGCCGCCAACGATGCCGTGGATGTCCATGCTAACGATGCGGGAACGCTCATCCGCGATTCCTGATGACAGAGTGCCCAGCATTGCATGGGTCAGCCAACGCCATAGAAATCGACATGCCCACCTTCTGCGAGAATCCCCCAGTTGAGGCCGCACACATGATGACCAAACGGGCTGCGGCGACCGTGGTAATTGCGAACGCACTGGAATTCTTCGATTACTTTTCGTATGCAACGTTTATCGCGTTTATAAACAAGGCGTTTTTCCCGCACTCCGGTAATGCTGTCGGCATGGTCTATTCCTTCGGAATTTTCGCCGCGGGATTCCTGGCCCGTCCGCTCGGCGCGATCTTGATCGGCATGCATGCCGATTCCGCGGGCCGCAAACCGGCTTTGCTTCTGACTTCGCTACTGATCACCGTAGGCACGCTCGGCGTCGCAGCGGTGCCGGGTTATTCGACCATCGGATTGGCCGCTCCGACGCTGGTGCTGCTATGCAGGCTAGTTCAGGGTGTCGCAATCGGCGGGGAAATGGGCGTATCCGCGTCGCTGATGATGGAGTCTTGCCCCCCGCAACGGCAATCCTGGTACGCCGGGTGGCTCATGGCCGGTCAGGGGTTGGCACTGATCGCGTCCGGCCTCTGCGGGATGGCGATTTCCCAGATGCTGCCGCCAGCCGAAGTCGAGCGGTGGGGATGGCGGCTGCCGTTTGCGCTCGCCACCGCGATCGTTCCACTGCAGTATCTTTTGCGTCGCCACATCAAGGAAGATTGGCGCAAACCAACCACGGTTCTTCCAGTGAGGACATACACGTCCGGCCATGGCAAACAATGGTTGATTGCGCTCCTGCTCATCTTTGGCGGCACAGTGCCGACGTACATGGCAGCGTACACCGCTGCTTTCGGCGTCGGCGGCGCAATACCGACCGCGAAACTCACCGCCACTGCGACGATGCTGGTCGGCCTGATCAGCGTCGTGGCGTCGGTGGCCGGCGGCTGGCTCGCGGATCACTTCGGCAACAGCCGCATCATTGCAGTGTCGCGGGTCATGACAATGATCGTCGTATTTCCGGCGTTTCGGTTCGCAGCGTCTGCGGGCAGTGACTCGTCCCTGCTCGCCGCGATCATGCTGTTCGCCGGCCTGTCAATGGCAGGCGGCGGCCCTGCCATCGTCGAAATTCTGAGCATGTTTCCGGAGCGCCAACGGGCGCTGTCGCTGTCGCTGGTGTATTCCGTCGGCGTCGCGCTATTCGGTGGAACAGCACCGTTAATCGTCGCGTCGGTGAGCCTCTGGGCCGGCAGCCACTACGCCCCGACCTGGTACATTCTGCTCGCCTGCGTTGCGAGTCTGTTCGCTCTGCTTCTCCTTGCTGGGTCAAGATCGGAATCCGCTATTCATCCGGCGCAAACGAATTGAACGAGCCTTTGGCATGCATTTGAGGCATCACGTTCGAATTCGAAAGAATCCACTCGATCTCGCAATCGAGGTCGGACCGCCGGCAAGAAAATCACCTGGCTGACCACAACACGGTCATCGATCTACCACTCTGGAGAAATCATGAGCAAGACAGTACTCGTCACCGGGGCATCCAGCGGATTCGGCCGTCTGATCTCCGTCGCACTCGCGCGAGCCGGATACACGGTCTATGCGTCGATGCGCGACATCGCCGAACGCAATGCCGAGGTGGCCGCGCAACTGACCAACCTCGCGCAAAGCGAACAAATCGTTCTCCGCCCAGTCGAGATGAACGTGCAATCCGAGCCCTCTGTAGCAGCGGCCGTCGCGAAGGTCATCGACGACGAGGGCAAGATCGACGTGCTGATTCACAACGCCGGTCACATGGTGTTTGGTCCCGCGGAAGCCTTCACGCCAGAACAGTACGCGGCGCTGTACGACGTGAACGTCGTCAGCACGCAGCGTGTCAACCGTGCGGTTCTGCCACATATGCGTCATCAACGGCAAGGCCTGCTGGTCTGGATTTCGAGCAGCAGCTCTGCCGGCGGCACGCCGCCGTGGCTGGCACCGTACTTCGGCGCAAAGGCCGCCATGGATGCGATCGCCGTTCAGTACGCGCGGGAACTCTCGCGTTGGGGGATCGAGACATCCCTCATCGTGCCCGGCGCGTTCACGAAAGGCACGAACCACTTCGCCCACGCGGGGCTACCTGACGACAAGGACCGTGCCACCGAATACGACAACGGTCCATATACCGGCTTTGGCGAACAGGTGCAGACGGCGTTCTCGGCGATCGTGCCGCCCGATGCAGATGCGGGACTCGTGGCAAGCGCGGTCGTCGATGTCGTGAATGCGCCGTTCGGCAAGCGCCCCTTCCGAGTTCACATCGATCCCACCGAAGACGGCGCGAACGTCGGTTTCACGGTACTCGACCGTCTTCGTTCGGAAATGCTGCGCCGAGTCGGCCTCGCCGACCTGCTCAAGCCGCGGTCGTTCAAGTAAGCATCCGCGCGTGGGACGGAGCGCAGACTCCGTCCCGCACGCTTGCAGATCGCGCGTCCGGCTCGATCGAGCGGGACAGTTACCCGGCTTGATACATCCAATGGTGCGACGCATCAATCGCACTCGAACACTGCATCCACCGGCCGTGCGGCCGTCGGTGGCAACACATCACTGCGCAGCTAGCGTTAGTTCCTCTTTTAGGCTATATAAGGCGATTTCTTGCCATACGTTTTGGCTAGAATGTCGAATGTCGATCGGAACGACCCACGCGGGAATATTCGGGCACCGGTCTCGCCTTTGAGCCTAATGACGGGGAACGCAATGACGAACATGCCGGACGATGCCATCGACTCTATCGTCTATGTGATCGATGACGACAGCGCGATGCGCCAAGCGGTCGAGACATTGTTGGACTCCGTCGACCTGACCGTCAAACTATTTGCCAGCCCAACAGAGTTCCTGGCGATGGATCTTCCTGAGGTGCCCAGCTGCGTTGTTCTGGACGTTCGGCTCAAAGGACAAAACGGGCTCCAGGTGCAAGAGCAGATTGCCCGCCAGCTTGGGCTGCCCGTGATTTTGATGACCGCGCACGGCGACATTCCGATGTCGGTTCGCGCAATGAAGACTGGCGCAGTCGACTTCCTGCCGAAACCTTTTCGCGGTCAGGATATGGTCGAAGCGGTCACTGCCGCTTTGGAGGTGGATCGGGAAAGGCGCGCGAAAGAGCAAACCGCGGTGGCATTGCGCAAGCAGTATGAATCGTTGACCCCGCGTGAACGCAAAATCATGGAATTGGTGGCCGCCGGACTGCTCAACAAGCAGATCGCCACCGAACTGAATCTCAGCGAAATCACGGTCAAGCTCCATCGCGGCCAGGCGATGAAGAAAATGAAATCGGCATCGTTCGCCGATTTCGTATTGAAGGCCGAGGCATTGGGTCTCGTCAAAGGCCCTGCCGGATCTGCCGCGCGCGATTGAAACGGGCCACTGCGAGCCAAATGCGCCCAGCCATGAACAGACCGACGACTCTGCGTTCTTCAATCACTGAGGCCGCGGCCTCGCCGGCAGTCCAATTCACCCAGATCAGTATCGCGGACATTGTTCAGGAGGACGCTGACGTAACCTATTGCACGGCGTCAGCCTCGGGCCCGGATGGAAATCGCAGATGTCTGCTGGTAGCCCGACCGACAAGCGCGGCACCCGATATCGCCACATTCGAGCGCCTGTCGAACGAGTATCGGCTGAGAGATAAGCTCGGCGAGAGCTGGGCCATCCGTCCGCTCGAATTGCAGCGCCAAAACGACCGGCCCATTTTGCTCCTTGACAACAATGGGGCGGAGCCGCTCGAGCATTTGTTGACCGGTGCGCTACCTACCAGTCGGTTCTTGACGCTGGCCATCAGTGCCGCGGCCGCCGTTGGACGCATGCATCACTGCGGTATCGTGCACAAGGACCTGAAGCCTGCTCATCTTTACGTCGACACAGTCAACGCCACGATCAGACTCACCGGCTTCGGAATTGCTTCTGAGATTGCGCGTCACCAAGAGCCAGCCACTCCCCCCGATGTGATCGCAGGCACGATGGCATACATGGCGCCAGAGCAGACAGGCCGCCTGCGGCGCGCCATTGACGCTCGCAGCGATCTTTATAGCCTCGGCGTAGTTTTCTACCGCATGCTGACCGGAACGCTGCCTTTTTCGGCCAATACGCCAATGGAGTGGATTCACAATCACACGTCGAGAAAACCCGTGCCGCCGCACGTGCGATCACCGTGGGTGCCAGTCCAGTTATCGTCGATCGTCACCAAACTGCTGGAGAAGGGTCCCGAGGAGCGCTATCAAAGTGCAGCCGGCCTCGAATGCGACCTTCGCCTTTGCATGAAAGAATGGTCCGCTCACGGTGACATTCGTCCATTCAACGCTGGCGAGGCCGATCTGCCAGACCGGTTCGCTGGACCGGCCAGACTGTACGGCCGAGAGCGAGAATTGGCCCGACTGGTGAGTGCATTCGAGCGGGTGCTGCTTGGCGGTTCCGCCGAAGTAGTACTCGTTTCCGGGTACTCTGGCGTCGGCAAGTCCTCCGTGGTATGGGAACTGCGGCGGTCCTTCGTCGTCTCGCAACGGACATTCGCCGCTGGAAAATGCGACCAGCACAATAGCGACGTGCCCTATGGGGCCCTCAGGCTAGCGCTGAAAGATCTGGTCAAGCAGTTGCTCACGAGACAGGAAGACGAAGTAAGCCACTGGCGCAACGCCATTCGCGAAGCGCTAGGGCCCAATGGGAAACTCGTTACCGACCTCGTTCCTGAGCTGGCACTGCTCATCGGCGAACAGCCTGCTGCGCCTGAGCTACCGCTTCAACAGGCTCAAAGCCGGTTCCAGCTTGTGCTGCGCCGCTTCATCAACGCTTTTGCACGCGAGAACACCCCGCTCATACTGTTCATCGACGATCTACAGTGGGCAGACGCCGCTACGCTCGATCTGTTGGGCGACATCGCCGGGCAAGCCGATATGGGCCATCTGCTGCTAATTGGCGCCTATCGCGATAACGAGGTCGACGAGTCCCACCTCCTCGCGCAGAAAATTGCCGCGACCAGGGCAATCGGTGCTGACATCGAGGAAGTAAAGCTCGCGCCACTGGAGCCCGGACAAGTCGTGTCGCTGGTTGGCGACGTGCTGCGTTCCAACGACGAGCTCGTTGAACCGTTGGCAAATATCATTCATACGAAAACTGCCGGCAACCCGTTCTTCGTCATTCAGTTTCTTCACACGCTTGCCGATGAGCAATTGATTGTCAGAGACAACGCCGCGGGTCGCTGGTCATGGGACATTCAGCCCATTCAGAGCGCCGGCTACACCGACAATGTGGCCGACTTGATGAGCGCCCGACTCCAGCGCTTACCGCGTGATTGTCTTGACATTCTTCGCGACCTCGCATGCCTCGGCAACACTGCAACGGCTCACAGCCTGGCAATCGTCCGGCAAGCTACCGAAGATGCAATCCATCTCAGCCTGCGAAGTGCTGTGCAACAGGAACTCATTGAAAGGATCGGCAACGCATATCGGTTCTCGCACGACCGCGTTCAGGAGGCAGCCTATTGCCTCACACCCGACTGCGCACGCACTGAAACTCATCTCATGCTTGCCCGGCGATTGTCGAGCCATCTCTCAGACGAGAACGACGACGGACTCTTTGAAATCGCCAGCCAGTTCAATCGTGCCCTGGACGGTGTCACATCCAATGAAGAGCGAGGCAGTTGCGGAGATTAATCTTCGTGCCGGCATACGTGCCAAGAGTACTGCAGCCTACGACGCTGCGCTGCGTTACCTGAACGCCGGCGCGGCACTCTTCGCCCACGGCCAAACCGAGCGGCAGTCCGATATCCGCTTTCGGTTTGAACTGGAGATCGCGGAGTGCGAATTTCTTACCGGCAAGCTCTCGGACGCAGAACGCCGCTTGACGGTCCTGTCAACGAAACCCATGAGTCTGCCTGATCAAGGCCGAGTTACAGTGAGCCGAATGGATGTCTGCACCACCCTGGACCAAAACGATCGTGTCGTCTCCATAGCCCTCGAATTTTTGCAGAATGCAGGCATATCATGCTCGGCCCACCCCGCCGACGATGAGGTCAAACAAGAGTACGAAGAGCTTCAGAGAAGAATGGCCGGTCTTTCAGTCGCGGATATCGTCAAACTCCCGCCGATGACCGACCCGACTACGCTAGTGACGGTGGAAGTGTTGACGCGCCTTTTGTCTGCGGCCTGTTTCACCGACTTCAATCTCAATTCGTTTATCACGTGCAAGGCGATCAACCTGAGCCTCGCGAACGGAAACTGTGAGGCCTCCTGCGTCGCTTACGGAACACTGAGCAGAATCGCCGGCCCCCGTTTTGGTGATTTCGAAATTGGAGTTCGTCTCAGCCAGGCTGGCTACCAGATCGCCGAGCTCAATGCGCATCACCGTTTTCATGCGAGCACTTGTCTCGTGTTCGCAGCTTTCACATTGAATTGGATAGAACACGTCCGCCTTTCAGAACCTTTATTTAGACGGACTTTCGCGTCTGCGAATCAAGCCGGAGACCTTCTGTACGCGTCGTTTTCCCGCAATCACCTCAATACGAATCTACTGTTTTCGGGCGAAGCGCTGCAAAATGTCCAAAGCCACGCCGAAGACGGCCTGATCTTCGCCGAAAAGGCGCAATATGCGCTTGTCGTCGACATCGTCTCGACGCAGCTCGCTTTTATCCGCTCGATGCGTGGCCAAACTCGCCTCCTCGGATCGTTCGATTACGAGCATTTCGAAGAACAGGCGTTCGAATCGCGTCTGGCTCAGAACCCTGGTCTAGCCATTGCGGAATGCTGGTACTGGACGCGAAAAATGCAGGCGCGCTATCTTGCCGGCGACTACGAGACGGCGATTGCGGCGCTATCAAAAGCCCAATCGTTGTTGTGGACCTCGTCGATGTTCATCGAAGAGGCGGAATTTCATTTCTATGCCGCGCTTACGTTGGCCGCACGCGCCGAACATGTATCCGTTGGAGAACGTGATGAGCATTTGAAGCGGATCGTTCATCACCATACCCTTTTGAAGCGTTGGGCGAGCAACTGGCCCAAGAATTTCGAGGATCGTGCAGCGTTGGTCAACGCGGAGGTTGCGCGTCTCGAAGGCGCGATCATCGAGGCGGAGCAATCCTACGAACACGCGATCCGGTCAGCCCGCCGCAGCGACTTTCCGCATCAGGAAGCAATCGCGAGCGAACTCGCGGCAAGTTTTTATCGCGCGCGCGGCTTCGAAATCATCTCGGATGCCTATCTTCGCAACGCACGCTACTGTTATCTGCGTTGGGGTGCGACGGGCAAGGTCCAACAGTTCGACAAGACATATCCGCAGCTTGCCGCCGGCGAACACCGCAGCCTCGCCCGCGACACGATAAAGTCGCAGGCGGGCGACCTCGATTTCGGTCTGTTGATTGAGGTGTCGCAACACATCTCGTCCGAAATCGTGCTGGAAAATGTGATCGACACATTCATGAAAGCGGTCCTGACGCACGCGGGCGCCGACCGTGGCGTGTTGATCCTCACCTCGCCGCCAGGCGGACCACGAATAGAGGCGGAAGCGACCGTTCGTCAAGACACGGTCATCGTCGAGCAGGAAAGCGTCGCCGTTGGCGAGCGCCACCTTGCGATGCAAATCGTGAACTACGTGTTGCGAACGCGGGAAACTGCCATCGTTAGCGATAGTGCTGCCGACCCTATATTCGGGGCGGACCCATATCTCGCTGCGCACAGTGTCCGTGCGGCGCTATGCATTCCTCTTTTGCGCCAAGGCCAGTTGGCGGGAGTTCTGTACCTCGAGAACAGACTCGCCGCTGGCGGCTTCGTCGACTCTCGCATCGCGGCACTCAATGTTCTGGCATCGCAAGTGACAATTGCGCTGGAAAACGCACGCCTCTACAGGGAATTGTCCGACCGCGAGGCGAGAATCCGGCGCCTCGTCGATGCAAATATCATCGGCATTTCGATCTTTTCGCTCGATGGAACATTGCTCGATGCTAATGCCGCCTTCCTTGACTTGCTCGGATACAGTCGAGAGGAACTACAGCGTGGGGAACTGAACTGGAAAGTTCTGACTCCCGTCGAATGGCTGGAGCGAGACCTTTCCGTTCACGAGCCGATACTTCGCAAAGACGGCGTGCTGCCGCCACTCGAGAAGGAATACTTCCGGAAGAACGGCAGCCGCGTTCCGGTTCTGGTTGGCGCCGCAATGTTTCCGCCATTGCACGAGGAAGGGGTAGCGTTTGTTCTCGATTTGGGCGCGAGCAAACTCGCGGAGGCGGAGGCGCGAGAAAGCGAAATCCGCTTTCGCGAAGTGCAGCGTGAACTGGCCCATGCGAATCGGCTGTCCACGATCGGGCAACTGACTGCAACGATCAGCCACGAGGTGAAGCAACCCATCGCGGCGATGGCTGCGAACGGCGACGCAGCATTGCGCTGGCTATCCGCGACTCCCGCAAATGTCGACAGGGCTCGCGACGCACTGAACCTGATTGTCCGAGACGCGATGCGAGCGGGCGATATCATCGATCGCATACGAAATCTGGTCCGCAAGGCACCAGCCCGCGAGGAGACGGTTGATATCAATTCGGCCATCAACGAAGTTCTGTTCATTACTCGACGTGATTCGGAAAAGAACGGCGTTACTATCAAAACAAAACTGGCTGCCCCTGCACCGTTCGTTAGTGGAGATCGGGTTCAACTTCAGCAAGTCGTGCTCAACCTGATTGTCAACGCGATTGAAGCAATGAGCGCGGTCAATGAAGGCAGACGAACGCTGGACATCGAGACATCTGTGATCGACGGGGGCGACGTCCAAATACGCGTATCGGATTCGGGACCAGGTCTTCCCGCAGCGCACGTCGATCGGCTTTTCGAGCCATTCTTCACAACGAAGGAAACAGGGATGGGCATCGGCCTATCCGTTGCACATTCCATCGTTCACGCCCACGGCGGAAGTGTGCTTGCAGTTCCCAATCAATCCTGCGGCACCACTTTTCGGGTCACGCTCCCGTCTGCGGACAATGAGCCACGGTTGCAGTCGTGACACACGCAGTCATCCTCGCCAATCCGACATGACCGACTAGCGTCGCCAGACGATATATCAGCCGCCATGCGATTGCACAAAATCTGATCTGGCGACGCAACGAAACGCACCGAACCGCCCCTAAGCTGCGGGTAGCGCATCACTAATGGCGCTATACACAAGTTAGGAGAAAAACGGTGGCAAAGATCCTGTGTGCGCTCTTCCCTGATCCCGTAACTGGCTATCCGCCGAGTTACGCCCGCACAGACCTTCCGTCGATTACATCGTACCCGGGCGGGCAACGTCCACCCTCGCCTCAGGGGCCGTTGGGGTTCAAGCCCGGGGAATTGGTCGGCTCCGTGTCGGGAGAACTAGGTCTGCGTCATTATCTCGAAAGTCAAGGTCACGAACTGATCGTGACGAGCGACAAGGACGGGCCGGACTCAGTCTTCGAACGCCATCTCTGCGACGCGGAGATCGTTATCTCACAGCCCTTCTGGCCGGCCTATCTGACCCGCGAACGCATTGCGAAAGCAAAGAAGCTGAAGCTCGCGCTAACTGCAGGCATTGGATCAGATCACGTCGACCTTCAGGCAGCGGCAGAACGGGACATTACTGTCGCCGAAGTGACGTTTTCAAACAGCATCAGCGTAGCGGAGCATGTCGTGATGACGGTGTTAGCGTTGGTGCGCAACTACTTGCCCTCCCATCAGTATGCAGTGAATGGCGGCTGGAACATCGCCGACTGCGTCGCTCGCAGCTACGACCTCGAAGGGATGCACTTCGGTACGATCGGAGCCGGCCGCATCGGGCTTGCCGTGTTGAGACGGCTCAAACCGTTCGACGTGCACCTGCACTACTACGATCCGCATCGACTCTCCCCGGAACTCGAGAGGCAGTTGAACGTCACCTTTCATTCGAGCGCTGAGTCGTTGGTCCGGGTATGCGACGTGATCAATCTTCAGAGCCCCCTGTATCCATCGACCGAACACATGTTCAACGAAGCAATGCTGGCGCAAATCAAGCCGGGGGCTTATCTGATCAATTGCGCGCGAGGAAAGCTGTGCGACGCCGATGCGGTCGCGCGCGCACTCGAGTCCGGCCGTCTCGCCGGCTACGGTGGGGATGTCTGGTTCCCGCAACCGGCTCCGGCCGAACATCCATGGCGCAGTATGCCGAACGAGGGGATGACGCCGCACATTTCAGGGGCGTCGCTGTCGGCACAAGCGCGGTACGCGGCCGGTACGCGCGAGATCCTCGAGTGTTTCCTCGAAGGGAGGCCCATCCGTCCGGAGTACCTGATCGTCAACGGCGGAAAACTCGCGGGCACTGGAGCGGCCTCCTACAAGCTGGGTTGATTTCTGTATTGCGCCATCGCTGACCTCGTTCCGATCCGGTAACTCGCTACTGAGCTCCCAGGATCGGCAACGATACGGTCGCAGGTATTGCTGAGAATTCCTCGATGGAACTTCACATGACGACGCGACGAAACGTGCCGGGCATCCGCCCTTATAACGGATCCGCCGGCGGCTGGGGTGCGCTGAAAGCCACCGCACAGGCCATCCGCCGGCAGATGGACAACATATCAGCCCCGATCACGCTGATGAGGGTGAACCAGCCCGCCGGCTTCGATTGTCCTGGCTGTGCATGGCCTGACAAGGAACACCGTTCAACTTTCCAATTCTGTGAGAACGGAGCAAAGGCGGTCACATGGGAAGCGACAACCAGGCGTGTTTCGCCGGAGTTCTTTGCGCGCAACACCGTGACGTCCCTACTGCAAAAAAGTGACTTCGAGTTGGAGGATCTGGGCCGTCTCACCCATCCCCTCGTCTACGACCGCGCGACCGACACGTACCGTGCGGTGGAATGGGAGGACGCGTTTGCGCGCGTCGGCGAAATTTTGCGGGGACTCTCGCCGAACGAGGTGGAATTCTATACGTCAGGTCGCGCGTCGAACGAAGCTGCGTACCTGTACCAACTATTCGCCCGTGAGTACGGCTCGAACAATTTTCCGGATTGTTCCAATATGTGCCACGAGGCAACCAGCGTGGGGCTGCCACACTCGATCGGCATCGGCAAAGGGACCGTGTCGCTGGACGATTTTGAATCGACTGAACTCATCATTTCGATTGGCCACAACCCGGGCACGAATCACCCGCGCATGATGGGAACGCTACACGAAGCGTCACGCCGCAACGTCCCCATCATCGTCTTCAATCCGTTGCGCGAGCGAGCGCTTGAACGATTCACGGATCCGCAGAACCTGGTCGAAATGGCAACCTATGGTTCGACGCGCATCGCATCGACCTACTATCAGGTCGCTGCCGGCGGCGACGCGGCGGCACTGAAAGGTATCATGAAGGCACTGCTGACGATGGAGCGCGAACAAGGCCAGGTACTTGATCGTGCGTTCATCGCCACACACACGCAGGGATTCGATGCATTCGCCTCCAGTATCGAAGCGGCCCCGTGGGACCGGATAGAGAAGGAAAGTGGCCTCTCGCGCGCGGATCTCGAAGAGGTCGCGCTCGCCTACGCCAAATCCAATGCCACGATCGTCACATATGGAATGGGGATCACTCAGCATTGCAACGGCACAGCAAATGTACGTCTGATTGCTGACCTTTTGCTATTGCGCGGTAACTTTGGCAAGCCGGGTGCCGGCATCTGTCCTCTACGTGGACATTCAAATGTCCAGGGGAATCGCACTGTCGGCATCACCGAGAAGCCATCCGCAGAATTTCTTCGGCTGATTGAAGAGACGTGTGGGTTCACCCCGCCGTCGGCTCACGGTCATGACGCAGTTCAAGCGGTTCAAGCGATGATCGACGGCAAGGCAAAGGCGCTGATCGCTCTCGGCGGAAACTTCGCAGTCGCATTGCCCGATGCGCAGAGGTCGTTCCCCGCCATAACGGGACTCGACCTGAGTGTACACATCGGCACAAAACTCAATCGCACCCACCTGCTCGTCTCGAAGGAGGCGTACCTGTTCCCATGCCTTGGCCGCACCGAAGTCGACGTGCAGGCAGGAGGCCATCAGTCAATCACCGTCGAAGACTCCATGTCGATGGTCCACGCGTCTGCTGGCAAGCTCACTCCGGCGTCGGAGCACCTGCGCTCCGAGCCCGCCATCGTTGCTGGCATCGCACGCGCGACGTTGCCCGACAGCAAGGTAGCGTGGACGGATCTGATCGCCAACTACGACAACATCCGCGATCTGATCGAACGCACCGTACCTGGATTCGAAGCGTTCAACGAGCGGATCAGGCACCCGGGCGGATTTCGTCTCCCGATACCCCCAACCGAACGGCAGTGGCATACATCTTCCGGGAAGGCCGAGTTCTCCGTCTACGAAGGTATCGGGCGTGGCACAGACGCTCCGGATGACATCAAGGCGCTTCGCCTCATCACCATTCGCAGCCATGACCAATACAACACCACGATTTATGCGCTGGATGACCGGTATCGCGGCGTATTCGGCCGACGCGACGTATTGTTCATGAATGAGACCGATCTTCAGGAGCACGGACTCGAGCACGGCGATCTCGTCGATATCGAGACGGTCACTTCGGGCCGGCAACTTCGACTGAAAAACATCACCGCGATCGCGTACGCGATCGCGAAGGGCTCAGTCGCTGCGTACTATCCGGAAGCCAATGTTCTGGTGCCGCTCGACCACATCGACAAGGAATGCGGCACGCCCGCTTACAAGTCGGTGCCAGTCCGGGTGATACCTGCCGCCCGCTGAATACCAGTAGAAGTGTCATCAAGGACGGCCGTGAGACCGTGGCGCCCGCCGCTTCGCGTTGCCACGGGACTCCGTCCATTACCCGGAAGCACTAGCTCATCATGGAAATCTTCGACGCCTATCACCTTGCGAGAATGCAGTTTGCGTTCACGGTCTCGTTTCATATCGTCTTTCCAGCGATTAGCATCGGCATCGCGAACTTTCTCGTTGTGCTCGAATGGCGCTGGCTATCCACGGGCGATACTTCGTACAGGGATATGTTCCAGTTCTGGTCGAAAATCTTCGCCGTTGGCTTCGGGTTGGGAGTCGTCTCCGGCGTCGTGATGGCTTATGAATTCGGGACTAACTGGGCCGGGTTCGCGAACGTGGTGGGTAACATCACGGGACCGCTCCTTACCTATGAAGTGTTGACGGCGTTCTTTCTCGAGGCCGGCTTTCTCGGTGTGATGTTGTTCGGTTGGGATCGCGTCAGTCCGCGCGCACATTTCTTCGCGACGCTAATGGTAGCGGCCGGCACCCTCATTTCCACGTTCTGGATTCTGGCCTCGAACAGCTTCATGCAAACGCCGCAAGGATTCGCGGTCGTAAGCGGTCGCATCGTGCCCGTCGACTGGTTAAAGGTGATCTTCAACCCTTCGTTTCCGTATCGCCTCGCGCATATGACGATAGCCGCCTTCGTGGTGGCCGCGTTCATCGTCGCAGCCTGCGGGGCGTGGCATTTGTTGCACGGCAGACGCGATAAACCCATCACACGTAGCTTCTCGATGGCGTTATGGATACTACTTTTGCTGACACCGATACAGATCGTCATTGGTGACGCACATGGCATCAACACTCGCAAATATCAGCCGGCGAAGATCGCGGCCATCGAGGGACTCTGGGATACCGAAACAAACGGTACTGCGCTGAATCTTGTCGGACTACCCGACATGAATGCCCAGGTGACACGATACGCGCTTCAGGTACCGCATCTCGGCAGCCTCATCCTGACGCATAGCTGGAACGGGACAGTTCGGGGCCTCAAGGAATTTCCCCCTCAGGACCGCCCATACTCGCCAGTCGTCTTCTGGTCGTTCAGACTCATGGCCGGCCTCGGTTTTCTGATGCTGCTTACCGCGCTGGCAGGTCTGCTGCTAAGGATACGCGGTCAACTCTTCGAGGCACGCTGGTATCAGCGTTTGGTGTTCGTCATGGGGCCTTCGGGAATCGTGGCGCTGTTGGCGGGGTGGATCACTACAGAAGTCGGCCGTCAGCCCTGGACGGTGTATGGCGTGTTGCGAACGGTTGACTCCCTGTCGCCGGTCGATGCACAGCAGGTGGGCGTTTCGCTGCTGATCGTTGTTCTCGTGTATTTCCTCGTGTTCGGCGCCGGCATTTACTACATGTTGATGTTGATGAGACGTGGGCCAGAAGAGCACCGCGCGAATCTCGAACGACAGAGCCCGTCCGTGATGAGCAAGCGTGTAACCGAAGCACTGCAAGGAGAATGACGTGATGGAAATCGATCTCCCGGCCTTGTGGGCGGTGATAATCGCGCTCGGCGTCTTTATCTATGTCATGCTGGATGGATTCGATCTTGGCATCGGACTGCTGTTCCCGTTCTTCGAAGCGAAGGGTGATCGCGAGGCGCTGCTAAACACGGTCGCGCCGGTCTGGGACGGCAACGAAACCTTCCTCGTGCTCGGCGGCGCTGGCTTATATGGCGCCTTCCCGGTCGTCTATTCCACGCTGCTGCCGGCAAACTACCTACCGCTGATCCTGATGGTCGTGGGCCTGATCTTTCGTGGAGCCGCCTTTGAACTGCGCGCAAAGGCGAACCGCACGCAGCACGCGTGGGACCTCGCGTTTATTGGTGGTTCGGGCATCGCGACGCTTTGTCAGGGCATCGTATTGGGATCGCTGCTACAGGGCACCCGGATCGTCGATGGGCGTTTCGTTGGAGGCGCGTTCGACTGGCTTTCTCCCTTCAGTCTGTTCTGCGGCATTGGCCTGCTCGTCACGTACGCCTCGCTAGCTTGCGGCTGGCTCATTCTCAAAACGGACGGTGAGCTGCAACTCAAGATGCGTTTGTTGATGCGGCCGTTGGTGTACGTGCTGCTTGGTGTAATCGCCGTCGTGAGCCTATGGGCGGTGGTCGGTTTGCCAATGGTCGCGCATCGCTGGTTTGGCGGCGGCAACCTCATATATTTCCTGCCCGTGCCGATCCTCGTGATTGCATGTGTGTTGGGGATCGTGCGGTCGCTCCGGTCGTACGCTGAGGCCATGCCTTTCATTTTGACGCTTGCGCTGTGCTTCCTCGGATACAGCGGCTTGCTGATCAGCATCTGGCCGAACATTGTTCCGCCATCGCTGACGATCTGGCAGGCGTCGTCAAGCCACTCGAGCCAGCTTTTCTCGCTGGTGGGTACGGTGATCATTCTCCCCGTCATCCTTACCTATCACGCGATGCAATATCGAGTATTCCGGGGCAAAGTGAGCGCGGGAGATACCGGCTATCACTGACCGCACGCGCCGCGGCTCGGGATATGCCAATGCATGTTGCTCGGGCCCGCCGTTCTCTTTCGTGAATCGCTCGCGCCACAGGAAGACCAACGACATGATTTTGATGCCAAAACAGGACTGGTTCCGCCTGCTGTTCGTTTGGAACGACGGCTCTGTATTGCGGTCGATTTCTCCCCAGCTCTTTCTGATGGCGATTGTTAGCAGCGTGGCTGTCGCAACGCACGGACGCATCTTCGGCGCAAAGATCCCGCTAAATACGACGCCATTTACGCTGTTCGGTCTCACACTCGCCATCTTTCTTGCATTCCGTAATAATGCGAGTTATCAGCGATTCGACGAGGCCCGTCGCCTTTGGGGCAATATGCTGATCTCCGCGCGTGAGCTGACATCACAGATTATCTGTTACGTCCCGGCGAGTACTGACAAGATCGCCCTTGCGCATTCACTCATTGCATTCGTCTATTCATTGAAGCATCAGTTGCGCGGAACGGATTCGAGCGCGGACCTCATTCGCCTCCTTGGGCGTGCTCGATCAGAGCCGCTGCGAAAGAGGCGCTACCAGCCCGTCGCGCTTCTCAACGCAATTCGTTGCGAACTCGCCGACCTGCAGGGTCGGGGGCTCGCTTCCGGCACACAGCTCTGGATGTTCGACCTGCAACTCAATGAACTGGGAAAAAGCGTCGGTGGATGCGAGCGCATTGCTTCCACGCCGATCCCTTTTGCATACAACGTACTGCTTCACCGTACCGTGTACACGTATTGCGTTTTGCTGCCGTTCGGCCTTGTCGACTCAACAGAGTTTTTTACTCCGCTGCTTTGCGTGTTCATTTCATACACGCTGATTGCCCTCGAAGCAATCGCCAGCGAAGTTGCTGAGCCGTTTAGCTTCGCGCAGAATGCACTCGCGCTCGATGCGATAACGCGTGACATAGAACGGTCGGTACTCGAACTGTGCGATCGTGAGCTGCCAGACGAAATCGAGCCAATTCGGCCTTACCTATTTACATAGCGCGCAGGTGTACGGACGGTAGTTCCATCTCCGCCCGGTGACACGGCTAGGCCATTGATAAAGGTCGCCGCGCCGTTTCACTCAGCGACAGCGCGGTCACCAAAGAAAGGAGCGCGGCGATCGTCAGCATCCAGGCGGGTGCCTTTGCATCGCCCGTTGCCGAGATCAGCCATGTTGCCAGATACGGCGCAGTGCCCCCCGCCAAAACCGACGCGAGGTTGTACCCGAGATTGAAGCCACTTGCGCGCACGCGCGCCGGGAACTGCTCGCAGTATGTAGCGAGCATCACGCCCATGTAAATTGCCTCGAACTGTCCGAGTATGATCTGGACGATGACCGCAGCAGCAACGGAATGCGACATCGCCTCGAATGCTGGATATGCAAGCAGCAGGTTCGCGACGCAAACCGAAATCAACAGCGGGCGCCGTCCCACACGGTCCGACACGCGCCCCCAGAACGGGATCACGAGCATTCCCAATGATAGAGCGCCAGTCGTGGACCATGCGGCTGCCATGCCGGACATCACTCCCTGACGTTGGAAATAGGTCGACAGGTAGGTGAACGTCAGATAGAACGACATGAGCGAAGTTAGCGATAGGCCAAAAACCGTGAAAACGCCTCGCGGACTCGCGGTCAACGCCTCGAGTGCCGGAACATCCGCAATACTTCCCGTTTGTTGAAGTTGCTCGAACTGCTGTGACTCTTCCATACGCGTGCGAAGCACGAGCGCGATAACACCCTGCGGAAAAGAGACGAGCGTCAGGATCACAAGGCTAAGCGCGAACCCGACCATTGACACCAGCAACCTCCATCCGGGCAGTTTGCCCGCTTCTATGCCTTGGCTCGTGTTTTCCGTGGTAAGTACTGGTGCTTAGCTTCGACGCTTTGCAGTGCGTTGGGGCCCTCTCCGACGACCTTACCTTCTTCCCGGCGAGAGAGACAAGCAGTTGCGGATTCCAGGAACCGCGGGCCGTTCATGTATCGGTGCTGCGTTACCATCAGAGCGCCCGCGTACTTGCCGCGCCGAACAACGGACAACGAGTTGCCGCTGGTCACGTAACGCTGGGGGTCACCCGCCGACGGCACCGCGTGAATCGCTGAGGACGTCGTACATGGCGCCGTCATGAAGTAGACCATCGCCCCGTCCGGCGAAAAGAGAGGATAGCCTCCCGAACTCGGTGGCAAGTTGATTCTTTCCCTGCGGCGTTATAAGACGCACCGGGACGCCATGATCGATGCTCATGGTTAAACGTGAGCAGCCATGCCCGGCCCCTCCGATGCAAGGCTTTGTACACGCCCGGATTGTTGCGCGCCGATAAGGGTATCTGCGCACATCAAAGTCTGCGACGAAAATTCCCGCTGAGGCGCATTCCACCGTCGCACGACGCGCTACCAAACAACAACAAAGTCTGATGCAACCGGTTGCCGCCGCGAAACCAATGGATTTTCGATATATGCTGCATCGCGACGAGATAGGGATCCACATCAAGCGTGGGCCTCCCGGCGGATGGAAACGGATCATCTTGCGGCGCCGAGGCTGCCAGGCGGGATTCGCGTGACGTACATTCATATCGTGGAAGCCGACGGGGACTACGCCCCTCACATGCCGCTCAAGTTCAAGCACAAGTTGCGCGCTGCTTATCCAGGCGTGCTGATCTACACCGGCAAATACACAGGCGAACGCGCGCGGCGCCGTCGAGTCGGACTGGCCCGACCTCATCGCCTCCGGCCGACCGTTCGTCGTCAGTCCCGAACTCGTGCAGCGTTTGCGCGTCGGCGCGCCGCTCGCGCAACATCATCGGGAGACGCTGTTCGGCGGCGGCGCGAACGGTCTCACGGATTACCCGGTGCTTGAGAACCTGGCGGCTTGAGCTTCCGCGGGAGCGCGCTCACGCCCGCTCAGCGTGTCATGGCAGAACAGCGGCGGCGAAATGCGATTGCACAGCAATGCGGCCAGACACAGCGCCCTAATTGCACATTCCGTGAGCAACAGCCAGAAGAGCGGTCTGGATATCGAAAAGACAGAAGGGAGCGCTGGCCCGACCGCGAGCACGCTTGCGCAGCAGAGAAACGCGAAGACACCTCGACAGCTTCGCTTTCCCGAGATTGCGAGACTCCCAATGCAGATCCATATCAGTTTCGCAACGACGACCGCACACATTGCGGACGAACTGGGGCTCGCTGCATCCAGTTCGATCCGCGTTTGTGCAAGTGACAATATGCCGACGGCGAGGATGAGCAGTCCGGTTACGTAGTTCCAATTTTCCGCGCGTTTTTTGCGAACCGGGTTTGGAGTAGCTGCCAGATAGCTCCCGAAATCCGATATGCTGGCATCACCCGTGAACCTCGGCGGCGTGTCTTCGATCCTCATGACTATGCTCCGTTCCAGGCGATGCCGCCCGCTTTCGAAATCGCGCGTATTTGAACGACTGGCGCGCTGGCGCGACGCAGTAGTAGCATGTGGCCATTATTCGCGGCGGCGCCTTAAAAGTCGTCAATGGCGGACTTAAGCGATCTGACGAATGCTGAGTAACGGTGGCCCTCAAATACTCGACCGAACCTTTAGGAAGGCAACAGGAATGGAAGGCGTGAACGTCTCGCGCTCGCCGGATGGCTCTATCGCCAATGCGAGCACCTCCATCGTCTATGTGGTGGACGACGACGAACTACTTCGGCGCTCGCTGGGCTCGCTGCTGCGCTCCGTTGGCCTGCAGGTCGAATTGTTTGCGTCGTCGCGCGAGTTCCTCGAGTTTGAGCGCCCTCACGTCCCCAGCTGCCTGGTTCTCGACGTTCGTCTACGAGGCGAGAGCGGCCTCGCGTTCCAGGAGCAAGCCGACCGCTCCGGCATCGCGATCCCGATCCTCTTCATGACTGGCCATGGCGATGTGCAGATGTCGGTCAAGGCGATGAAACGCGGCGCCGTCAATTTCCTCATGAAGCCGTACCACGATCAGGAGATGATCGACGCCGTCACCGAGGCGCTGCAGGTCGACGCGCGGCGTCTCGATGCGCAACGTGAGCTTGCTGCACTCAAGGCAACGTTTGAATTGCTAACCGCCAGGGAACGCGAGGTCATGGGATTCGTCATCGCCGGCATGATGAACAAGCAGATCGCGGCGGCCATGAACATTCATGAAGTCACCGTGAAAGTGCACCGCGCTCAAGTGATGCGAAAAATGGAAGCACGCTCGGTCCCCGACCTCGTTCGCAAGGCCGAAGCGCTGGGTATCAAGCCGCACGACACGCGAATCAGCGGCTGATCGCGCCAATCGCCCCGGAGCCTCATGCATGCCTGTGCCGCGCGTCGTGCCCGCTAGCCGGAAGATGCGAGCGGCAGCTTGAACACGAATGACGAACCGCCCGAAGCACGGCCGTGAGCGTGAAGCGAGCCGCCGTGTGCTTCCATGATCGATCTGCAGATGGCGAGCCCCATCCCCATGCCGCGCTCCTTGGTCGTAAAGAAGGGCTCGAAAATGCGTTCGGCGATGTCCTCGGCGATGCCGGTTCCTGTATCGGCAATGGTCACGATCACCCAGTTGCCGTCCCGCTGTGACGCCACCGTGAGCTCACGCGCATGTTTCGCGCCGTCCATCGCGTCCAGCGCATTCGTAATCAGATTCAGCACTACCTGCTGAACCTGGGTTCGATCGGCGAGCACCTCTACGCTGCCGGCATCGAACTCGGCGTGCAGCACGACACCCTTCGTGTCGATTTCCATCCCGGTCAGCTTCAGCATCTCGCGCAGCACGTCGTCAATCGCGACAGGCGCAAGGGTCGCCGGCTCCTGCTTTGCCAGCGATCGCAGGGAGCGCACGATGTCGGCCGCTCGCAGACCAGCAGCCCGGACGTCCTCGAGGCTTGCGAGCACCGCCTCCTTGAAATCGGGACTACTGCCATTGAGCCAGCGAACGCCAGCACCGACGCTCGAGATAATGCTGGTGAGCGGCTGATTGATTTCGTGCGCAACCGAGGCCGCCATTTCTCCCAGCACCGTCAAATGCGCGGCCCGCGCCAAGTCCGCCCGAGTGCGGCCCAACGCAGCCTCGGTCTCCTGCCGGCGCGCATTCTCTTCCACGAGTTCCGCATACAACCGTGCCGCTTCGAGCGAATTCGCCGCTTGTGGCGCCAGCACTTCGAGCATGGCGATCTTGCCGGGCGTGAATACGCTATGCATCAGGGAATTCTCGAGATACAGCACACCGATCAGGATTCCTTGCTTCATGAGCGGCTGACAGAATACCGAGCGGGCCGGATGAATGCTGAAGCTTTCCGAGTGTGCACCCGCCCCCTCCTGCGGTGCGTCGTCGAACACCAGCGGCTTTTTCGTGTGCACTACGGTGTTCAGTATCGAGAGCGGAATGTGCTGATCGGTCGGTGTCGCGGAGCCGATATCGACGAGAACTTCGCTTTCCACTACCCGGCCCGTCGCTTCGATTTGCAGTTTGCCGTGGCGCATGAGCAGCAGCAGGCCGTATCGGGCTCCCGCATGCACGATCATGTTCTTCATCAGATTCTGAATCAGCCGTTCGAGAATGATCTCTTCTGAAAGCGACTGGGCCGTGCGCATCGCGACCATGAAATCGAGGTCGTCCTTGCCGTGAGCGGGAAGCAAACGCGGCGTGGTGACGTCGTCGATGGCGAGAAATGCGTAGTCCTTCTCGAGTTGGGCGGCTTTTGCCAGGGCCCCCCAGCGTCTGTAGCACGCGTACGCAATCCGCAGATGATGCCGTGCCACGCCAAACAGTTCGAGGCCTGCGGCATGGCGTCCCGCAAGCTCGTGCGCAAGCGCCTGTTCGTGAACGAAACCCGCCGCCGCGGCGGCGCTGGCCGACGCTTCGTAGCGCCTCATGGCCTCTACGTGATTGCCCGCGATGCGTTCACGCTCCGCTTCGAGCAGCGCGAGCTTGTTCTGAAACGTGCCGGGGTTCAACGCGGCCCAGACGGAGAACTGATCGAGATGGTCCTTGAGTGCAGCTTGTAACGACGCGTCGCCGGTTTGCCGCGAGTTCCCATAGACGAGCGTGAGCGCGCCATAGAGCCTGAAGTCCGAGAGCAGGATATGCGCCGGGGACGACCACGCAAACGCCGCCGCGTCACGCAAAGCGTCCCCGGCCGCCTGCAGGTCTCCAAGCAGAAACCCGGATTGGCCCCGCAACACGAGCGTCCAGAAGGTCAGCACCGGCATGCGCGGCGGCTTATCGGCCGCGGTAGCCGGACCGGCGCCGTCTGGCGCCAGCCATGAGCCGATTCGCGGGCCATTGCCGTGCCACAGCGAGATGACGAATTCCGCCTGCGTCGCCAGCAGATCGACGATGTCCCGATAGGCCGTGCCGCGCGCCGCCGCCAGCAGCGGCGCCAGCTCTTCGTGAATCTTCGGTAGCGCTTCGCCGATGGCGATCAGGTCCGCCACGATGTGGTTGCAGCTGTAGCACATCCAGCGCAACTCGGCACTCAGGTTGCCCGCCGCCTTGGCTTCGCGGGCCCGCGCCAGCACCCACGACAGCGGCTGGGTCCAGACCGCCACCTGATCGAGCGCGATCAATGCCGGGGCCCGGTAGCGTTCGAAGCCATGGTGATTCACCAGGGCGAGCGCGACCTTCGCGTATTCGAGACCCTCGTCATAGTCTCCCCAGGTCTGCGCGACGTAGACGCCATACCACGCCAAGCCCTGCACGGAAGCGCCCGTCACGCCGTGGCGCAACGTCAGTTGCACCACGGTCGCGCAATACAGCAGCGCGAGGCCGCTCGGCTCGAACATCGCGGCTTCCAGCGCCGTCAGCAAGGCCATCACGGCCTCGATGCGTGGGTCTTCCATTCTGGGCAGACGCACGAGATCGCCAATCTGCCGCTCACCGAGTTCTGCCCTGAGCGCATCTCGCGCTGCGTTCAGATCATCGTCCGATGGACGCACCGGCAGATGCACGCCCAGGCGCGCGAGGCCTGCAAGCGCGACGTTCACTGCGCCCGCGTAGTCCGAGCGCACCGTGAGCAAAGCCGCCTTGAGGCGATGCGCCTGCGCATGATCCACGTTCGAGCGCGTCTGCGCCATCAGCACGTCGATCTCCTGCGCAGCGGCGTCGAGACGCCCAAGCGCGAGCAGGCTCTCGCAGCGCAGCACCGCGATCCTCAGCGCCAGTTCGTAACGGTTGGTCCAGCGCGTCTCGCCAAGCAGCTCGGCGGCGCGCGAGAGATACGCCAGCGCGCGATCGCGCGCCGCCGCCACAATCGCCCGCATGGCGGCCTCGACGAGCACGCCCGCAAATGCGTCGGCCTGCGCGCCGCTCAGCGATGCGTCGCGGGCAAGCTCGATCTGCGTGGCGATGTCGAGTGCGATCTGATCGACGCGATCGCTATGCAGACCGATCATCGCCATCCCGATGGCCGCATGTCGCCCGGGCCGCGCGCGAAGATCCAGCAAGGCATACGAAGCTTCGTGCACGCGGTCGTGCACGAAGGACCAGCCGTCATCGCGCGCTTCGACGAGTCCCGCGCGGCGAGCCACATCGAGCCGCCGGCGAAGCTCCGCCAGGGGTAGACCGCACACGCGCCCTAGCAGTGCTTCATCGCTCTGGATGCCCATGCAGGCAAGCCACTCCAGAACCTTCCGTACCTCAGGCGACAGACGTTCAAGCCTGGCCGTCACCAGTTCGATGATGCTGTCCGTTTGCCGCAGCGCCTCGATGCTTCCTTCGTCCCAGATCCATTCGCGTTTCGTGCCGTCGAACCTGACGAGCCGCTCGTCAAAGAGCGCCCGCATGATCTGGCGGACATGGAATGGATTTCCCCCCGTCTTCGCCCGGACGATGCGTGCGAGACGCTCGACGCGCGCAGGCGGCTCGTCGATGAGCACGCCGATGAGTTGCGCCACGTCCTTTGCCGACATTGGCCCGAGTGTGATGGCGAGCGAGCTTCGAGCTTTGACACGCTCGACGAAATCGCCGAACGGGCTGTTCCGGGCAGGGTCTTCGCTACGCCACGCAAGGACGAGAAGCATATTCGCGGGCCGTTCGGCGGCGACGGTCTCGACGAACGCAAGCGTTGCTTCGTCGGCCCATTGCAGGTCATCGAGCAACAGCACCAACGGAGCCCCTACCGACGCGAACGCGCCAAATGCATGCACGAGCGCAAGCTGAATGCGCCGAGCCGGCGTGTCCGCGCCTGGCTCGGTGTCGGCGCTGCCCGGCCCCGCCACGAGTTCCACCTCGGGGACGAGCCGCACTAGCACATCCAGGTAATCGCCCGCGCAAGCGTTCAATCGTGCGCTCCACTCCGCGAGCGCGGCGCCACCCTTGCCGATCACGTTCATGCACAACGACTTCAAAGCCTGCACGACCGGGCCATACGGAGGTGGAGACTGATACTGGCTCGCCTTGCCCGAAGACCAGAACGACGACGGCAGCAGACGCTTCCTGAGATCCGCAGTGAGCATGGTTTTGCCTACGCCAGGCGCCCCTTCGATCAGCACGATCCGCGCCTCTGCTGATTGCAACACCGCGCCATAGGCATGGGCAAGCTGCGAGGCCTCGGTTTGTCTGCCGACGAGCGACGTCTCGCTCTCGATGTGCATGAGCCGCTCGCCACGGGCGATCTCGAAGCGGGCGATCGCGCGAGACGCGTCCCACTCCGCCTGCATGTGAATCAGATCCTGGCACAGCGATTCTGCCGTCTGATACCGGTCGCCAGCTTCCTTGGCAAGCAGCCTTGCAATCAGCTCGTCGAACATGGCCGGAGCGTCGGCGCGAAACTGCCACGAAGGCGCCGGCTGCATGGCGACGTGCGCGTGAAGCCACTCCTCCGCGGAACTCGCGTTGAAAGGGAACGTTCCTGTGAGCAGGCGGAAGATCGCGACTCCGAGCGAGTAGAGGTCGCTGCGCTCGTCAGCGAATCTTTTCTCGGCACGCGTACACTCGGGCGCGGCATACGGCGCTGCAACGGTACCGAGATGCTCGTCGAGCGGCAGGTTCTCGTGGGGCGAGCGCGTGGTCAGAAACGAACGGATCCGAACGCGGCCATCCACGGTCCGCACGAAATTAACGAGTTGCACGTCACCATGCACGAGCGCGCGGGCGTGCAGTTGCGCAAGAGCCTGAGCCATGCCGCGAGCGATTTGCAGTACCTCTGAAATCGACAGGCTACCGTTCGCGAATTGGTCGAGCGTGATACCGAAGGGCTCGGGGTAGAGCAGCACCGGCCCGTCGCCGGCGCGGATCAGCGCGCTCGGCGTCACGGCCCACTCCGGTGCGAGCCGGCTTCGCAGATCGTACTCGTGTTCGAACTGACGACACCGCTCGCCGAACGCCCAGGTGGTTTGGCGTGCTCGCCACTGCGTCCCGGTGCGAGCCTCGAGAAGACTGAACTCCGCTATGTTCCCAGACGATCCGAGGAAGCACGGTTTTGTCTGCGCATATTGGACTTCGTCCCAAACGATGCCGTCATCAGAAGGATACTGTTCGCTTTCCGCCATCATCGCCCACCTATCGCCTGCTCAATTTCTCCCGGCCGCCGGCGAGCTGAACGCGCGGGACGGGTGCAGGCGATCCAGCATGCATGCCAGTCTCAACGTTTGCAAATGCGATTGGCTTAATTGTGGTTAAACGTTCTGAAGCGCGTGATGGAGGATTCACTTCATACGCGCTCCACCAGGAGCGGATGCGAGCCCTACCACCCGTATTTGAGTTCCACACCGGCGTAGTCGGCGTTATGTCCACCCGCTTGGCGTATCGTGTTGCCGACCTGGAAGTGCACTGCTTCGATCGAACCGATCAGGTTGGCCGCTATCGTCCAGTCAGCGCGCAACTGCACGTACATGCCCGTCCACAGGCTGCCTTTGCCCGCAGTGCCAGGCACGATCTGGCTAGCCTGCTGATACACGGCGTCGCCGGTCGTCTCGCGCCACTGGAAGCCCAGCGCGCCGAGTAGTGCGAGATTCGCGGTCGGTTTGAGCGTGATGGACGGCTTGACGTGAATCAGGTTCGTGTATCCGGTGTAGCCGGCGAGCGTGAAGTAATACCCGTTCGGAAACAGCGGATTGAACGTTTCGACCCGGCCATCGTGCGGATGCCGGTCGCCCGAAGCCGCGTCGACCTGCAGTCCGATGCGGGGCGACCATGGCATGTCGAGCTTGTAGCCCGCAATCGAACCGATCGCCCACGCGCCGATCGTGCTGTTGCCGACCGTTCCCGTTTGCAGCATGCCTTCGATATCCCAGTCGAAGCGGCCGTGCGTGCCGGTATAGCGCAGGTCCCAAACGTCACGATGCTCGGGGCCGCTCGCGTCGAGGTATCGCGCGTTGGTACGGTTATAGCGCGACCAGTAGCCGGACAGATCGCCCGGACCCACCGACTGGCGTTCGAAGCGCACGCCGCTGAACGTGAGATCGCGATTCGATATGTCGTCGAAGACCGTCGCGTTGCGATTCTGCACGGGCTGTGTCGCGTAAGCAATGAAGCGCCACTTCTGGTATTCGTAGTCGGCCCACACTGCATCGAAAGCCTGGCGCACGTTCGGACCATCGCGTACTGAAACGAAACGCTGCAAGTCGAACGCCATTTCCTGCCGGCCAACACGGAACTTGAACGTGCCGCCGCCGAGTGCGCCCGTGTAGGTCACGAACGCCTGCTCGAGATCCAGCGGATTCTTGTCCACGGGCGTCACCACGTTCTTGCCAAATGCGCGCGCGTCCACGAGTTGCACGAAGAATTGCCAGTGATCGGCAAGATGCGCGTCGGCATGAACCTGGATGCGCTGGATCAGATACGTGTCCGACTGAGTGCCGATGCCGAACAGCGGCGCGTTATTGCTTTCGAGGCGCTCGCGCAGGTTCACGCCGAGCGACAGATACGACGACGGATTGCCACCGAGCGGAATGTATTTGAGGCTGTCGAGCGGCTCGCGCTGAACACAGGGATTCGCGAGCACCGACCAGTCTTCCTGCCAGCGATTGAACAGGACGATGGGACGTTTGGCGTTGCACGCAGCCGCCGTGGCGCCGCTGGCCGCATTGGCAGAATCAGCCGCGAGGCTCACATCTGCAACGGGCGCGGCAACCGAATCCGCGAACGCAGAGTTGCCGCCCGTCAGCAATAGCCCAGCGAGAGCAGTCAAGCTTGCGGTCTTGTCGAATCGACGCGCGCGCTTCGTAGTCGATGCCATGAGTTTCCTTGCCATTACCGGCTTGTGGTTGTAATCGTGCGCGCCACTCAGGTGCGCCCCGGTAACGCGGCGCGCTCGTGCTCGCCAGTGGTCAAGGCGAGCACAGCTAGTGCGCACGCCGGCGCGAGCAGCGCCCAGAAGCCCGTGTACCGGTAGCCCAAAGCTCCGGCTATCGCCCCGACCGCGAATGCGACGATGGCTGGCATCATCGTCGCGAATCGTGCGTGCGCGGCTTCGCGGACGCTCTCGGCGGTGTCCGCCGAAAGCATGTCAACCATGTCGAGGATGGCTTGCGTGACGTTGCCCGTCATCACCGTATTCGGCACGCCGGGGCGCTTGATGAGCTTCGGGTGCGCATTCTGCACGCCCATCGCAAACGCGCCGACGATACCCGCCACCGTGACCGCGAGGCTTTCTGGCTGGGTGATGGGCGTCGCCCAGACGCCGGCGAGGCAATAGCCGAACATGAACACGGCCTGCACCGCATGAAGCAGACGCGCGCCCTGGCGCTCATACCGTTCGGAGAGCGATCGCACCAGCAGGCTGCTCACGACCACCCCGCCCACGAATGCGGGAAACACGATGAGCTTGAGCAGCACGCCCCGGCCGAAGCCCGCGACGCCGGCGCCGATCAGCACGAAGTTGCCCGTGACGTGCGCGGTGAACAACCCGAACAGCGCGACGAAGCTCAACGTATCGACGAAGCCGGCGACCGCGGCAAGGATCGTGTCCTCGGATTTCATTTCGACACGCTGGCGTGGATCTCGGCGACGTAGCCGCCAGGGAACTGGACCAGCGCGGCTTCGCGTCCGTCCGATGAGAACGGCGGCACGAGCACGGTCACACCAGCGGCCTTCGCCTTCTGCAGCGTCTCGTCGAGCTTCGAGACTTCATAGCCCGTGGTTTCCCGGCCGAACGGATAAGGCAGATGGCCATCCGTCACGAGCACGGTCATCTTGCCGAAGCCCGACTCGATGCGAATGCGGCGATAGGTGTCGTTCGGCCGGCCGATTTCGACGCCGGGCGCCTTGAGGTCATCGGACACCACCTTGCCGTGCGAGAACTTGACGAAATCGTGCACGAGCTTGTGCACGCTTTGCGGGGACACGTAGACGCGGTTCTCGGGAACGCTCTGCAGCGCATCGTAGTGCGGTGCCTGCGTATGCCAATACAGTTGCATGTTCAGGCCGCCCGGCCACTGGATGACCACGTCGCGACCGATCGGGTCGGGGAACGTGTCGACGATCACGTCCGCGCCGTGGGCGCGCGCAGCGTTCACGGCCGCGTCCATGTCGGTCACGAGGTAGCCCGTTCGCTCCTCGCCGAAGGGGTATGGCGTGGGCGTCTTGAAGCCGAATACGGAGATCGTGCCCACCGGCGTAAACACGAGTTGCGACATCGTCTGGCTGGGCGTGGGCGTTACCTGGAAAACGCCCTGCTTCGACTTGCTGCCACCGAACGTCGCAACGAAGCTGTCGGTGAAGCGGTCATAGTCCTCCGGCGCGACATATACGTGCGTCGTGTCGTACTGCGGTGCGACGGCTACGGCCGGGGTCTCCGCCGCCATGACCGGCGGCTTGGCGAACGACACCGGCGCGGCGGCGAGACCGCCGGCAATCATCAAGGCGAGCAACGCCGAGCGAATGGTTTTCATCACGATATTCCCTTGTTGTTTCGTCATACTGTTGAAGCCATCAGGCGCGATCGCTGCCCGCGGCATTTCCTGAATCGCCGGAGATGGTCGCGAGCACGAGTGCCGCGACGAGACCGAGGTGCTCGAAAAAACTGTTGAGCGCCATGAAGCGCGCGTTGCCGGTCTGGTTCCAGAAGTCGTTGGCAACCAGCATCGCGACCACGGTCAGCACGGCGAGTCCGCCGGCGCCGATCCATGTGTAGCGTCGCAACACCACGCACAGCGAACCGACGATCTCCACCACGACCGCGAGGCTTGCCCAAAGGGCGGGCGGATGCAGGCCGAAATGCGCCTGCTCGGCAATCGCCGCGTCGAAGTTCAACGCCTTGTCGATGCCGCCGATCAGGAACGCCGACACGAGCGCGAGGCGCACGAGCGGCCCTACCCACGGCTGCGAAAGCAGCGCGCGAACCCACGCGGGATTGCTTCGGGCAGTCATGGTCGCCATCTCAGAACGCCCAGCAGGAGCAGCCGAACGCGCCCCAGAAGCCCTTCGCGTCAGAGGTCGGCAACGCGCTGCTCCATGCGCGTGCGTGTGCATGGCCGTGCATGTTGCAGGCACTCGCGCAGCCGCACAGCGCCGCCGCGGCGGCTCCTTGCAGCGGTGCGCCGCTGCGCTGCGTAGCGCCCCAGCCGCCGTAGCCGCCATACTCGCGCACCGGCGACCAGTCGGGCATCGCCGGGGGAATCGGCAGGTCATACTGCGAGAACGGGCCCGCACCCCAGACGATCCTGCCTCCGACCACCGTCAGCAATGCGGTCGTATCGGCAATATCGTCCTCGGCGCACTTGAAGAAGTCGCGGTCCGGCACCATCAGGTCGGCGAGTTGTCCGACCGCGATGCGGCCTTTCTTGCCCTGTTCGTTCGAGAACCACGTGACGTACTCCGTCCACATGCGCAGAGCCGTTTCACGATCGAGCAGATTGCGTTGCGGATACATGCGCAAGCCCCCAACGGTCTTGCCGCTCACGAGCCACGCAAGCGACACCCACGGGTTGTACGACGCCACTCGCGTCGCGTCGGTGCCGGCGGATACCTTCAGGCCCTTCTCCAGCATCCTCGCGACCGGCGGGGTCGCTTCGGCTGCGCGCGCGCCATATTGCTCGACGAAGTATTCGCCCTGGTAGGCCATGCGGTGCTGGACCGCGATGCCGCCACCCAGCGCCGCGATGCGGTCCATTGAACGTTCGGAGACAGTTTCAGCATGATCGAAGAACCAGTTGATGCCCTCGAGCGGAATGTCCTTGTTGACCTTCTCGAACACGTCGAGCGCGCGGCTGATGGTTTCGTCGTAGGTGGCATGCAGCCGCCACGGCCAGCGATTCTGCGCAAGCACGCGCACCACGCCTTCGAGTTCGTCCTCCATCTCGGGCGCCAGCTCTGGGCGCGCCACGCGGAAGTCCTCGAAGTCCGCCGCCGAAAACACGAGCATCTCGCCCGCGCCGTTGTGGCGGAAATAGTCCGTTCCGTCGTGATACTTGACCGAGCTGGTCCAGTTCACGAAGTCCTCTTTCTCGGCCTTCGGCTTTTGCGTGAAGAGGTTGTACGCGATGCGAATGGTCATCTCGCCCGCGTCGTGCAGCTTGCGAATGACTTCGTAATCGTCGGGGTAGTTCTGTGATCCGCCGCCAGCGTCAATTGCACCGGTCACGCCAAGTCGGTTCAGATCGCGCATGAAATGGCGCGTCGAGTTGTATTGATACTCGGCCGGCAGCTTGGGGCCTTTCGCGAGCGTGGCATAGAGGATCGCGGCATTCGGATTGGCGAGCAGAAGCCCGGTCGGATTGCCCGCGCCGTCGCGCAGGATCTTGCCTCCCGGCGGCTCCGGCGTGTCCTTCGTATAGCCGACCACACGCAGCGCGGCTGCATTGAGCAGTGCGCGGTCGTACAGATGCAGGATGAACACCGGGGTATCCGGCGCCGCCGCGTTGAGCTCCTCGAGCGTTGGCAGGCGCTTTTCCACGAACTGGTGCTCGGTGAAGCCGCCGACCACGCGCACCCATTGCGGCGCGGGCGTGATCGCAACCTGCTGCTTGAGCATCTCCATGGCGACGGCGAGCGAGCGCACGCCGTCCCAGCGCAGCTCCATGTTGTAGTTGAGGCCACCGCGGATCAGATGCAGGTGGTTGTCGATCAGGCCGGGTAGCGCGGGCCGGCCAGCGAGATCGATGACTCTCGTCGCGCTGCCCGCGAGCGGCACGACCTCGGTATCGCTGCCGACCGCGACGAAGCGGCCGTCGGCAATCGCCACCGCGGTGGCGACCGGATTCGAACGGTCCAGTGTAGTGAACTGTCCGTTATGAAGAATGAGATCGGGTTGGGTACTGGTGGCACTCATGTGCGTTTCCTCGCTTGACTCAATACGTTTAAAAGCCGAACAACGACTTGAGGGATGGAACGGCTTGGGCGCCGATCAACATGCCCAACAGTCCGATGAGGGCGATCATCGGCGGCGCCGGCGAGCGGACCTTGATCACGCTGTAGATCACGCCAATCAGCACGCCCGCACCCAGTGACACCAGATACGATTCCATACGCTCACTCTCACTGTCAGATCGGAATGCAAGCCATCACATTCCGGTTAAAGCCGCCGGGTCAGGCTCGCTATTTCCCGGTAGTATTTGGCGGTCCTTATCTCAAGAAGAGATATGTCATACCTTCTTCGATTCGACTGCCGACATGAAAAACCTACCCGACCTCGAAGCCTGGGCCATCTTCGCGCGTGTTGCCGAGACCGGCTCGTTCGCGAAAGCCGCCGAACTGCTTGGCATCTCGAAACCGACAGTCTCCAAAGCGATCGCCCGGCTCGAGCAACGCCTCGGCGCAATGCTGCTGTACCGCACGACGCGCAAACTGTCGCTCACGGCGACAGGCGAGTCGCTGCGTGACCGGGCGATCCAGCTGCTTACGGACGCCGCCATATTCGAGAGCGAAACGTCCGCTCTCGCGCTCGAGCCGCACGGGCTCGTACGCATGGCCGCCCCTGCGTCGTTCGGCTTGCGCTATCTGGCACCCTTGCTCCCTGGCTTTCTCGAGCGCTACCCGAGCGTCGACGTCGATCTCGTGCTCAGCGACGAGCTGGTCGACATCGTGTCCGCCGGTATCGATATCGCGATCCGGATTGCCGATCTGGGTGATTCCTCGTTGCGGACAAGGCGACTCTGCGCGGTGCGCAGGCCGGTCGTCGCAGCGCCTGCCTATCTCGAGCAGCACGGGCGCCCGACGCACCCGCGCGACTTCGAGCGCCATCAGAGCCTCGTCTACACGAACCTGCAAATGCCGGAATACTGGCGCTTTCGCAACACGGTATCGGGCGACGAGTACACGGTGCCGCTGCACGCGCGCATTCGCACCAACAATGCCGAAGCGATCGTGCCGGCGTTGATCGCGGGGCGTGGCCTCGCGGTCCAGCCCGAGTATCTGGTGTGGGACGCGCTGCAGCGTGGCGAGCTCGAGCATGTTATGTGCGACTGGAAAGTCGCCGACGTCGACGTCAACCTGATGACGCCGCCTGGCATGCTTCGAACCACACGCGTTACCGTGTTGATCAACTTTCTCGTTGAACATCTGGCACACGCTCCCTGGGCCATGTCCGAGCCTTTGACGCGGGAGTGAGCGACGCCTTCGAACGGAACGCGACGCGACAGCTCCCGCAATCGTGACGAACGCGTTTATTTCGCAGGCACCGCTGCGAGCAACTCATGCTGCACGCTCGTGCGCTGCGGGGACTTGTGGACCATCGTGTACGCATAGTCGACGCCCATGCCGTATGCACCCGAGTGTTCCTTGGCGATCGCCATGACCGCGTCGTAGGTTTCGCGGTGCGCCCAGTCGCGCTGCCATTCGAGCATCACCTGTTGCCACGTGACGGGCACGACACCGGCCTGCACCATGCGTTGCATCGAATAGTCGTGCGCGTCCTTGGACGTGCCGCCCGATGCATCAGCCACCATGTAGATCTCGTAGTCGCCTTCGAGCATTGCACAGAGCGCGAAAGTCGTATTGCAGACCTCCGTCCACAGGCCCGCCACGACCACTTTCTTGCGGCCGTTTGCGGCGAGCGCATCGCGGACCTTCTGGTCGTCCCACGAATTCATCGAAGTGCGCTCGAGCAGCTTGTGATCAGGAAATACGTCAAGCAGCTCGGGATACGTGAAACCCGAGAAGCTTTGCGTTTCGACCGTCGTGATCGTGGTCGGAATCTTGAAGACCTTGGCCGCCTTGGCGAGCGCGACCACGTTGTTCTTCAGCACCTGACGGTCGATCGACTGCACGCCGAAAGCCATTTGCGGTTGCTGATCGATGATGATCAGCTGACTGTTCTGCGGGGTCAGCACTTCAAGTTTCGGATTACTCATGATTTAAATGTCCTTTGAACCGGTGGGAGAAAAATCCACCTCGCCGCAATGATCGGGAGGATTCCAATGTGCGCTGAGCTGGTAGGGTGTCGTCCAGCTGCATGCATTTGACATGAAAAGGCGGGAAACCAACAACTAAAAAATCGAATTAATCTAATTCAAAAAATTTACCCTTAATAAACCTTAATCGGCCTTCTCTTAGGCTCTGGAAGCCGATACGCTTTCAACGACTTTTCCACGCAGAGCCTGCGCAACCCGATGCTAGTCAACGAGATCCGCAACATGAAACCCTACTTCCTTTCGCTGTGCGCCGGCTTGCTCGCCGGTATCGTTTACGCTGCGATCGGCGTGCAGTCGCCGGCCCCGCCCACGATCGCGCTGCTCGGCCTGCTCGGCATGCTGGCAGGCGAGCAGATACTTCCGCTCGCACGACAGGTGCTATCGGGCCTGCATCTGGGCGCGGCATGGCGCGAAGCCAAATGCAGCCAGCACATGTTCGGGCGGCTGCCAGGCGCTCACGCATCCGACGCGGCCCCAAGAGACCAGCGATCATCGTGATGGGCTGCCACTCACACTCGTGCACGCTGCGTGATCCGCCGGTACACGAATGAACAACGTCGAGCTCTTTCAATACCTGCTGCTCCTGATCTGCGGCGCGGGCGCGCTGACCTGGCTCGCCGCTCGTGCCGCCATCCCGCCTGCGGTCGTGCTACTGACGGGCGGCTGCGTGATTGCAGTCGCCGGCAAGCGCGTGCCCGACATGGACCCCGACCTGCTGCTCGCGGCCGTGATGCCGCCACTGCTGATGTCGAGCTCGTTCTACACGGCGTGGAAGGAATTCCGGCAGTCAATCGGCACGATCGTCTCGCTCGTGCTCGGGGCTGTAACGTTCACGACGGTCGCGGTCGCCGCCACCGTGCACGCTTTCAATCCTGGCCTGCCATGGGCCGCGTGCTTCACGCTGGGTGCGATCGTCTCGCCTCCCGACGCCGTTGCCGCGAAGGCGATCCTGCAGCGCAACCCGCTGCCCGCACGACTCGTAGCGGTGCTCGAAGGAGAAAGCCTCGTCAATGACGCCTCGGGCCTGCTGCTCTACCAGATAGCGGTCTCGGCGGCGCTGGCGGCCACGGTCACCGTTGCGGGTGGAACGGGCCTGTTCTTCATGCTGACGCTAATCGGCATCGCTGTCGGTCTGGTCTGTGGCCAGGCGATGTGCTGGGTGCTGCCGCGTCTGCACGATCCCATGCTCGGCATCGTCGTGACCTTCATGGCGGCATGGGCGAGCTATGGCGTCGCCGAGGCCGTGCACGGATCAGGCGTGCTTTCCGTCGTGACCTGTGGCCTCGTGCTCGGCATCCGCCAGCATCGGGTCTTTGACGCCGACATGCGCATCAAGGCCAAGGCGACCTGGCAGGCGATCGTGTTCGTGCTGGACGCGCTCGTCTTCATCCTGATTGGGCTCGCACTGCACGGCATACTCGCGCGCGTGAATCACGAAGGCGCTGTATTGATGGCGGGCCTGCGCGTCGCGTTGCCGGCGACCGCGGCGGCGATCGTCGCTCGCCTCCTGTGGGTATTCGCGGCGCTTTGGCTGCCGGGCCGCATCCGTGCGGGGACAGCGGGCGGCCAGCCGTGGTCGTTCGCCGAGGCGGTCGTGCTCGGCTGGGCCGGCATGCGCGGCGTCGTCAGCCTCGCGGCCGCGCTTGCGCTGCCGGGTAATTTTCCGGGCCGAGACCTGATCGTCTTCAGTACTTTCCTGCTCATCATCGCGACGCTCGTCGTGCAAGGCGCGAGCCTGGCACCGCTCATCCGCTTGCTGAAATTGCGCCCGAGCGCACGTCATACCATGTCCGAGCATGAGGCGCGAGCGCATACGTTCGGCGCGGCGCTCGCCGCGCTCGAAGAGACCGGCAAGCGCACCTCCGGCTTGGACCGCGCGACGCTCGATCGCCTGCTCGCCGAGTACCGGGTCCGCGTCGCGGCGAACGAAGACGCGCACGCCTCGGGCGCGGAGCGGGTCGCGCACCGCGCAGGCTTTCTGCGCGCCGAACTCGATCTGGTAGGCGTGTCGCGCGAGGCGTTGCTCGATCTCCATCGTGACGGCAAGGTGGACGACGCCGTGCTGCATCGCATCGAGTCCGAACTCGATCTCGAGGAGCTGCGCCTCTTGCGCCTGCTCGAACCGTAGCGAGGCGCTCCCCGTACCGTTCAGGAAACCTCGCTCTCCTCTGCATCTCGACTGAGCCACGCATGAATCTGGCTCACGACCGCCGCGCCGTCTCCTACCGCCGCGGCCACCCGTTTCGGCGCGCCAGAGCGCACGTCGCCGATCGCGAAAAGGCCCGGCACGTTCGTCTCCAGTGGGAGACACGCCGACCCGTTGTTGGCCTCGGTGCGCCCGGTCAGGACGAATCCACGCTCGTCCAGTCGAACGCCGAGCGACGCCAGCCAGTCGGTTTTCGGGTCGGCGCCGATGAACAGAAACAGATACCGCGTCTCGATGATCTCGGCTCCTGATTGCCGATGGCGAACCCGAATGCGCGCGAGACGCCCATCGTTCGCTTCCAGTGATTCAAGCGTGCATCCCGTGCAAATGGAGACATTCGAGAGCGCGCCGATTCGATCGATCAGGTAGCGCGACATGGTCGCTTCGAGACTATGGCCGCGTATCAGGACGCGTATGCTCTTGGCGAAGTTGGCGAGGAATACGACCGCCTGGCCCGCCGAGTTTCCGCCACCGATCAGCACGACGTCATGGCCTCTCACGAGACGCGCCTCGATCGGCGATGCCCAGTAGTAGAGCCCGGCACCCTCGAAGCGGTCGAATCCGGGCATAGCAGGCTTTCGATAGGCGGCGCCGCTCGCAATGACGACCGTGCGCGCCCGAACGCACTGGCGATCGGACAGCCCGAGCATGAAGCGGCCTCGCGAGCGCTCGATACGCGTGACCGCGCTCGGAATGGCCACGTGCACGCCGAATTTCAGCGCCTGCTGGAACGCGCGCGCCGCGAGCGCCTGCCCCGATATTCCAGTGGGAAAGCCGAGATAGTTCTCGATACGCGCGCTCGCTCCGGCCTGGCCGCCGGGGGCGCGCTGGTCGAAGACCACGACGCAAAGGCCTTCCGTAGCCGCATAGACCGCAGCCGCGAGACCAGCCGGCCCGGCCCCGATGATTGCGATGTCATAGCATTGCGAAGCACAGAAGGTCGGCACGAGTCCGAGCCGTGTGGCGAGTTCCACTTCGTCCGGTGCTCTCAGGACCGATCCGTCCGGACAAAAGACGAGCGGGAAGTCGTCCGGAGTCGAGGTGAGGCCGGCAAGCAGCCCCACGGCGTCCGCATCGTTGCGTGCATCGAGCACCGCGGCCGGATAGGCGTTGCGCCGCAGAAAGCCTTGCAGACGAAGCAGCCGCGTGTCGTCGCCATGACCGACGATGACGGGACCCAGCCCCTGCTCGATGAGCCCGAGACGCCTCAGGATCAACGCGCGCATGATGTGCTCGCCGAGCTGGGCATCCGCGATGATCAGCGCCCGTAGCTGATCGGGCCTCAGCACGAGCGTATCGCAGTCGGTCAACGCGACCGCGTCCACGAGCGAAGGCTTGCCGGTGAGCTGGGCCATTTCAGCCATGAAATGCCCTTCGTCGTGCTCCGTTACGAGCGTGGCATGTCCTTGCGGGTCGCGCGAAGAGATCCGCACGCGTCCGCGCAACAGGATGAACAGCCCATCGGCGACGTGTCCCATCTGGAAAATCGAATCACCGGCGTTGAACGACCTGGGGCGGGCAAAGCGGCTCGCACTAAGAATCTCGGTACCGGAAAGACGCGGAAACATCTGGTGCGCCCGATGTTCCAGAGACGAAAACGGAAGTTCAGGTTCGAGCGGGTTGATGCTCGTGTCGTCTGCGACAATCATGTGCGCCTCGCCTGTTCCACCCATGCTCATGCCTCGCCGGCGTCGCGGCGGCTGCCAGCCTTGGGCACGCGGCGCGGGGTGAAACGATCGATCAGCTCGAGTATCTCTTCGGACGAAAAGGGTTTGTGCAAGAACGCACGCGCGCCCTGTTCCAGCGCCCGCCCAACGGACGCGTCGTCGCCGAGCGACGAGATGAATATCACCGGAGCATCGACGCCCCGTTCGAGCAGTTGCCGCTGAATTTCGAGCCCATTCGCGCCCTTCAGCTTCAGGTCCAGCAGAATGCACTCAGAGTGGCGGGCATGAGGGGAAGCGAGGAACGCCTCTCCGGAAGCAAACGGCGCGGCGGTATGACCGGCCGACTTCAGCAGACTCGTCAGACTCTTGCGTATCAATGCGTCGTCATCGATGATGCAGACAATAGCCATTTAATCTAGACCATATAGGTGTCGCGATACGGCGACCGCGCGGCGACCGTCAGCGCCATCGGTGAAGCTCGACGGGTGGCGGCCAGCGACGTTTCGGCTCCCGCATTCGAAAGGTAACGATCGCAAACATGTGCGCGCTCACCACCCTGCTCGAGTTTTTCGAGCGCATAGAGGCGCACCCACTCCAGCAATGAATAGCATTTCGACTCGCCCGTCGCGTGTACTACGAGCAACGACCTGGACGCGAGGCTGACCACGCAGTCAAGCACGGCGTCGCGGCCTAGTTGCTCGCAGCAAGCGAGCGCGCAGGCAGCTTCGAGCCTGAACGTACCCGGGAACACGGCGAGGCGCCGCAATACGGTACGCTCGACCTCGCTGAGAAGCTCGTAGCTCCACTCTATGGTCGCCCGCAGCGTCCGTTGCCTCGGATGCGCGGTGCGCAAACCGCCCGAGAGCGACAGCAGCGATCGGTCCAGATCCGCGACGAGCCCCTTGACGCCGAGCGACGCAGCACGTGCGGCCGCAAGCTCCAGCCCCAGGGGCAAGCCGTTGAGCCTTTGGCATACGCTCGCAATGGCCCTTAGCGTTTTCGAGTCCTCGACGAACTCCGCCCCAACCGCACGCGCGCGCGCGATGAACATCCTGACGGCGCCGCACGTCGCAAGATCGCTGTCGCTCGCCCCCGCATCGGGGACGGCGAGCGGGCCGACCCGATAAATGCGTTCGCAGGCGACCCGCAAGGGCTCCCGGCTCGTTACGAGCATCGACGCCCCCGAGTTCGACGCGGCGATCGCCTCGCAAATGCCCGCAAGATCATCCGCGCATCGCTCGGCGTTGTCGAACACGAGCACGAACTTGCGAGCGGCGATTTCGCGCAATACGTCACCCATGCCGCCCTCGCAGGCTTGCGCTGAACCACGCAGCGCACCCAGTACCGCGGCCACGAGCGCTTCACGTCCGGCGAGGTTGGCAAGCTCGATGTGACACGCCCTGGTGCCGCGCGAACACGCGAGAGCTGCAGCGGCTTCCAGAGCGAGGTGCGACTTGCCGACCCCGCCCGTGCCCACCACCGTCACGAGCAATTCCCGCTCGATCAGGCTCCGAAGCTCCGCGGTTTCGCTTTCGCGGCCAATCAACGGCAATTTGCGCGGCACGGAAGCGGGCACGGGCACGGGCACGGCATCCCATGCCGATGCGCGCGTGCCGTCGGCGGGCGGCGCGAACCGGTATCCCCTGCCCGCCTCGGTCCGGATCCAGCCGTACTTGCCGCCGAACAGCTTGCGCAGCGTCGAAACGTGGACCTGAATGTTATTCTCGACGACGATCGTGTTCGGCCACACGGTACGCATGATCTCGTCCTTTGTGACCAACCCTCCCTCGGCACCGATGAGAAGTTCCAGGATCTCGAACGCCCGCACGCCGATATGCACAGGCTGGCCATCGGCGAACACTTGACGGCATTCGAGAGAGACCGTCACTCGACCAAAATTGAGCATTTCGCACTCTCTCCACACGTCCGCCGGTGCCTTGCGGCACGGCCAACCTGCCAGATTCAACTGCCGCGTTCATGATTCGGCGGCAGTGCGGCAGGGCTTGAACGTATGCTAGTGTGCGAACGCAATCCGAACCATTATCCATAGGTCTAAGATCCCTTCGACCCATGTCGTCGAGCCGCGCCGGCCGGGCGCAGCCCGACCCTTCACGCGGCGCGCTGGCCTCAGCGCGCTAGCGTCAACTTTACGGTCAGCCCAGGATGGCAGTCCTCGAGTCGAAGTTCGCCGCGATGCAACGTCGCGACTCCTTTGACGAGGGCCAGCCCCAACCCCACGCCAGGGGTCCCGCGGCTGGCGTCACCGCGGTAGAACCGTTCGGTTACCTTGTCTTTTTCGGCATCGGGAACGCCTGGCCCGTCGTCGCTCACGCTCGCCTCGATCACGCCGTCATAGTCGCGTACCGCGACATCGACGCGTGTGCGCGCAAACTTCAGTGCGTTGTCGATCAGATTGCCGATCGCCTGCGCGACCAGCAAAGGGTCCACCAACGCGGGCAGACTGTCCGGGCAATGCAGCGACAGGGTGAGAGAGCGCAGTTCCGCCAGCGGCTGATAGAACTCCACGGCTTCCGAAACGATATGGGCCACGTCGCTGGGCAAAAATCCGGAGTTACGCAGTCCCGCATCGATTTCAGCGAGCCGCAAAAGCGCGTTGAAGATGCCGATGACACGATCGATGTCAGCCAATGCGCTTTCAAACCGCTCCAGCGTTTCGACATCGACCTTCTTCTTCAGGTCGAGGATCATCACCTCCATCCTCGAACGGAACTCGGTCAACGGGGTCCGCAAATCGTGAGCGATGGCATTCGACGTGTTGCGAACGCTATGGATCATCTCGATCAGCGCTTCCTGCGCGGCTTCGCGGCTGCGCACTTCTTCCTGGAGGCGCGCGTTCTGCTCTTTGAGGGCTTTTTGCAGCCGCCCCAGCTTCAGGTGTGTTTTTACCCTTGCGAGCAATTCCGCCATTTGCAGCGGCTTGGTTACATAGTCGACTGCGCCGACGTCGAAGCCGGACGTCTTGTCCTCCGTCTGGGAAAGCGACGTCATGAAAATGACCGGAATCTCACTGGTTTGCGGATTTGCCTTCAATCTCCGACACACCTCGAAGCCATCCACGCCGGGCATCATGACATCGAGCAAGATCAGATCCGGGCACACGAGTTCGGCCCGCCTGAGCGCTTCTTCTCCATCACGGGCAATCGAGACCCACAGGTCGTTGCTTTCCAGAAAGTCAACCACGAGGCCCAGATTCGACGCCATATCGTCGACCACCAGCACGAGCGGCGGATTGTTATTGGATCTATATGGCATGACCACTATTTCCCGTTCAAATGCCGCTCGATGAACGCAAGCAATTCCCGCGATTCGAAGCTTTCCGCGAGCTTGCGCACCCTTAGGGCAAATGCCTGATAACGTCTATCGATTTCCAGCAGTGAGTCGGCGTGCCTCATGATGTCGCGCATCTGGCCTCGCAACGCCATGCGATGCAGAACCTCGATGGCCTCCTGCGCTGGAACGATCAGCGTAGCGGACGCGTCGGGATGACCAGGACACGCCGCGACCGGCGCCGAATCACCCGGCCCGCACGCGGCCTCCGCGAACGGGTTCCCCGGTAGCACCGACGCGAGCGCACGATTTCCGCTGTTGCGCGCCATCGTTTCGACCGCAGCGTCGATGTCTTGCCGTGTGGTGCCGCTCGTGTCATCGGCGTCGCACGCCATTGCATTTGAGTCTCGCACGGCAAGATCGAACCAGAACCGGCTTCCTCTTCCGTGTTCACTTTCCACATGAATCTCGCTGCCCATGAGTCGAACCAGATGCTGGCTGATGGCCAGCCCCAGGCCCACACCCGCGCTGCGCCGCTCGCTATCGCCGGCCTGCTCGAACGGTTGAAAGATGCGCTCGATATGATCGGGTTTGATGCCGATTCCGGTGTCCCGTACCTCGAAGCGCACGTTATCGGCGCGCCCCTGTCCGACCATGAATGCAACTTCTCCGTGGTCCGTAAATTTCACCGCGTTCGAAAGCAGGTTGAGCAATACCTGGCGCAAGCGCTTTTCGTCAGCGCGGATCACCTTCGGCAGGCGAGGCGCAATCATGCAGGTCTGCGTGAGGCCTTTCTCGCGGGCAGGCACGCTAATCAGCTCGGCAAGCATTTCCAGAAACGGTGCAAGCAACACGTCACCCGGCTGCAGTTCGATTCTGCCGGCGCCAATGCGGGCGAACTCCAGCAGGTCGTTGATCAGCGTCAGCAGGTGAGTCCCGCTTTGCTCGATGACCAACACACGCGATCTCTGCTGCGTTCCGAGCGCCTCGTCGCGGCGCAGGATCTGCGCGTAGCCGAGGATGCCGTTCAGCGGCGTTCTGAGTTCGTGGCTGATGTTGGCGAGGAATTGATCCTTTGCCTTGTTCGCCGCTTCGGCCTCGTCTCGTGCGATCAGCACCGTCGCCTCGAGCGCCTTGCGCTCGGTAATGTCGATCAGCGTGCCGCTCAGGCAGAGCGAACAGCTTGCCGAATTGCGCTGTGTGCCGCGCGTGAGCACCCAACGGCATGAGCCATCGCGATGAAGCAGGCGGTGCTCGATCTCGATCGCATCGCTGGAATCCCTGTTCTGACTGGTGAACATCTCGGCAACCCGGCGCCGGTCGTCAGGGTGAACGATCGCCATGAATCCGTTGAAACTGTCGGGGCAGGTATCGTCGCCATAGCCCAACCACTCCCGGATATTCCAGCTGCGCAATGACCAGTGACGCTCATCAACGCCCGCCAGTTCGAGTTCCCATGCGCCGACGTTCGAACCGCGCATGGCCGCGCCAAGACGCTCGTTGGTTTCGCGCAGGATCTCCGCCTGGGCCGCGCGCCGTGTCTCGGTCACGTCGCGAATCACCAGCACCACGCCGACGACCTGACCGGCATCGTCGACAATGGGCGTGCGCCGGTTTTCAACCGGCACTTCACGCCCGTGTCTGCCAATCAGTCTGGTTCGTGCCGGCAGATCGACCGGCGCCCCCTTGCGCAGCACCGCGGTGCCGACATCGCTCAATGGCGTGTTCGTATCCTCGTCGACCAGCACCAGAATATTCGCGAGAGGTTGCCCCTGCGCCTGTTCTCGCGACCATCCGGTCAACGCTTCGGCCACGGGATTGAACAGCGTAATGAGCGAATCGCAGTCCGTCGCGATCACGCCGTCACCGATACTGGCAAGCGTGACCGCGTAACGCTGCTCGCTCTCGCGCAGGCGGCGCTCAGCGGCATGCTTGTACAGCGCCATTTCGACGACGGTGCGCAGTTGCTGGTCGTCGAATGGCTTCAGGACATAACCGAACGGCTCGGTCACCGTCGCGCGCCGCACCGTCTCTTCGTCTGCGTACGCCGTGAGGAACACCACCGGCAGATTGAGCGCTTCGCGCAAGCGTCGGGCCGTATCGATACCGTCCAGCTCTCCCTCGAGCTGAACATCCATGAGTACGAGGTCCAGCGGCGTTTGCATGGCGACCGCTAGCGCCTCCTCGCCGCTCGCGCAGTTGCCTGCAACCGCATGACCGCAGCGCGTCAACTGTTGCGCGATGTCGCGTGCGACCACCCGATCGTCTTCCACAATGAGGATGCGCGCCGGCGCCATGATCAAGCCCGCCTGTTAGAGAGTGAAGTGAATGACGAAGCTCGTGCCCGTATCGCGACCGATCTGTAGCGAGGCATGCAGCTGGCGCGAAAGGTCGGAAACGAGCTGCAACCCGAGAGAATCCGCCTCTTCGATCGAAAAATCGGGCGACAGCCCAATGCCGTCGTCCGACACGCTGAGCCGGCACCTGCGCTCATCGTCCGACGCCAGCTCGACGCGCAAGCGCCCGTGCCGTCCGTCCGGAAAGGCGTGCTTGAGTGCGTTCGACACCAGCTCGTTGACGATCATCCCGCAAGCCACGGCCCGATTCATGTCGAGTTGCACGTCGTCGACGAGCACGTCGAGCGAGACGTTCAACCGGCTCAATTCATAGGCGCGCGAGAGATGCGCGCACAGATTGCGGATGTGCGACGCCATATCGATGCGCGCAAAATTGCCGGCCCGATAGAGATTCTCGTGAACCATCGCCATCGAGCGTACCCGGTTCCTGCTGTCCAGCAGGAGTTCCGCTGTCGAGCGGTCGTCCGTGCGTCCGGCCTGAAGGTTGAGCAGGCTGCTGATCAACTGCAGGTTGTTTTTGACCCGGTGATGCACCTCGTGCAGCAGAGCGTCTTTTTCGTCGAGCAGCGCTTCGATTTCCTCCAGGCTGGCATTTTCGATCGATATCGCCGCCTGCGAAGCGAGCAGCCTGAGCACAGCCATGCGCGAGGGCGTAAAAGCGCCGGGCGCGAGTTCGTTCTCGAGGTACAGAGCGCCGATCACCCGGGCCTGCTTGACGAGCGGCAGGGACAGCACCGAGCGAGCCTGCCGGCCGTCGAAGTACTCATCCGACGCGAACGGATTCTCCACTGCGGCATCATCCACCAGCACCGGTTCGCGCGTACGAAGGCTGTGATGGAGCATCGCGAGCGGCACCTCCTTGAAAGATGCGGCCCGGCGCTCTACGTTGACCGTGCTGCCCTCCCGGATTGCCGTGGCCTCCGCTTCGACGCAAAGCTGCTCCGCGTGCGGCAGGATCAACAACGCGCGCCTCGCGCCCGCGTGCTCGAGCACGATCGACATCAGCGTATGCATCAGACGCTCCAGGGCCCGCTCGCTCGAAATCGCCTGCGACGCCTTGACGACCGTCTCCACCTCCAGTTGATTCGCCACCGCTCCGCTCTGTGGACTCCCGATGCCCTGCGCCGCGAGCTCGGGGTATCGAGCCTCGAGCGACCTGACTTTCGCCATTGCCCCCCAGTTCAACCAGGCCAGCCTCGCGTTGCGCAAGTAGACCGCGCCGATCGCTGCAAACCCGCGTTCCATGTAGAACCGGCCAGCGACTTCATTGGCGAGGCCTTCGACATGCGGCAGGCGTTGCTCGCGAGCACTCTCGATCGCACGCTCGTACAAGCGCATTGCCTCGAACTCGCGGGCCTCCGTACGAGCGATTTCGGCCTCGACCAGCGCGGCGCGCGAAGCGAAGTTCGAGGGACTGTGACTGGCCCAGTCGCGCAACTTGTCGACATGGTCGGCGAGAGCCGCCAGGTTGGCAGCCCGCTCGCCGGGCGCCAAGGTGTCGTGCGATTGCAGACGCGCCAGCGCGGAAAAGAAATGGTATTCCGCCAGTTCGAAGTGGCCCGACGAAGTCCACAGCAGTGGCGAGGCCCTGTTTGCCGCCGCGAGCGCACCTGCGATATCGCCCGCGAAATAACGTGCCTCCAGCTGCCGTATCCAGTACCAGCACGCCGCTATGGCGAGCGCCGGATCGTCTTCGAGATGCTGCTCGAGGCTCGCCTCGTCCGCATAGTCCGCTTCGGCCGAGCCGAGCCAGGGCGCCGATCCACGCAGCCCGCGAATCAGGGACAACTGCGCGGTCATGATGTCGACGATCAGCCCGAACCCGGCCGCGCGAACGATGCGCAGACGCTCGACGGCCTGATCCTCGACCTCGGCCAGCGCGTCGCCGGCCGCAAGCAGACTCGTGACGAGACAGCAGCTGCTGAAGCCGACGTACGTGAGGTCGCCGCTTTGCGTTGCGGCTTCAAAGGCACGCCGCAGCAGCGGGAGTCCCGCGCGCATGGGTTGCGTCCATGGCATCACGTGATAGGCGAAGCACATGTACACGCGCGCCCTGAACCGGCCAAGGCCCCTCTCGTCGACGAGCGAAAGTCCCAGTCTGCCGAACTCGAAGCCCGCGCGGTAATCGCCGAAAATCGGGCCCGCCACCATGCCAAGATAGGCAAAGCCCAGCGACGAAGCGTCGGCGTTCCCATGACGGATGCTCAGGTTCGCCATGCGGCACAGCACCAGACAAACCAGGTTCTCGTCAGTAAAGAACGCGGGGGGCAAGACCGCGGTCAACACATCGAGTGTCGCCTCCAACGCCTCGTCCTCGAGCAAAGGGAGGTCGATCAGGGCCGAAATCGGTCTTTGCCCGATCTGGCCGAGCAGCGTCGCAAACTCCGCTTTGGCCGCCTCGCGGGCAGGATGCGCGACCCAATCGATGCCGACATCACGCAGATAGTCGAGGCAGATATCGATGGCGGCCGGCATCCGATCGAGCGCCGTATGCAGCGTGACGCGCAGAAACGCCACCGCAGCCTTGTGGGGCACGTTATTCGCCTGGGCAGCAAGAGCGCACAGGCGCGCGTCGGCACCCTCGGCGTTTCCGGTCAGGAATTCGCATTCTGCGCGAAGCAGCTCGAGCGAAAATTTTTCGCCATAGTGCGTGTCCCACGCTCCGCTACCGAAAATATCGCTGCCAAGCGCCAGATACGTGAGCGCGGAACCGTAGGCAGCCGACGCCCTCGCACGGCGTCCGGCGCGCAGATTAAGTCCGGCCACGCGGGTGCGCACCTCGACATCGTCGATCGCATCGATCGCGCGATTGTATTGATTGACGATTTCGAAAATATTCCGTTCTACGTCAGGGTCACTGTCGCCGCCATCCAGCATCGCGCCGATGCGCAGATGCGCCCTCGCTCTATCCGCCTCCGCAATGAGCGCGTAGGCGGTCTCCTGAATCCTGTCGTGTACGAAAGCGTAGCCATCGGTCAATCGATAGACGATACCCTGTGAGGCAGCTTCCGCCAGCACGGCCTCGACTGTCTCGCTCGACTCGCCACTCACGCGTGCGAGAACCGAAGTGGAAACACTGGCGCCGAGACAGGCGAAGTCGGCAAGCGCTCGTCGAGTCGAGCTGGACAGACGACCCAGTCTATCGACCATCAGGTCAACGACGCTGTCGGGAAACCCTCTGCTTGCGATTTGATCCGCATTCCACGCCCACTCGCGACGTGCCCGGTCGAAGCTGAGAAAGCCTTCGTCTGCCAGAACACGAAGGAACTGGACGGCGAAGAACGGATTTCCCCCCGTCTTTTCAAACATGACTTGCGCGAGTTGCGCCGTGTGTGGCGTGCTGCTGTGGGTCGCGTCGCGCACGAGACGCGCCACCTCGCTCACACCAAGAGGGGCCAATAACAATTCATGAACAGGAACCCGCCCCGCGCGAATGGTCCTGACAACATCCGCCAAGGCATGCGTGGGCCCTACTTCGTTGTCACGAAAGGCCCCAATGAGCATCAGGTGCTGGATGTCCGGTGCCTTGCCCAGTGCCTCGAGCACCGAGATCGTGCCGGAATCGAGCCATTGGAGATCGTCGAGGAACAGCACCAGCGGTTGTGCCGGAAAGGCGAAGGCACCGATGAATCGCGTCAACACCGCGACGAACCGCTTCTGGGCGTCCTGTGGCGGAAGCTCCGCCACGGCGGGCTGAGGACCGACGACACGTTCGAGCTCGGGGATCAGATCGAGGATCAGTTGCCCGTGAGAACCGAGCGCATCCTGAAGATGCTTTCGCCACCTGGCGATGTCGGGCTCCCCCTCCTCCAGGACCTGTTCTACGAGCACCTGCATGCACCGCGCGATCGTCGCGTACGGAATGTCCCGCTTGAACTGATCGAATTTGCCCGAGGCAAACCGGCTGCCCGAACAGACAATCATCTGATGGAATTCTTCGACCAACGACGATTTGCCGATCCCCGAATAGCCGGATATGAGAACGAATTCCGTGAGACGACTGTGAGCGACCCGGTCCAAAACGGCGCGCAACGCTCGTATTTCCCTTTCTCGCCCATACAGGCGCTCAGGAATCAGCAATCTGTTGTCCGCCGCGCCAGGTAAGAATGGTTCGATGCGCCCACCGCGCCGCAATTGCTCGACACATAGCCGCAAGTCGTGCTCCGCCCCGCGCGCTGTCTGGTAGCGGTCCTCGGCGGCTTTTGCGAGCAGGCGCTCGACGATCGCGGCTAGCGGAGCGGGAATGTCGGCGGCACATTCCTTGAGCGAAATGGGTGTTCTCGCGGTATGGCAGTGCAGCCATTCGGCCGGTGAACTCGCCACATAAGGATATTTGCCCGTGAGCATCCAAAAGATCAGAACGCCCAGCGAATACAGATCCGAACGGCCATCGGCCCGCCGATTCACGAGGCCGGTACGCTCGGGCGCGACGTAGGGCAACGCGTCCGCATACAGCACCGGCTGGCTGATTTCCTGGCCTTCAGGAGCGGCGGCGGCAGTCATTCCAAAGCCCGTGAGCGCGACCGCCCCAGTGTTTGGGTTCACGAGCAGGTGCGCGGGGCGAAGATCGCTATGGACGAGGTCGCGTTGATGCAAGGCTTCGAGCGCGGCCGCGACATTCGCTGCGATAGAAAGAACGTGACCCAGCGCCAGGGATTGCGTTTGCATCGACGCCAGCACGCTGCCGCCTGGATCGTCGAGGAACAGCGTGATGCGTTGACGCTCCCGCAACAGGACGTCCGGTTGCGCAAAGCGGGGACTATCGAGGCGCGCGCGCAGTCCATAGGCGTTCTCGAGCAACGCCAGCGTTTGCGCGGAGGGTTGTCCAGCCGATGGCCTCACGGCCAGCCGGGTTTGCGCGGCGCCTCGCGTCCTGATGCGCGAGAGGACGAGGACACCATCGTCCCACAGCGTTTGCGTTTTCGATTCTTCGAGGTTCATGGCGGCTGCCGTATCGATACGCAGCTTCACGGAGCTTTGGAAGTCATGCGTCGGCCGACAGCATGTACCCGGCATTTCGCACGGTGCGCAAAAGAGAACGCTCAAACCCCGCATCGATCTTCTGCCGGAGCTTGCTCACATGCACGTCGATCACATTGGTCTGTGGGTCGAAGTGGTATTCCCAGATATTTTCCAGCAGCATCGTGCGCGTGACGACCTGATCGGCATGTCGCATCAGGTATTCAAGCAATTTGAACTCTCGCGGCTTCAGAGTGATCGCCTTGCCGGCCCGCGTCACCCTTCGCGAAAGCAGATCGATGCACAGGTCTCCCACCTTGAGCGTGGTCTCGAATACGTCGCTCTGCGAGCGGCGCATCAGTACCTCGAGCCTCGCCAGCACCTCGCCGAAAGCGAATGGCTTGACGACATAGTCGTCGCCGCCGGCCTTCAGGCCGCGAATGCGCTCGTCCACGGCGTCGAGGGCGCTCAGGATCAGTACCGGCACCTTGCTCCCGGTGGCCCGCAGCGCGGTCACGATACCAAGCCCATCGACTCCGCCCGGCAACATGCGGTCGAGGACGATCGCATCGTACGCGCCCTGCATGGCGAAGAACATGCCGTCGCGGCCGTTATCTGCAAAGTCGACCACGTGCCCTGCCTCCGCAAGCCCCTTCTTCAGAAAGCCGGCAACTTGCACATTGTCTTCCACTAACAAAATCTTCATCCCAGCCACTCGCGTTTCCAGTGGGTCGCAGCGCAATAGGGCACACGCAAAGCCTGGTCTTCCTTTGCATTGATCGTTTGCCTCAATTATCCGTCGAGAGCGGAGCATTGCTCTTTTGGACACCCCTTAAATTTCGTTAACGCTCCCTTAAGCGTTGAATGCATACGCGATGCGGCATTGACATTCGCTATCGAAATGCTCTCGCGCGGCCGTAGATTAACAAAAGTTAATTTAACAATCACCGGGAGGAAAACACCGCTCACCTATCATCCGTCTCGACACTGCCGGCGCGCCAACAGTCCAGCAACGACCAACCGGCATGTGGCGCCCGGCCTCACCCCAATCAACGTCGGACGATTTAGCCATGAATCACGCGATAGCCGACTTTCGAACATTCGCTCCCCGCCCGCCAGTCATCCAGATCGGCGAATGCGACGTCGATCTCGGCGTCCGGGCGCTGCGCCGCGGCGGCAGAGTGGTGGAACTCGGTTCGCGCGCGTTCGAGTTGCTCGCTACCATCGCCTTGGCGGGTGGTCGAATCGTGTCGAAGGACGAACTCATGGATGCGGTCTGGCCCGATACGATCGTCGAGGAAAACAATATCCACGTGCAGCTTTCGGCAATCCGCAAGGCGCTGGGCCCGGATAGAAAACTGATCGTGACGGTGCCGGGGCGCGGCTATCAGCTCGTCTCGCCAGTGTCCGGCGGCACGATCGTGCATTTGCCACGCCGTCAGTGCACGCTCGCGCCTGAGCCCTATCACGCGCGGACGAGCGAAGCGCTGCTCGGTCGGGAATCCGCGATCGCCGAAATACGCTCGATGATGGCCTCGGCACCGGTCCTGACGCTCATTGGCGCGGGCGGCATCGGTAAGACAGCTATTGCCCGGGAAATCGCGCACCAGTTCGCCAGCGAGCAGGCCGTCGATGTCCACTTTGTCGAACTCGCCGCGCACAGAACGCGCCATGCGGTGATCCGTGTGTTCGTCGAGGCCTGCGGACTCCGACTGCACGACGATGAACCCGACATCCAGAGCGTCGCCAATGTGCTGGCAAGAATGCGCGGGTTGCTCGTTATCGACAACGCGGAGCACGTCGTGGAACACGTGGCCGAGATCGTCGGACTGATCGGCCAGGCCGGTCACCAGGCCATGATCCTCGTCACCAGCAGGTTCCGTCTGCGCGTATCGAGCGAAGTCGTCTATCGTGTCGGCCCGCTGGCGCTAGCTGACTCCCGCGACGACCCGCAAGCCATACTCCGCTCCCCGGCTGTCCGTCTGTTCCTGAACCGGCTCAGTTCGAACGGCGTGAACGTCGATATGAATCACGATCGCCTCCGGCTCGTCGAAGAAATATGCCGCCGTCTGGAAGGCATCCCACTGGCGCTCGAACTGGCGGCGGGGCGTGCGTGTGCACTAGGCCTGCACGGCATCTGCGCAGGGCTCGACGAACCTCTGCTGTACCTCGCGGGCGGGTATCGGACCGCTCAGCCCAGACATCGGACCCTGCGGGCAGCGCTCGACTGGAGCTTCGACATGCTCGACATCAGCGAGCAGACGGTGTTCAGGCGTCTGAGCGTCTTCGGCCACGCTTTCTGCGCCGAAGCGGCGTCCCGGATCGCACGCGACGCCACTCTCCCGGCTGAAGCCGTGATGGATTGTGTCGGCGAGCTTATCGACAAGTCGCTCATCGAAGTCCAGTTCGATGGCGCGGAGGCGCGGTACTACCTGTCGGCCGCAGCTCGCGCGTATGGTCGTGAAAAGCTGCTCGCGGCGGGAGAAAGCCGCACGATTTTCGAGCGGCATACCCGCCACATCGGCGAACACTATCCTGCACTTGTCCCCGACGGCGCCGCGTTGCAGGCATTTTCTGTCGGGGCTTATGCGAGTGACGCAATGCCCGCCGTCTGACGGGCCGGCGCGACCTCAGCCGCGCCATCCTCGACTTGTTCCGCATGACGAGCACCCAAGGCATCGATCAGTTCGAACAGTGCCTGGACATCTGCGCTTGCGCTGCCGCGATCGAAGCCGCCTGAAAGATCTTGCAGCAGGACCAGTGCATCTGCCAATTTCCCGTCCTCGTCCAGCAGCCGCGCCATCGCGGCTGTAGCACGCAGCTCCAACATCCGGGCGCCCTGCTGTTGCGATAACTGCATCGCCTCCAGGAAGCAGCCTCTTGCCTCGACGAGTGCGTCGCACCACGCATCGCCTCCCTTCGGCTCGAGCTTGGCTCGCGCTTGCGCGACGAGACCAAGCGCCCGCCATACTTCAGGCAGAAAGAACAGCTTGCCGTGGCGTCCGCAGAATGCCAACGTATCGTGCAGTCGCGCGGAAGCCTCGGCGAAGCGGCCGCGCGCGATCAGCCCCTCCGCGCACGCAACGACGAAGGGTGCAATCAGGCGCCTGAAGCCTCGTGCAATCAGCGCATCCAGCGACGCCTCGAGCACCGGCAAGCCACTTTCAATCTTTCCTTCGAGAAGATCGCAATAGCCGCCGAGACAATTGCCGTACTCACGCCAGATCGTGAAACCGTGCAGTGCCGTCTGCGAGCGCATGATCTCCAGATAGCGGCGGCCGCGCCCCAAATCGCCCGAGAGCAATGCGATCGGCACGGCGACCACGCCGAGCACATGCGTGAGCCAGGGCTCCATCGTCTCCGGCCTGATCAGGTTGACGCCCTTGTCGACGTACTCCAACGCCTCTTCGGCATCGCCCTGCAACCAGACGATGCGCGCCAGCGTGCCGTAGCAGATGGCAAGAGGATCGACGGCGAAGCTCGTGATCTGCTCCGCTTCGTCCGGGTGAACCGCGAGATGCCGCATGGCCGCTTCGATCCGGGACTTCGCAAGATCGTGCTGCCCGGAGCAGTGCTGCGCGACTGCGGCAAGCAGGCTTGTCAGCGTCTCCTGCCATGCATGACCGCGGTCCCGCGCGAAGGTCTGAAAACGCAGCGCATAATCAATTGCGTCGTGCACGTTGCCGCCGTATAGCGCGGCATTCCAGAGCCCCCAGTACGCACGAGCCTGAAAATCGTCGTTAGCGGACGAGATGGCCAGATCGAGAACCTCGTTCCAAAGTTGCGCGCAACGCCCGATCGGACCACACAGATTCGGCAACGTCGCAGCCAACGCCGCTCGAACACGCATCTCGTTCACGGCATCTATCGCTCGGGCCGGCAACTCGCTGAGCGCAGACACCGCACGTTCCGCTCGCGCGGCGCATTCCTCGATCAGGCAGCAACGCAGCAGGACGCCCGTCAACGTCGACGTCAGCTCGACGGCGAGATGCAGATCGCCAGCGGAAAATGCCCACTCGGACGCGGCACGCGCATCGTCGAGCGTCTGCCGCAGCTCGGAGGAGCCGTCCGCCAGTTGCAGCGAATACGTACGGCCCACCCCCGCGTCGAAACGCGACGCGAAATAGCGCGCGATACGCGATGCGATTTCCTGTGTTTCGTTGTTTGCCTGAAGCATCTCGAGCGCATACGCTCGAGTCGATTCATTCATCCTGTACTCTGCGACCGGACCCTCGAGGCCGACGCTTACCATCGACTTTGCCACGAGTTCGCAGATCCCATCGATCGCGGCACCGATAGTCAAGCCCGAATCGCACGCGACGGCGCACATCGCTTCGAGCGTGAACGCACCCCCGAACATCGCGAGTCGCCGGAACAGAGCCTGAGCGCCTGGATCGAGCAGCGCGAAACTCCAGTCGAATGTGGCACGAAGCGTCTGATGGCGTGGCAACGCGGTGCGATAGCCGCCCGTCAGGATCGACATCTGGTCGTCGAGGCGCTGATAGACGCCTTTGATACCGAACGAAAAGACGCGACCTGCCGCCAGTTCGATTGCCAGCGGCATACCGTCGAGCCGACGGCATATGTCGCCAGCCATCAACGTTTCTGTTTTGTCCAAGCTGGGCTTTCCCCCTAGCGCCCTTACGCGCGCGAGGAAAAGGTGGACTGCAGACTGCGCAAGGACCTCCTGTTCGGAGGCGTCGCGCGCGGGCACGCTGAGAGGTTCGATGCGAATGGTCCTTTCCCGTGGAATATGCAATGGCTCCCGACTCGTGACCAGAACGCGCAACGCAGGGTTACCGTCCGTCAGCGCTTCGACGATCTCGGCCACGTGAGCAATCGCGTGCTCGGCGTTGTCGAGAACCAGCGTCCGGGGATGGTCCGCGAGCATCGCCGCGATCATGTCGACGCAAGGAACGTCGCCGTCGGAAGACAGGTGACAGCTTTGCGCGATGGACGCGAGGATCGACTGCCTTTCCGTCAGTCCCGCCAGTTCGACGAAACAGACAAGCTCGGAGTGCACTTCGGCAATCTGGTGCGCGACAGCGATCGACAGCGTCGTCTTTCCGATACCGCCAGCGCCAGTCAGCGTCAGAACGGGTGCCGAATCGAAGGCTGCGCGAATCCGCGCGATGTCCGCATCGCGGCCGATCAATCCTGTTGCCAACGGCGGCAACGTGCACAGTGTGTCGCCTGGCGCAGCGCTTTCGGACGGCAGCGATGCAGCCGGATGCTGGATCAGCCGATAACCTCGGCCCGGCACAGTGACGATGCAGTCACGATCTTCACCGAGCGCTTTGCGCAGCGCCGAAAGGTGCACCTTGAGGTTGTTCTCCTCGACGACCGTATCCGGCCAGACGGCGCTCATCAGTTCGTCTTTCGCGACGAGCCGTCCGTTGGAGCAGGCTAGGAACGCGAGAATTTCGAATGCGCGTGACCCGACGTGCAGGACCTCGTCGCCCTTGCGTACCATGCGCCTACTTATGTCGACTTCAACGTGGCCGAATTTGATCATGATGCTGCGACGTCAATGGATATCAATAGCGACGCACGTGCCGATGGCGGGCTCGACATACCCTCAAAGCTCCGCCACACGAATAAATCTGACTCTCGTCAGTCAGACCGCATTGCTCGCGGTCACGCGCTTGAATGATGCCCCGCCCGCGAAACGATTTCTTGAAGATTCTTACCCAGTGTTGCACAGATTAGCTCGGTTCGCGGGGTGATGCATTAGACGCGCACGCGTTCTGCCGCATTGGATGCAATCGGTACCTGGCAGCCCTCGCGACTAGCGACGGAATATATAACTAAAACGAAACATAAACGAAAGCTATACGAAATTATTTGATTTACTTGCCCTTCGGTGGATGCGTGTCATCCGGCCTGACATCACGCAACGCATCAAAGCAGGCCGCCATGGCCGTTGCGTGTGCGCTACCGCGTCCGACGTCAAAACTCGATGTATCGCATGTCGAGGATTGATCTTTCCCGACTCGCATCGCAGGCAGCAGCGTCGCTTGCCCAACTCCCGAGGGACCACGGAGCATGGGAGCCGGATTCCACATACGGGCGCAATCTCGAGATTCTGATCGAGCGATTGTCGAACGGCGACGCGGTTTCGACGCAGTTCGGCACGCTGCTGCGCGATGCGCTCGCCCGTCCGCACGAGCTGGCCTCCATTCTGGCTGAGACCGGTCTGTTGCTCACCACGATTTCGCCCGCAAACTACTCAAGCTGGCCAGGTCGCAATTGACAGCCTCGATGGCCGCGCTTGAACGAGTGAGAGACGTTGGCACTGTTGCGACGATCGGCCGATACCGGTCGTGAGTGCGCGTTGGCGACCGGCCGCTGTCGGGAGGCGAAATACCAATGACCGGTTTACGGCGATGAGTTCGAAGCGCGGATGGACTCAGCCCGACCCGGAGCGGCCTCTCATCACATGGTCATCGAGCGACCGTTGAGCGCGGCACCTTGGTCATTCGGCCGAGTGCGGATGATCTTGCGCTGTCCATCGCATACAATCCCACGTCCAAACCGCAAACAAATATGATGCGCAGGCCATCTGTCATCGCAGGAATCGCGTACGTCCAGTTGTTGACTGCTGTACACATACTCAAGGCATTCGATAGCCCGTATATCAATCGAGTCCCGTTATACATTGGTTCGCCGCTCTCTGTGCATGCGCAATGGACCTACATGGCCAGTCTGTTGCCGGTCGCTGTCGTTGTTGGTGTGGGCTTGGTCCACGGCAAGTCTTGGGTACGCTGGATTCTCGCGGCGACTATTCTCGCCACTGCGGCTATCACCATCCCCGTACAAAATGCTCAAGGCATCTATTCATACGTACTCGCCCTACTGATAGGTTCCACAATTCTGGCGCTGTTTTTCCTTGCTCCTTCGGCAAGGACATATTTTGCTCATCCACGAGCCGCGAAGCGATCGCTCTCGATGCGAGACCTCTTCGCGCGAGCGATGTTTGCCTTTTGCGCCGTGAACACGTCCTTCATCCTCGCAGATCGCTTCGCCGGTAAGGTTGAACTTGCAACAGCCATTGCCGTGCTCGCCACTCTTTCATTGCCGGCCCTCGTGCTGGGAATTGTCGCCCGTTGGCATGTCACGACGGCTTGCCATGAAGCTGCAACGGTCCTGCTATCGACGGCACTGTTCCTTGCTTGCCGGTTTTTGCTTGTCGCTACTTACGTTCACGTTAGTAATCTGACGGCTTTTCCGGAAGCTATGCGGATAGACAGTGTAATTCTCACATCCGTGATTGCTGTGCTGGGGCTATTGCTTTCGAGGTTGTCAGTACATCGGGCGTCTCGGCCGCAGCCGCTCACCGCCGGCGAGTCGTGAGTGGAACTCTCGGGCGACGAAGTTGGCGGAGAGGCGGCATAACGGCGTGTAGCATTTCAAACAGAATGGCGATGAATACGCTTCCTCTTCCAGCTGAAGCGTGCGTGTGGCGCCGATAAAGCCGTTGGCCAGGTGGCGCGCTATATGGGCTGGGTGACAACATGTATCGCAGCTGGCAAACTGGTTCATGGCGTGATAGTTGCGCGTGAGATTGGCCAGAACCTGCGATATGCGATGCTGGCGGTCCCTAGGCTTATGGTCTACGAGTACAAGGTGGCATTTAGTCTGGACCTGGTAGCTGGGCCCGATGTTAGTGCGCGGACTGTGTGATCGGTTGGCCGACTGGCCATGTTGCTTGACGCTATCTAGTAGGGCGACCACCACCGATTGGAATCGGCAACGGCTAATCAACTGGGCCGTCGACATTGGACCGCATACCGCAGCGGTCATCGAACATCTCCTTGGCGGCGGTCTGGCGATCGAATTGCAGTGGCAGGTCAAGCGAATAGGTTTGCTCCTCGTGGCAGCTTCGCGATTTGGTGAATGGGATGCCTGCAGCGTTGGTAATCAACGAGCGCTGGAACGAAAGACGTGGCTTACGTGAGAAAACGAATGGGTCATATCGACCCGTTGCGGCCCTTCCGCCTGACGCCGGGCTAAGGGCCGCTTTCGACGTGCACCGGTCATAGTCACACGCGCCTCCAGAACCGGGGATACGGCCCAGGCATTTTCTGCCTTTCGGCGTCGCGTCCTCAACGGCTCGACCCTGCCCTCGCTTTGAGCAAATGCGAGTTATGGCTTAAAGGCGAGCTGTGGCCAGGCAGCCGCGAATGCGTCTATTCCTCGCTGCCGCCGCTGTCCGATGACGTTGGCGACAATCCTGTCGTTGCATACGGGCGCTCAGCCATTAGACGATGCATCGTTCCCCTTCCTCTAGTTAAACATTTCCGGCCGCAAGTCGCTTACCTCGATGATCACATCGGCCGGCAGATTGGCCCGGCGCGCTGCGGCGCGGATGGCGTCGGCGCTGGGCGCCTCATACAGGCAATAAGTCTTCTTCTTGTCCGCGCTGAGAAACGAAAAGAGCCACTCGACGCCTTCCTCGTCGTTGATTCTCTTCACGGTTGCAGCACTTTCGCCCGTGACCTCGAGTTGTTCTGCAAAATTACGTTCAATCATAAACCGCGGCATATGATTCTCCTTGAGTAGCGACTGCACATTGCCCGTCAAACTGTGCGATAGCCTGTGCTAACTTTTGAGCCCTGTTCTTGCCTGCGCGCCACGAATACGCTCGACGAGTGCGAACATCTTAAGTTTTTTGGCTGCGGCGGCTGCCATCGAGAGCAGATCTTGCGCACGTGCTCTATCTCTAATGCCATTGCGTGCCGCCAGCATGAGCGCGTATTCGTGCCGGCTGTGCGCGAGCCAAGGCCATGCTCGCAAGCGCTCGTCCATGCGCAACGCGTATTCGAAATGCTGTTCGGCGGCTGACCAGTCGCCCAGAGCACGGGCCAATATGCCCAGAAACCGTGCCGCAGAGCCGCAGCAGAGCGTAAAGACTGGAACCGTGACGACCTGATCCTGGAACGGCAGAAGAAGGGCATAAATATGTTTGGCATGTTCGACGTCCCGCAGGCGGGCAGCAACCTCCGCCAGATATGTCAATGTGACGAGTCGCTTGCTGTCCACGGGGATGCTGTATTCGGATTGCGCAAGCCGGACGAGATTGTCGCGGGCCTGCGCCTTGAAGCCGAGATCACTGCAGATCAACATGAATCCCGGCCGCCACGTAGCGTCCTCGGAATGCTCGTCGACAAACCGCTTGAATATGGGCGCGACCTCGGCGAGCCGGCCCTGTTCGCGACGTATCGCGAACATCTGCATGCCGTAGACACCCGTAGCGAGATTCGCGTCGGCGTTCTGCGCCATCCGCAACGAGTCCCGCGTCTTTTGCTCCGCCTCGGCGAAGTCACCGACGAGTATGGCCCGCATCGCCTGCGCCCCCGTCACGCACCACTTGTCGACGAAGTGCTGTCCGCTGGCGGCGATCTGCCGATACCGTTCCAGCGCGCTCTCGAAACGGTCCACCTCGCCAATTTCCAGGTAGCCGGCAAGACATCGGGCGCATGCATGACCGATGGTTTGCGCATCGCCGAGATCTTCCGCCATCTGCCTCAACTCCAGCAACACGCTTTCACGCTCCAGAAACCTGTTCGCGGGTAAGGGGAGAGCCCCGACATGCATCAACTCGCACGCCAATGCATCGAACAGGCTTGGCAGATCGTTCAGGCGTCTGGCGAGGGCGACGGCCTCTTGGGCAAATTCACTACTTTGTTCGCGTGCACCCGTCATATGAACGGTGCGAACGAGGCGACTCAACAGGCGGCAACGCTCGACCGATTCCTCGGTGCCGACCAGGGCGAGGGCCTCTTCCAGCAACGAAAGCGATGCATCGCCGGAACCTTCGAGGAAGGTCTCGGCGGTGTCGAACTCCAACGCTGCCTGCACGAGATACGATGTGAGCTTCCGTTCGCGCGCAATTCGCGCGGCCTCGCGGAAGGTCGCAATCGCCTCGCGTTGGGCCAGTCTGAACTCTGCCCTGCCTCTTGTCAGCAGGAGAGGCAGCAGGTGAGCGGCCCGATCCGGCTCGCTGTAGGAGCATCGGTTGACCAGTTCAAGTCCGCGCTGCACATGGGCGATCGCCTCATCGTAGGCGGCACCCGCAAGCGCCCGTTCTCCGGCACGCTGCCAATAGCCAATCGCGCGATCCGGCAGGTCGGCCGCGGAGAAGTTCTGAGCGATCAATTCGGGTTGCCGCTCGACGATGTCCGGATAGTGTTCTTCGAGAGCAGCGCCGATTAGCGCGTGGAAGTGGCGGCGACGCGCAAGCAAAAGGGATTGGTATGCGATCTCCTGGATCAATGCATGCCGGAACAAAAAGGCGTCTCCTTCACCGAGTTTCCCTGAAGCAGGAACAATGATTTCGGCTGCAATCAGGCGGTCGAGCGACTCCTGCAGTTCGTCCTCTGACCTCGAAGCAATCAGGCCAAGCAACGTCCTGCCGAACTCACGTCCCACGGTGGCCGCGACCTGCGCAGTTTCCTTGACGGCTGGCTCCAGTCGGTCGAGCCTCGACAGCAGCGAGCCCTGCAGCGTGTCCGGAATTGCGATCGTCTGCGGCGTGCCTTTCAACTCGTAGCTGACGCCGGCATCCAGCAACAGATCGCCCTGGAGAACGGCCTTGGTCAGTTCCTCGACAAATAGCGGCACGCCGTCCGTCTTGGAGACGATCTGATCGAGCATGATATCCGGCAGCCGCTTGCCACCCGTCAGCCGCTCGACCATCGCAACGCAATCGCGACGCGATAACCGATCGAGACTGAGTTGTACGAGATGAGGGTAAGTCCACCCCGGTTCAAACTCGGGCCGCGCCGTGATAAGTACCATTAACCGGGCGGCCAGCAGCCGTTCAACCACGAGCCGAACGAACTCGAGGGATGACGGATCGATCCAGTGCGCGTCTTCAACAACGAAAAGAACCGGCTGAACGCGCGTCATCGTTTCGAGTACGGCCACCAGCACGTCCAGCGTCCGGCGCTTGAAGGAGGGAGAAGATGTGTCAATTGGCGGATGGCGCGCGCCTGTCTGAATCCCAAGCAAGTTCGTAAGTACCAGGAGTGCCTCGTCGACATCGACCCCAAGTCTTGCGATTCCGGCCTCTATCCGTTCCGTTTCCGACGCATCTGACGTGTCGGCCCCGACGCCAAAAGTACGCTGTAGCCAGCGCTGTACCGGCCAAAATGGGCTGTTGCGATAGTACGTGGAACAGTGAAGCGAAACGATCACATGCGAGTCGTCACTGATGCCGGCGCAGAGCGCGCGCAGCACACGAGATTTTCCGATTCCCGGCTCGCCGGTCAGCAGCACGCAGCGCATTTCGCCATCGACGCTTTGCTTCCAGCGCCGCCAGATCATCTCGAGTTCCGCAGCCCGACCAATGAGCGGCGTCATCCCATGGACGGCTCTGATTTCGAAGCGGTCGATCATGTCCGCTTGCGCCAGCACACGTTGGACCCTGACCGGATTAGTGACCCCTTTCAGTTCGCGCCAGCCAAGGTCTTCAAGCTTGAATGACCCATCGATCAGATGTTGGGCGGCCGGACCCACGACGACCGCATCGGGCGGAGCGAGCGATTGCAGCCTTGCAGCGATGATTGGCGCCTCCCCGACGATTGCCTGGTGATCCAGCGAAGATCCAGCGCCAATCGCGCCGGCGACGACAAGTCCCGTTTCGATCCCGATCCGCATATGCAGACGCACGCCATACTCGGTTTCGATGAGATCGTTGGCATCGCGAAGCGCCGTGGTGGCAGCGAGCGCGGCGAGTACCGCACGTATGGCATCGTCTTCGTGCGCACCCGGATAGCCGAAATAGACGAGCAGCCCGTCGCCGATATAAAGCGCGATGTGACCTTCATGAGCTTCGATTGCCCGCGCACAGGCTTGATGGTAGACCCCTAGCAAACGTCGCATATCCTCTGGATCGAAGCGCTCCGCCAGCGCTGTCGAATCGATGAGGTCGATGAACATTACTGTGATTTGACGCCTCTCGGCCTCGATGGCTGGGGATGCAGGCGACGATGGCGGGTCTCGGCATTCCCGTACCCGCTCAAGCGAATGTGCGTGGGCTTCGTTTAGCGCTGCAAGTCCTTTTGCGAGCCGCTTGCGGTCGCCAAGCGTAAGGCCTAGTTCCTTCAGGTCACCGTCGGAAAGATCGCTGAGCACATCCCAGTCGATTCCTTGGGAGGTGAACTTCGCAGTGTGGGCGCCGAGGCCAATCTGCGCTAACCATGTCGTCAGATCGTCGGTCATTGCTGGATCTCTGGAGGCCCCATCCACCGTCATCATCGGCGTGGTAGCCTGTCCACGCCGCTTCGCGCCTCTTTCCCATGAGTGTCGGGACAGGCGCATGCGATGGGTTTTATTAAGTAGGCGCGACGAACATTGCGGGTTGATGAGCCGGTATCGAGGACTCACATGTCCGGTCCGCGACCGACTTCCTGCATGCGTAACCGCTCTATTGTTATAGTGCTTCTTCGTGTTAAGACAATCGAATGCCCGGTGACTTGGGCAGAGCCGACGTCTGAACGTCCAAGTGTCCGGACAAGCGATTGATGCTACGTGGCCGAACACGGAAGTTCACAGCCGGCCGATGCTTGGATCGGCCCACTTGGTCGGTGAACGTCCATATCCGACCCGAGGCGGTCCGCGGAGTCCGCTCTGCATCAATGGCAAGTTTCGAGGGGCGGACATTCATCGGACGATGTCCTTATACGAGCAATCAGCCTTAAACCTGCGAATCTGGATGCAGAGAGCAGTCGGGAGAGATTTTTTGTTCAAGGTTTACGCAAGATGCCGGTCGATACTTCGTTGGATGGCGCGCTCGGGAGACATGCACTTCTCAAGCAATGAGCAAGTGATTTGGCCACCTAGACAAAGCGACAACTTCGCCTCGGGCGTGGCGCCCGCCACCAATGCACTCTGCGCACGTGGATCGAGCTGGTCCAACCTGTCTCGCCATCACATTGAAATCAACGTTAGTAACCTACCAGTGCCTCGACGCTTCAGAGACAAAACTTCTAAATGGGTCTATTGCTTACGTGATGCACTTCGTACGACGTCCCGTGAGCGAGGATCGCCCAGGCAGTTCGTGCCATTTCGTTTGCCAAGGCTACCGCCACTACATTTGCTGGGCGTCTCATCTGCATCGCCTTTTTCCAAGCGGTTGGTACCTTGGTGTGACACAGCACAGACCGCGCCCCATGTATCAACAACGTACGCAGGTACGGGTCGCCACGCCTCGATTCACCGCATGGAGCAACCGGGATCGGCTTCTGCGCCGGCCCCGACGATCGTGCCGGAAAGCTCCAGGCCGAGAATGCGCGGCGCGCCAGCGGGCGGTGGATATTGGCCGAGGCGCTGAATCACGTCCGGACGATTGATGCCGGCCGCAGCGGATCACCCCTTTACCGCACCCACGGCGATGCCGGACACGATGCGCCGCTGGAACACGACGTAAAGCACGACGATCGGCGCCGCGGCCAGCACAAGACCCGCGCACAACAGCGGAACATTCGTCGTATATTCACCGCGCAATGCGGCGATACCGACCATTAGCGTGCGCTTGTCCTGAAGCACGAGCAGCGAAATCAGTACATCGTTCCAGCAATACAGCGTGTTCAGAATGCCGAGCGTGACGAGCGCAGGCTTGCCCATCGGCAGCATCACGTACCACCACGCCTGCAGAATGCTCGCGCCATCGATCCGCGCGGCCTCGAGCAGCTCACGCGGCAAACTCGAATAAAACGCGGTCATCAGATACACGCTAAACGGAAGAAAGAAGGCCGTATAGGAAATGATCAGGCCCACGCGGGTATTCAATAGGCCCAACGCAATAATCGTCTGATAGAACGGCACGAGCACCACCTGCACCGGAATCATCAGCGACGCGAGAATGACCACGAAAATCAGCTTGCGATGCGGGAACCGCAGAAATGCGAACGTAAAGCCCGCGAGCGATGAAACGAACAGCAAGCACGCGACCGCGCCGACCGTCACGAGTATCGAGTTGATGTAGTACTCGCCAAGATTGGCCTGCACGCAAGCTTGAATGAAGTTCTCGAACGTCGGATGACCCGCGATGCCGAAACGATCAAGGATATAGTCACGCGTCGACTTGAACGCGTTGTTGAGTGCAAACGCCAGCGGATAGACGCACGACACGGCGAGCACGGCCATCGGAACGGACAGCGTCCAGAGCACTCGCCGGTCCTGCTTGACGGTAATCGCCATGCCATGAGCCCTCAGAGGTTCGCGTTACGGGTCATGATCCGGATCTGCAGCCATGCAATGCCGCCCATCAGCGCAAATAGCACGACGGAGATCGCCGCCGCATACGATGGGCGATTCATCTTGCCCTGCTCGATCCAGATCAGGAATTCCGGCAAGGTCGTCGATGTTCCGGGCCCCCCATCGGTCAACACGTAGATGAGTCCGAACATCGACGTCAGCACGCCGACCGTCGTGACGACGGCCACGAATTCGATGATCGGCCGCAGCATCGGGATGATGATGTAGATCCACGTCTGCCAGAAATTGGCGCCGTCAAGCCGCGCGGCTTCGATCATCTCATCGGGCACCGTCGACAGGCCCGCCATGAAGATCAGCACGCCCATGCCGAAGGTCGACCACATCTGCACGCCGATCAGGCTCATGAGCGCGGTCGAACCGTTGCCAAGCCAGTCGACCGCATCGATGCCAAACGTATCCAGCATCGCATTGAGGTTGCCGTCGTATCGCAGGACCACATTGAAGATCGAGCCGATGATCACGCTCGACAACACGGCCGGGAAGAAATAGACCGCACGAAACACCTTGCCGCCCGGCACCCCCTGATGAATCAGGATCGCCAGCACCATCGGCAGCATGACCCAGACTGGCAGCGTGGCCAGCAGGATCAGTGTGTTGACCATCGAATCGCGGAACGACGGATCGTGCGCGAGCGCGACGTAGTTCGACACACCGACAAAGCCGACCGCACCCGACGACGTCACGCCGAGGAACGACAGCACTGCGCCCCATCCGAGCGGAAAGATGCGGAAGACGATGACGAGCAGCAACGCGGGAAGCAACAGCACGAACGCCATGCGCTGCTCCGAACGGTCACCGCCCGGCCTGGCCACCGCAGGCGACGCCTTTGATGCGGGCGCCGCGCTGCTCGTCATAGATGCAGAAGGTTTCGACATGTCTGGGTCGTAGTTCAACGTGCCTTCGAGTGCCACACAATCGTCAAGGGCTGGCCTGATTTGCTTCACTATCGGGTGGCGTTGCCCCTCGAGTCGCACCACGTGGAGTGCTGCGATGGCTTCACCTTGCAACAATCCGGCGCGCCCAACAAGCTACCCATCACCGCTTTGCCGACGCCTGGACTTCATCCATACGCGCAGCGGCCTTGTCGACCGTCGTATCGCCATTAAGCAACAGCTGGCTCTGACGGTGCCACTCCTCCATCTCGGCCGCCGATGCGCCGAGCAGCGTCGTCGTCACGGCGGAGTCCTTGAGCCATCCGAGAATGATCTTGACGGTCGGGCCCTTGAACGAAGCGAGGTCGACACTGCTGTTCGCCGGCAGCGCGCCCGCATCGTTGGCGAAGACCTGGAGGGCCGCCGGGCTCGCCAGCTCTTGCACGAGTTGCCTGGCCAGCGCGACATTCTTCGACGCCTTGTTCACGCCGTAGCCGATACCGCCGGACACGGGCACACGCGGATTGTCGGGCGGATCGCCGGCCGCAACGGTCGGCGACGGCATCTTGTAGACACCGAGCTTTTCGGGCGTGAGGAAATTCTCGAACTGCTTCCAGTGCGCGACATCGGAAATCAGGCCGATCGTGTTGCCCGCATCGCCGCGCATGAATTGCTCGTATTCATCCATGAACTTCGTCGTCGAGTTCGCGCCCTTCGGATACCAGCCATCCTTTTGCGTATCGACCCACGCCTGGAGAATCCCCTTGACCTGCGGGCTCGACCACTTGAGCTTGCCCGCCGCGAATTGCGCCTGTTCGTCGGGTGTCATCGACGTCGCGGCCAGCGAGGAGAAGACGAATTCGGCACCGTAGCCTTCCTTGTTGCCGAGCGCAAAGCACGGGATCTTGCCGCCCTTGGCCTTGAAGGCCGCGCAAACGCGCTTGAGATCGTCCCAGTTCTTCGGCGGCTTGTTCGGATCGAGTCCGACCTGCGTGTAGAGGGCCTTGTTGTAATACACGACAAATCCCTGAAGCGTCAGCGGCAATGCATAGGTCTTCCCGCTCGCGTCCTGAAACTCCTTCACCCCGAGCATGCCTTTGTCGAGCCCGCTGAGGTCGACGAGGTCCGACATCCGTGCACGTGCCTGCGCGCCGCCGTTCATCAGGAACACGTCGGGCCCGGCGTTAGCCGACAGCGAGGTGCCGAGGATCGTGTAGTACTGCTCGATCGGCTGGCCGACGAACTTCACCGTGACGCCCGGATGCGAGGCTTCAAAGTCTTTCTTGACCTTCTTGAAATACGTCGACGTAACGGGATCGCTCGACTTCCAGTCCCAGACCGTCAGGGTCTGTGCCGCGGCGGCGGCGAAAAATGCGAGTCCGGCAAGACACACCGCGATGCGTGAGATGAATGGGCTTCGCACAGCTGTCTCCAATGGTTTTTATATGAAATCCATGGCTAGCCGGCCGTCGGTACGGCCGCCGGTTTCGAGAGCGGCGGCGGGCCAAGCTCGCTCCGGTCACGCACATCGGGCCGCCGTAGTTCGCGGCGCGCATATTCGCTGAGTTCGAGCCCGTGTCCGGGACGATCGGGTGCCATCGCAATGCCGTCGACAATGGCGATCGGCTCTTCGACGAGCGCGTCGAAGTTCTGGAACGAGTATTCAAGCCATTCGACATCGGGCAGCGCGCATGCGCAGTGCACGCCGACTTCGAGGAAGGTATTGCCCATGCTGACCGGCACACCGAGGTCGGCCGCGAGCCAGCCCACGCGCATGACATCCGTCACCTGCCCGTGCACATTGAGGATATCGACCGCGCCGGCCTCCATCAATGCACGCTTGCCACTGGCATCGAGATACTCACCGGTATTCAGCGCGGTCCACGTGGCGTTGTGCCGGATGTGCCGCAGGCCTTCGAAATCGTCGCGCAACGTCGGATCCTCGACCCAGAGCAAGGCGTGACCGGCGTCGCGGATGCGTTCGAGTTTCACGACGGCTTCCTTGGGTGACCACGCTTCGTTCGCATCGATCATGACGTGCGCGTCGGCCCGCACGGCCTTCTTGAGCAAGTCGAGGCGATGAAGGTCGCGCTCGAAGTCCGGGTGCCCGACCTTTATCTTGAACGCGGTATAGCCGAGTGCGTCGGCACGTCCAAAAAGTTCGGCGAAGTCGGTGTCGCTCAGATGAAAGTCGAGCCCGCTTGCGTACGCCTTGATCCGGTCGCGCCGCGCACCGAGCATCTGCCAAAGCGGCATGCCCGCCTGCTTCGCGGCCAGGTCCCATAGCGCGACCTGGATTGCTTCATGGAAAGGCAACGTCCACGCGCGGTGGTTGCCGCCTCGCGGACGCGCTACACGGTGCACCAGTGCGAGCGGCCGCTCTCCTTCCAGCGTGGGCCAGACTTCGAAGCGGAAAATGCGCTCGATTTCCGCTTCGGGCGGCAACGGTACGAACAATGACTGCGCAAAGCCCAGGCCGGTGAGCCCGTTCTCACCGATCAGCTCGAGCGCCACGACGTGAGCATCGTCGGCCCGGACCTGGCTATCGCCGATCACCCGATCTCGAGCAAACTGGAAACGCGTAATACGGAAGTCAACGATACGCATGATCGAGTGCTCTGATAGATCAGATGCCGTAATTGATATATCATGTTAGTCGTTGCGATCGGAGATCACAAGTGGGTAGAACGAGAAAAGATGCCCTCGCCGAGCCGGCATCCGCTAAAACGGCCGTGGAAAGTTCTCCGGCCACCGAGACTGCAAGCGGCGGCGGGCGGCTCAGCGACATTGCGTACGAGCGGATTCTCGAGGGGCTGTTCGAGCGCAAACTGCCTGCCGGCGCATTCGTTTCGCAGAACGAACTCGTCCAGCTTCTGGGTATACCCGTAGCGCCGCTGCGTGACGCATTGCGCGTGCTCGAAGCGGAAGGGGTACTGACAATTCACCCGCGCTCGGGCATTCAGTTCATCAAGCCGGGGCTCGAACTTACTCGTGCGACGTATCAGTTCCGCAGCATCATCGAGCGCGCGGCGATCCGCGTTTTCGCCGAGACCGCGGATGAAGAGTCGATTGGTTCACTCGAAAAGCGCCATCTCGCGCTGGTGACCGCGATCGAGAAGCAAGGTCTCAATGCGCAGTACCTCACCGAAGTCGAAGCGCTCGAAACCTCGCTGCATCATGCAGTCATCACGTCGCTCGGCAATCCGCTCGTCGAGAACAGTTACCGGCGCATGCACAATTACCTGAAGCTGTTGCGCCTCGAACGCAAGCTCACTGCGCCGTTAGTACTGCGCACGCTCAAGGAACACCTCGCGATTCTCGAGGCTTGCAGGCTGCGTGATCCGGATGCCGCCGAAGCCGCCGTCACGGCGCACTTCGCGGCGGCGTTGCAGCGCAATCTCGGGATGTATTGAGCGAGAAGCGCACGCGCTCGACAACGTCTCGTATCTGAGACGCATCGCAGGGGTACACGCAAATACGCCGGTGCCGATGAGTCGCCGCGATCCGGTATTGATGGACACGCCGGCCGCACGCATCGCACGTCGCGCCAGGTTGCGCAGCACGGCCAGGCCGAGTTCTCATGCGCCCAAAACCAGTATTGCATTGTCGTTCGACATGTACGCTCTCTGTTCTCAAGATAAATGACACATGGGGCTCTCTCCGGATGGACGACGCCGAAGGCAGAACGAGTTCCAACCGGTTCGCAGTGTAGGCGTGCAAACTCGCGCCAACGTCTGTCGCGAAACTACGCCGTCTGGTAATGAGGGGGCTGCCGGCGGCGAGCCCTGTGTTACAGACGTCGCAGCGATCCATTTACCCACTCGCAACGTCACCGCGACTGGGCGGCGAAGACGACCTTATATTTTCAGCTATATTCTCTTGCGCTAACAAACGGCGGTGGCCACCGCACGACGGAGCGATCGCAGGTGTTTCGGCAGCAGCTGATTTAACCTCCATCGGAGAATTTCAATGCGTTTTGAGCAGTACCGCGTTATATGGCAACAGCTTTGCGAGTGCGTAGCGATGTGGGTCGTTCTCGTCACATTGGCGGCATCTAACGGAATCGCCTCGGCAGAAACCACCACGATCACGGTCTGGGATTTTAAATCGGCGGACCCCTCGATCGCTGCATACTTCCAGCAGACGGTCAAAGATTTTGAAGCGGTACATCCGGGCGTCATCGTCAAGCATGTCGCGCAGCCCCACGACCAGTATTATTCGCTGCTGGGTGCCGCGATCGGTGCGAATCAAGGACCGGATATCGTGATGCTTCACGGAGGCACCCCGACCCGCGAGCGGGCCGGTGCGCTCGTGGCGCTGAATCCAGATCTCGGCAGGCTTCGAGACCGGCTTGTCGGATGGGAAGCGTTCTCGGCTGAGAACAATACGATCTACGCAGTTCCGCTCACGCTGCAAGGCCAGGTCGTTTACTACAACAAGGATCTTTATCGTAAGGCCGGACTCGATCCAGACAAGCCTCCGGTCAATTGGGCGGAACTCGAAGCCGACTGCACCCGGCTCATCGCGAGATTGCATGTCGCATGCTTCACGATGGGCAACAAGGATGGCTATGGCTCGATGTTCTTCTTCAATTCTATTGCGGCGAATTCATGGAGCGACGCACAGCGAGCCGCCTGGGCGGACCGAAAGCTCGCGTGGAGCGACCCTGCTGTGAGCAGCATCCTGCGTGTCTGGGTCGAGAAATCAAAAGCAGGCTGGTACACCAAAGGGGTGAACTCGACAGCGACATTCCCAGACCAATACGATCGATTCATGCGCGGAGAAGCCGCAAATGTCATCGGTCTCGTCTCGGACACCGCACACTGGAAGCAATTCGAAGCGGTCGTCGGGCCCGATAAGGTCGGAAGCTATTTGCCCGTCGCGCTCTCGGGCTCAGCGGGTGCCAATGCCCCGGGTGCGAAACTCTCGCTGCCCATTGCCGGCGGCATCGGGTGGGCGATCACGCGTTGGTCTCCGCATAAAGACCTTGCACTCGCTTACGTGAAATCGATGGTCTCGAGCACACACCTCAGGACGCTGTTCGAAACAGGCGGAGCGATGGTGTCCGATGGCCAATTCTCGCGTGATGGCATCGACAGCCCGAATGGAAAGAAAATTCTTGAATGGATTTCCTGCTGTCGCGCTCCGATGCCGCAGAACTCTATCGGGTTGTCCGAAGTTGAAGTCTTGCGTCGAGATACGCAGCGTATGCTTGCCGGATCGATGTCGGTGGAGGCCGCGACGTCGGAACTCGATCAGACTCGCACATCATCCAGGTAGGTCGCGGAGCACTGCTCGAAGCTCGTCGACATACCAAAGGTTGCCCGACAGTTCGCACTCGCCAATGACGTCGGACAGGAAATCGACTGCGCCGGAGGAACGGCCGGCAGTGTGCAACGCGCGCGCGTACTCAACGGCAACCAGCGGATAGACCGCCAGATAGTGTGTCTGCTTGAGTCGTACGATGGCTGTCTCGAAGCTACGGAGCTCGCTCGAATCGAGGCGCGAGTTCATCGCGCGCGCGACCCACATAAACGCATCACAACACTGGAGCCAAATATGGAGTGCGGCTTTTTTGCACTCACGAGCAAGCTCCTCGACCGCATCCACCAGGGCAACGGAATCTCGGGTAAATATGGCGATGGATACGCTCGCTTCAAGCAGGATATAAGCTAACGTCAATTCGTGGCCGAATGTCCTTCCATCGTCCTCGGCCTCACGCGTCATGGCAAGGGCGCCCTCTCGATCGCTCTGAAACCACAACACTCTGGCAAGCGTCGCCTTGGTGACCGCAGCCTGACCTGTTCGTATCCCGGTGATCACCCACTTCTTCGTGTCAAGTTCGTCAGAACTGAGCGCCGCTTTGAGCTCGACCGCAGCCTCGTGGTGACGTCCGAGGTAGTGCAAGGCAATGCCATACAGTCGGTGACTCAGGGTTGCCTGGAAGGTGCTTCCGCGCGTTGAAGCGACCTTGTCGAACTCCTTTACGCGGTTGAGCGCGGTATAGGCGAATCCGCCGTACTGGCTCGCGTTCCAAAGACCCCACATCGCACGTAACTGGTGGCTTAACGCGTCGTGCGCCAAGGCAACAGCAAACGTTTGTTCCCACAACGTGTACACAAGAGGGCTTGGACCTTCAATGTACACAAGCGCAGCTGCATACGCACACAGCAGATTCAGGTGAACCGTCGGCAACTGCTCTTCAAGCGAGGCATCGCGCAGCGCCTGCAGTGCCTTCGAAGACCAATACGTGCACTCGTCCAGGGCCGACAGTTCGAAGAAGTGCGATGCAGACTGCGATGCGAGTTCAATGCCGAATCGCACGTCACCGAGTGGGCTGAACGCCCACGTCATCGCGGAGCGCAGATTACCCCGGTCAGCCTCAAACTCGGGCCACGTTTGAATACCCGCCGCTTCGCGTACCGCTATGCGCACATCGGCGACAAGGCTCTTGAAAAACTCTGCGTGAGCTCGATCGGCGGCGGCCTTTTCACCGTTGGCCTCCATGCAATCGATTGCATAGGCCCGCGCGCTGTCCAGTAGTTGATATCGTTTCGCACGCGTGCGGTCCATCGAGATCAGCGATTTAGACACTAAGCTTGCGAGTGCCTCAGTCGTCTCTTGCGATGTCAGGCCAAAGCCGGTTGCGAGCGACCACGCGCCTTCCAGAGAAAACCCGTCGACGAACACTCCGACGAGCCGGAACACTAACTGCTCCTTCGCAGAGAGCAATCGGTAGCTCCAGTCAAAGACAGCCCTGAGCGTCTGATGCCTCGGCAACGCGTCGCGTGAACCGCCGGTCAGGATGGCAAACCTTCGGTTGAGGTTTGCCTTAATCGCTTCCAGCCCGAGGCTGGCTGTACGAGACGCGGCAAGTTCGATCGCGAGGGGAATTCCGTCCAGCCGTCGGCAAATATCGGCGACCATCGAAAGCGTGGCCTCGTCGTTTACCAAAGGCATCGAGAATCGCCGCGAGCGGTACGTAAACAAGCGCACCGAGTCGGCGGTCTCGAGTTGCTCGAGCGTGGCGCCCTCCGGCGGACACGCCAAAGTCGGCACCCAGTAGAGGGCCTCGCCGCTAACGGCAAGTGGCTCACGACTTGTCGCAACGACGCGGATATCGGAATTGGCTGCGGTCAAAGCAACGGCGATCGCGGCCGCTACGTCGATGAGATGCTCGCAGTTGTCTAGGACCAGCAGGCAGCGCGTCCCCTTCAGCGCGCCGACCAGTTGATCAACCGAAACCGCGGTGCCGCGAGCGGTGTCGGAAAACGCAGAAAGCAGTGCTTCCCTCGCCTGTCTCTCGGTCGAAATGGATGACAGCGAGATGAAGCGGACGACCTCGAAACGATCGCCAAGGCCTCGACAAAGTTCGACAGCGAGACTGGTCTTCCCGATTCCGCCCGCGCCTACTAGCGTCACGACTTGTCGTGAGGCCATCAGATCGACAACGTGCGTAATCGCCGTCTCTCGCCCAAACAGCGTGTCGACGTACGGCAATTCCTGGTGCGTGGCGCGTCGGGTTCTTCCAGGAGCGTGGATGGGTCGAGCGAGCAGGATATAGCCCCGTCCGGGGATCGTCTGTATCAGCGATCGCTCCGTTCCGAGCGCGCGACGCAACGACATCACGTGCACCTGCAGCGTGTTCTCTTCAACATCGCGATCTCGCCAGACCTGTTTGGCAAGATCCTGCTTGGTCACCAATGACCCTCGGTGTTCGATCAATACAGCGAGAATCGCATAGGCGCGGCGGCCCAGCGACACGCGCTCATTGTCGCGTGTGACCGTTCTTTGTTCGAGATTGACTTCCAATGGACCGACTTGCTCCACGGGCGATCGCCGTTCCGACGGGCGATGCGATGCGTCAGTATCACTACCTGGAACTACGTTCAATCGTCAATGCTCCCACGTCCACGATAACGCCGAGGTGAGGATCTCGCGCGGGAACTTCCCAACGTGCCGGACGATGTCCTCGACTTGGGGAATTATATCGTCATCAGTGCGGCTTGACGGGCTAAGCGCGGAGCGTTTGCCAGGAACATGTCAAAGGCCGTTGTCTAGCGAAATGATGAAACGCCTCGACACCAACGCACCGTTGGCGTCGATCAGAAGTTCGAGCAAGTCGTAGGCGCGATCGCTGAGTTTTACCGGTACGCCTGAACGCAAAACGACACGCGACGCACGTACGACTTCAAGATCACCAATTTTCATCAGAGTAGCGACAGTCTTTCAGCTCGATCTGTCGCCGGCAGAGGGAAATTCACTCGTTCGGATGCTTGGGATCCCAGAGCTTGATGCGCTTCGACTTCTCATACGCTTTACCCTTCGGGTAGCCGACGAGTTCCATTTCAGAGCCCCAAGGCGAGCGGAAATGCACCCATGTCTCGCCTGCAGTGTCACCGCTCTCCATCTTCATGGGTTCGCCAAAGACCGTAATGCCTCGAGATTTGAGGTAGGCCGCACCAGCTTGCACGTCGTCAGTGTAAAAGGCGATATGAGATGCACCCAGATCTTCGTTGTTCGGGATCAGTGTGCTTCCCGTCGAGTTCTTGTATTCGAACAACTCGATGTTTGAACCCGTCCCGCAACGCAACATGGCGATCGAAACGCTATCGGCTCGCGCGGCGACTTGGTGGGTGCGATCCTCGGACAACGAGCTGATCAGCTTGAACGGTCCAATGAGCGTGACAGGCTTGCATCCGAATGTCGTTGAGAGGAATGCCCCTGCCTCTGCGAGATTGGGGACATTGATGCCGACGTGGTCAACGCCGGCGGTCTTGATCGCCGGGGTTTGAGCCGACGCGGTCGCACTCAAAACGAGTGCCGAGAGCAGTGCAGCGATGGATTTCATGATGATTCGGTCAGGTGTGGAGAGTTAGTTTTTGTTGAGGAATACGCGCAGGCTGGCGAGCTTGCCGTCATGAATGGAGAAAATGTCTTCGCCCCGAACGAGATTCGGATTGTCTTTAGGACCGTAGCCCCAGGTCACGCGACCGAGTCCGTGATTCCATGAGACAGGGTCCGGTGTGAACGCAAACCCCGCGTGTTCGGTTTGAACACGCTCGATGAGTCGGTTGACGTTCGCATAGCCCGAAGCGATCTCGGCGTAGTCGGACACAAAGATGTCGGGCGTGTAGACAGTCGGAAATTTGCCCACACGCATCGCCTTATCGCGCTCGTTCCAGATCTCGAAGTGGCGGTCGATCAAATGCTGAGCGACAACGATGTCTTGAGCGTCGTTGTTCATGGGGCGTACGTCCTGTGAATGAACCGTGGGCGCGGTCAGCGATGCGATCAGCCATGCGCCCACAAAAGCAAGTTTTTTCATGGAGCTGCGGTCGAAAGGTGTCGATAACGGCCTCGATATCGGATCGGAGGCCGTCGTCCGTGTCGATCAAACTTGTGCCATGCCGCCGTCGACGAACAGCTCGATGCCGTTGATGAAACTCGACGCGTCGGAGGCAAGGAAGGCAACGGCCTTGCCGACTTCTTCGGGCTCCCCGATGCGGCCTGCAGGTACTTGCGAGGCGAGTGCGTCGAACAGTCCTTGACGAGCCTCTTCAGGCACCAGGCCACCCAGACCCGGCGTGCGGATCGGGCCGGGGCTGACGACATTGACGCGGATGCCGCGATCCTTGAGGTCCAGTGTCCACGACCGTGCGAAGTTGCGAACCGCTGCCTTGCTTGCGCTGTACACGCTGAAGTTCGGCGTTCCCTTAACCGATGTCGTCGACGAGGTCAGGATGATCGACGCGCCGTCGACAAGCAGCGGAAGTGCCTTCTGAACAGTGAACAGGACGCCGCGCACGTTGGTGCCGAAGATGCGATCGAAATGCTCCTCGGTAATCGCACCCAGCGGAAGCATGTCACCGCCACCGGCGTTGGCGAACAAGATATCGAGCTTGCCGGCTTCCTTGGCGATCTGCGCATAGACCGCGTCGAGGTCGGCCATCACCGATGCGTCGGCGCGGATACCCGTCGCCGCAGTCCCGATCGCAGCAACGGCTGCATCCAGTTCACCTTGCCGACGACCCGTGATGAAGACGCGTGCGCCCTGTGCGGCGAGTTCCTGCGCAGCGCCGAGGCCGATGCCTGTCGTGCCGCCGGTAACGAGGGCGATCTTTCCGTTCAGTGGCTTGCTCATGAAATGCTCCGTTTCGTAAATTGAGGGTTGGTTTTCTGCCCGACATCGCTTTGTCGATGTGGGTGTCGTCCAGCTCGACACTCCGCTCGCCGCCGCGTTTCGCTTCAGGCATGGCGTCAATGTACCGGGCGGACATTCTTCGATAAATGGACAATAATGAAAATACTATGCACAATTGTGCACAATCAGAGGCATTACCAGGGGGTCACTTCGAATGGATCAGTTATTGGCGATGCGTGCCTTTGCGCGTGTCGTCGAGGCGGGTAGCTTTACGCGTGCGGCAGACTCGCTCAATCTGCCAAACGCGACCATGAGCAAGCTGGTCCGGGAGCTCGAGGCACATCTGGGCGTGCGGCTGCTACAGAGGACGACGCGACGTGTCACCGTGACGCCCGAGGGACAGGACTATTACGCGAAGGCGACGCGCGTCCTTCGTGACCTGGAAGACATGGATTCGTCGTTCAACTCGGCGAAATCACACCCGCGCGGTCATTTGCGCATCGACGTCGGCGGATCGACCGCGCGAGACGTGCTGATTCCATTGCTTCCCGACTTTATGGCGCGCTATCCCGACATCCGGATCGATCTCGGTGTGTCGGATCGATCGGTCGACCTTATTGAAGACAATGTCGACTGTGTGATTCGTGGCGGTCCGCTCGATAACTCATCGTTGATCGCGCGACATATCGGCGACGCGGCGATGGTCACCTGCGCGACGCCCGAATACCTGCAGCTCTATGGCGTGCCTGCCTATCCAGACGAATTGAAGAACGGACACCGCTTGATTGCTTACGTCTCGGCGCAGAACGGCCGGGCACTTCCATTCCGCTTCGCGCGGAACAACGAGAAAAGTGAGATCAAGGTTGACCATCGGATTGGCATCAACGAAAGCAACGCGCACCTTGCCGCTGCTGTTACAGGCATGGGCATCATTCAGACTTTTTCGTATTCAGCCAGAGCCGCGCTCGACGAAGGCACACTCGTGGAAATCCTGCGCAAGTGGCGCCCCCCACCGTACCCGTTTCATGTCGTGTATCCGCAGAATCGACACGTGACGCATCGACTCCGCGTGTTCATCGATTGGTTGCTGGAATGCTTTCCCGCACGTGTGAAGGGCAATTAGGGGGCGGTCCGTATTGCCCGACTACATCCGCTGCAACTGGACAGGAGAGCCGGGCTTGCCGTCGGTGACAGGCGCGATGACCAGATAGCGACGGTGCTCCGGCGCGCTCGTGCCTTGCGCCACGAGTTCGCGGATTTGCCCAATGGCATTGACGACTGCAGCGCCCGCGGGATTGGTCATGAAGTTCGAAAGAGGTTCGAGGGGACCGGATGCGTCTGCCTTGTCGGCCAGCGCCAAGACATAGGGGCGCTTCGGCTCGAGCCCTGACACGGCAGCCTGGAGAACTTGCAGCAGGCCTTGATCAAACAGTGAAACGCTCGTCGGGGGCGTGCCCGCTTGTGCCGCGCCGATGGCCGAGAGATAGACGTTGGCCACCTGCCCCGCTACCCCCAAACGACTGAAGGTTTTGCGTGCCGTCTCCTTCGGGAACCGAATTTGGAACATAGGCCACGGATTGAGGTGCCTGCCCGATTGGAATGGTCGCGACAACCGTATTGGTGCGAGTATCGATGGCAGCCAGCGCGTCGGCGTTCTCAAGCCCGACGTAGACTCGCGTACCGTCTCCTGACGGCCAGACTCCGTGCGGAAGATTGCCCACGGGGATATCAGCAACTTGCTCGAAGTCATCGGTGCGGAAAACCTTGACGCGATTCAGGGCCCCGACAGTGACGTACGCGAGCATGCCATGCTCGTTGTGGACGATGTTGACGTTGTTCGTGATCGGTCCCGTTTCCAGCGTCTTCAGCAACGCGAAGGGCGGCTGTGCGCTAAATGCCTGCGTCCTGCCACTATCCTTGAGCGTGATCCAGACCTGCTTGTTGTCCGGGGATACCGCGATGTTGGGGCAGAAAGGACTCGACTGTTGAAGACGACCCACGATCTGATGTGATTTGACCTCGACCACATCGACTTCGGGGTTAAACGAGGAACACACAAAGCCATATTTTCTCGTGCTTGACCGTATTGGTTTCGGTGTCGATAAAGCTGACCGAATTCGAGCCGATCGATACCACCGCGAGCGTGCGGTGATCTGGCGAAAAGCCCATCCCGTGCACCAGATCCTGTCCGCGATACAGCGGGCTGAAATTCGTCGGTGCCGGCTGGCCCAATCGGACCACGCCCAGTAGCTTATTGTCTGTCGGATCGGTCACCGACACGGTGTTCGAGAACTGTTCGACCGCGTAGACGCGATCGTGGTGGCTGACCGGAATGTCCGGGTCAGACAGGGAGCCTGGAGCCTGGCCGGTGTAGCAAACGTGCGCCGATGCGAGCAGTGCGGCGCAGATTATCGATGGGAGCGTGAGAAGCGGTTTCATTGCGCGTCCTTCGACATGTTCATATTCGTGTGGTCATGGGCCCGAGTCGTCCGAGTGGCAGAGGACGGCCCTGGCATCAGTTGATCAGGCGCAGGCTCCGGAGCGGGCAAGGGCTGGCCCAGAGCGAGCCGCATGGCGACGATCTCCTGTTGTTGCGCGACGATGATTTCCTGAGCGATGCGGCGAAGCCGCTCATCGTGCCCATGGCGCAATTCGGCTTGTGCCATGTCAATCGCGCCTTGATGGTGAGGCACCATCATTGCGACGAAGTCCTGATCGACGTCACCCGTCGGGTGAACGGGCATGCCATTCATCATAGCCGTCATAGCCCGATCGTTTTCAGACAGAAAGGGGGCTTCTTGTTCGCTTGAAGCGACAGCTCCGGCAGCCTGCGCGGAAGGACTTGAGATGCAGACAACAAGAACGAAACCGAGCGCAAGGGTCACTCGGTGGAACCGGGGACATACTGAGAACATCGAGTCGCCTGTGTGGGTGCAGTCGCGGGAGGCAGCTCGCAGCGCGGCCGAAGCGTGAGTTCGAGCGCGCAAGCGGGCGATTGCGGGATTGCGGGATTGCGGGATTGACATGGGCGCAAGCAGGCCCGTGCGATGGTCAGACGTCTTTGCTGAACGCACGTTGAGCAGCGACGGTGTCGAGCGACTCGCGCAGCAGTTTGATTTTTCCGTTTTCGGCGACGAGGCGTCCGGCGTACATCTGCCGATACGTCTTGCCAGTGGTCACGACGCGCGCCTCCACCTCATACTCGCCAAACGCCTGGTCCGGCGTATCGATCAGGATGTTCGCGTTCTTGAAGGCGAAGTCCGGCACCGCCGCGAGTAGCGACGCGATGAATGTTTCGATGGCAGCTGGACCCTGTGCACCGGTTTTAGGGTTGATGCTCGCGAGATACGGAAGCTCGAGCACGCCATCGTCGGCGAAGAGCGCGGCGGCCGCTTTGGGGTCGCGGATGGAGTCAAGATAGGTGGTGAGAAGCTCTGACGCTGATTTCATTGGAACCTCGGTAGGTGGTGAGAAGAAAAAACGTGCGATGACAGCAGGCAGGCGTGATGGCTTCGACTCGCGTTCGATCGTCCCGATCGGCCGGTGAGGGATCTGTGCCGATCCGGCGTCCGTTCGACCTCAGATTCGAGGCCGGCGCGAACGCCGCTTCGGACGTTCGTGAATGAGGTCATCGCCATGACTGACGGCGCCGGCCAGCGCGCTCGCCAGAATCATGGCCTGGGCATTGAGCGGAGGAGGCGTGATCGGGATGGGCCGATAGATGGCCTCTCCGACGCCCACTGACTCGCCAGTCAGCGCGCACTCCCCTTGACGTCGGGCGACGCCCAGGCGCCAAATCTGATCGTTGTAGTGGCACATCGTCGCATCGCGCCACGAAATCGCCACGGTGTGATCGCTCAGGCGATCGAGCACATTGACGATGCGTGCCGCGCATGTTCCGTCGTCAATCCGGGCCCCGCACACGCCCCCCGGTGCGCGGAAATCAACACGAATGCGGCGTTCGGCGCAGGTCGCCGAAAGGAGTGTCGTCGCGGCAGTCACGGATTTCGCCAGCAACAGATTGCGGACAATGCCCAGCCAAGGATCGTTGCCTCTGGTATCGCGCATCACGCGGATTCCTGGTCGTGTCTTGCAGGTCAGATTGAATTGCGCCTGGCGCCGCGTTCGGGACGTCGCAATGAGCAGAACGCGAGCCGGCTTCGAAAAGGGTCATCTGCATTGACGACGAGGCGGTCGCCGCCTCGTCCATCACTGCAGTCTCCAGATGCTCGAGTCTCGCGCCCATATATTGGGTCGTTATCGTCCGCGGAACCTGACGAAGGAGACTTCGGCGATGTGAATTGTTCTCGGGATCCGGTCCATCAGTCCTTGATGAACTATTAAAGAATCTGAAATCTGTCTTTGAACAGGCTGCGGCCCCGACGAATCGTTTTTTTGGCCGGTACAATTCGTCAGTTGACCGGGTCGATTCCTCGCGGTTGGGATCGGGGCGGGTGCACAGCGTGTTGCGGGTCGCGGTCCTGAGGCACGACGAACGCCGTTTCCCGTGAAGGAAAGGGTCCAGCGAGGGTGAGATGAAATTCGGCGAAATCGAGGTGCTGCGCGAGTCCCGCGAGGTCTTACGCTCGGGCTCACCCGTTAAAATCAGTAGTCGCGCCTTTGATTTGCTCGAGATGCTGATCGACGCCCACGGCGCTCTTGTTTCGAACGAAGCCATCATGGCCAAGGTCTGGCCGACGACGATCGTCGAAGAAAACAACATTCAGGTTCAGATCTGTGCGCTCCGAAAGTTGTTCGGTCGCCACAAGGGGCTCATCAAGAATGTGTTTGGCCGTGGCTATCGCCTGGAGCGGCCGGGCGACGCGTCGGCAGTTATTGCGCCCGTGAACCCTTTAGTGAGCACCGCTTCGATTGATTTGGCGATGTACAAGCCGCCACTCTATCTTGACGAGTTCTTCGGACGCGAAGCGCTCCTGGGTCAGTTGATCATTCGAGTGCAGGAGCGCCGACCGTTACTCACTGTTGTTGGTCCGGCGGGATGCGGAAAGTCACGGCTGGCGCTGGAAGCCGCAAGACGACTGGAGCAACATGGCGCGGTTCGCACCCTCTATCTGTCGATGGCAAGCGGTGCCGCCGCTACCGATGCCTTCGGTCACATTGAACAATTGTTGATTCAGACGGCCGGGTCGACCGATGGTCCATCACCGGGGCAGCACACGCTCGTTCTTGTCGACAATTGCGACCTCGTCGCAGAGCGCGTCGCGGAGTTCGTCAGTGCCATGCACGCTGCCGGGCGAGCGCTTTCTGTGATCGCAACCTCGCGAGCGCCATTGAGACTTTCCATGGAGGACGTTGTCTACGTGGAACCGTTTCGAGTCGATTGTGACGAGCGCGACCTCAGTACCGCCATCGACATGTTTGTGGCGCGAGCGTCTGATGTGCGCGCATCCACCTTTACCGACGACGGCTTGATTCCCTATCTCAGGGAGATGGTGCAAGAGGTAGACGGTCTGCCGCTAGGAATCGAGTTTGTCGCGCGTCAAACTGCGTTGCTGGGTGTTGATTCTGTACGGGCGCTATTCGAGCGCGATATCGAGTTACCCAAGCGAGTCATCAGGCACATGGGAGATGCCCGACACGAGTCGCTGACCTCAGCGCTATCGTGGACCTGGAACCATCTGCCGAGTGACCAACAGAAGATCCTTAGTCATTTCGCCAGCAGTCGGCAACATGCATCGCTAAAGGACCTGAGCACCATCGCTCGCACGGTTGGACTTTCTGAAGAGGCCTCCTTCGAGGCACTGAGTGGCGTGATTGATAGCGCGTTCGTTTTTCGAAACTTCGAAGGCTCGCGCGCCGCTTACCGAATGCCCAACACGGTTCGCCGCTTTTTGCGCGCCCTCGATTCGAGCGACAACACGCACGCCGCGCAGTAACTCAGCAGTCAGTGAAGTTCCAGTATGTCCTTGAAAGCCCAGTCGATAGAGAGCCAGAAGTTGATTTCAACGAGCGATCACGTGGAATCGTTTCGCTTGTCCGTAAATCGATCCGCCGTGGAGACGGCTGGGCCGCTGGAAATGAATCTCGAACGACGTACGGTGACGCGGAATGATGTTCGAGTGCCACTGGGAAATCGCGCGTACGCGGTTCTCAATGTGCTGATCGCGCCCAGAGGATCTCTGGTCCCCAAGAACGCGATTTAACGGCGGACAATTGCGATATGCGCGTCATCGCGACAGGTCGTGAACCGCTTGAGATCAGCGGTGATACGAGCTTGATTCGGCAGATTGTGCTGCGCGCTTCTTGCGGCAAAACCAGATCAGTGAAGAAATCCACAGCACCGTATGGAACGCGATCGCCATCCACACGACCCTTGGGCTCCCGGAACGTATGGAAGCCACTTCGCGGCTGCTTGCCCACGCCTTACGGATGGACCTTTTCGGAGATGGGATTGGTGTTCTGACGAGGTCAGAAAGGACAGAAATAGTGGATGCATTTCCGCGCGGCGAAAGCTTTGCGCGTGACTATCTCGAAGCTGTCGGACGTAGCATGCTTCATCGACCCTAACCCGTACACAGTACGGCAGGCGCGGACATTCTCGAGCGGTTAGACGAACGCTTTCGGCGATCGAATCACTGCGGCCGCATACTTGGCGCGCGTTGGGATAGAGACGTGGGTTAGCGACGGAGAACGTGCAGGGGGTGGATTCCCGCAGCTTCTCTCACTGCAACCTGCGCATCGGCGACAAGGCTCCTTAAGAACTCTGCATGCAGTCGGTCGGCAACTGTGCGTTCCCCATTCGCCTCCATGCAATCGAGTGCATAGGCGCGTGTGCTATCCGACAGGCGATATCGCCTCGCGCAGGTTCGATCGATCGAAACCAGGGACTTTGACACGAGGCTTGCAAGCGAGTCGTCTCCTGAGAGGTCAAGCCGAAGCCTGTCGCAATCGACCATGCGCCCTCCAGTGAGAATCCGTCTACAAATACCCCCATCACGCGGAAGAGCAACTGCTCGTTTGTCGAAAGCAGTCGGTAACTCCAGTCAAAGACGGCCTTGAGCGCCTGATGTCTCGGCAGTGCGTCGCGAGATCCGCCAGTGAGGATCGAAAACCTTCTGTCGACGTTGGACTTGATGGCCTCCAGCCCCAGGCTGGCCGTTCGCGATGCTGCGAGTTCGATCGCCAGAGGCATTCCATCGAGCCGCCGGCATATGTCCGCGACCGTCGATCGCGTCGCTTCGTGGTTGGCCAAGGGCATTGAAAAACGCTGCGAGCGATAGGCGACCAGGCGGACCGAATCCGATGTCTCAACTTGCTCGCGGCTAGCGCCCTCTGGCGGACACGCTAACGTTGGAACCCAATAGAGCATCTCGCTGCTGTGACGATGCATATTCCGCGGACAGCCCCATGCAGGAAAAGTGTGCCGCTACTGACAACGTGTCCGCGGCGACAGAAATGGATTCCTGGCGTGCCAGAAGCGAGCCGAACAGAAAGATGCGCCATGTGTGGTGATAGAGCACCTCGGGCAGACATGTGCGAGCCATCATCGCTGCATCAGCGGCGAGACGGGTTGTCGGGATCTGTATTCCGGCGATCGTCCGATTCACGCCGGTTCGATGCCGAAGGTGTTGTTGGTCCATCGGTCTGGTCCTTTTCGTACCTGAGCCTTGCAGGGGGCGTCTCCAGCGTGTCCGTCTTGCCGGTCTCTTAATGGGTGCGCGTGACGCGCATCGTCGAATGGAACGAAGGCGCGCCTACGGCGCCAATTTTCTTGCCAGCGTCTCGAGGCGACACATTACGCCGATTGGCGATCGCTTTCCCCCTCTAGATTCTTAAATTCTATGAATCCGTCTGAGCCAAGGTCCTGATCGAATCGCTCGCGCAGGAGGCCTTTTAAGACTTAGGCCCGCGATAGCAGAAGATTTAATAAGTCGAATATATATTCGCGCGCCAGAAATGATTACCGTCTCGCCTATCGATTTTTTCTAAGGGAGTTAAGGATGAGCAATCGATTGGCGGGAAAAGTGGCACTCGTGACGGGCGGAACGAGCGGCATCGGTTTGGCCACGGCAAAGGAACTCGCTCTCGAGGGAGCAACGGTATACATCACGGGGCGCCGCCTGGCAGAGTTGGACGCTGCCTGCGCCAACATCGGACATGGAGTTCGCGGGATCAAGGGTGACGTCACATCGAACAGTGACCTCGACGCGTTGATCGAGACCCTTCGATCCGCAGAAGGTCGGATCGACGTCCTCTTCGCCAATGCCGGCGGCGGAACGATGGCGCCACTCGGACAGATCACGGAGGAGCATTTCGACGACACTTTCAATCGCAACGTGCGCGCGCTGGTGTTCACTGTTCAAAAGTCGTTGCCGCTGATGAGCGCAGGGGCTTCCATCATTTTGACAGGCTCCACTGCGGGCTCGTCCGGCACGCAAGCGTTCAGCATTTATAGCGCATCGAAAGCTGCGGTACGCAACCTCGCGCGCAGTTGGGTACTTGATCTGAAAGAACGTGGAATTCGCGTGAACGTCGTGAGCCCCGGTGCGACGAAGACCATCGGACTGGCCGAACTGGCTGGCGACTCAAAGGAAGCCCAGGAAGGCTTGCTGACTTACCTCGCCTCGCTGATTCCGATGGGTCGCCTTGCGGATCCGTCGGAGATCGGCAAGGTGGTGGTCTTTCTCGCATCCGATGATTCGAGTTTCGTCAACGGTGCCGAGATCTTTGCCGACGGTGGTCAGGCGCAGGTGTGAGCTGAGCATTGGCAATGACATAAAGCGCGAGTCTTTGCGTCCGATTTCGCTGGGTGTCCCTGTCGGTACCCAGATCAGTCGCCGCCTTACAAAAAACAATTATCACCGGGAAAAGTAGATGAACGATCAGTTTGACCAGCCATCGTTGGCGCGCCGCAAGGCTTTTCTGGCAGGCGCGGGCGCCGCCGTAGCGGCGGTTGGCGCGCCGTGCCTCGCTTCGGCGGAAGTGCATCAAGCCAGCGCGCACACTGCGGCACCTCATCAACATGGAATCGCTGACATGAACTACGTCACCACGAAGGACGGTACTCAGATCTTCTACAAAGACTGGGGCCCAAAGGATGCACAACCCATCGTGTTCCATCACGGTTGGCCGCTGTCATCGGACGACTGGGATACGCAGATGCTGTTCTTCGTGCAGCACGGCTATCGTGTCGTCGCACATGACCGGCGCGGTCACGGCCGTTCGTCACAAGTGTCCGAAGGCCACGACATGGACCACTATGCCGCGGACGCCTTTGCGGTTGTCGAAGCGCTCAACCTTCGCAACGCAGTGCATATCGGCCATTCGACCGGGGGCGGCGAAGTCGCGCGTTACGTCGCAAAGCACGGACAGCCTTCGGGACGCGTGGCCAAGGCGGTGCTGGTCAGCGCCGTTACGCCGCTGATGGTCAAGACCGACTCGAACCCCGAAGGTCTGCCGCTGAGCGTGTTCGACGGATTCCGCCAGGCGCTCGCGGCCAACCGCGCGCAATTCTTCGTCGATGTGCCGACCGGGCCTTTCTACGGCTTCAACCGTCCGGGCGCGACCGTACATCCGGGCGTGATCCAGAACTGGTGGCGTCAGGGAATGACGGGCAGCGCCAAGGCTCACTATGAGGGCATCAAGGCTTTCTCTGAAACCGACCAGACCGACGACCTCCGGGAGATTACGGTGCCGACTTTGGTACTGCACGGTGAAGACGACCAAATCGTCCCGATCGCAGACTCGGCACGCAAGTCGATCAAGCTGCTTAAGAACGGCACGCTCAAGACCTACCCCAGCTTTTCGCACGGCATGTTGACTGTCAATGCGGAAACGCTCAACGCAGATCTGCTGGCGTTTGTACGTGCCTGATTTGGGCCGTGCTTCGTTGATCGATCTCTGAGCAAACATTGCCGGTGGTGTTGGATAACACCGCCGGCTGAATGACTCATGTTGTCGAGCGGCCGGTCCGAATGCTGATTGAGACTGCTGCGTCGTCCGCGTTAGCCGGGCACCGATGGGAGCTTTGCGACGTGCATCTCGATACGCCGCTTCCATGTACGCCATAGAAATTCTACCGTGCGACCTTGCGAGTATCTCGGCGAGAGCAGTCCCAATCGAGTGCACCGAGGAGATCGGTCGATTCGGTGTTCGGTACGTTAGCGCTCGCTCGACCTCTCCGTCGACACTTAGGCGTTGGACAGAAGTGCTGGATCAGCAGAGGCGACCCTATAAGGTCGTCGATCCGATCTCGCATCGATGTGTTTCGCGGAACTATGCGGTTTGGTGATGAGGAGTGCGCAAGTCGTCGTCATTCATCAATTCCTTAGCATCAGCGATACGGGTATCAAGGATACTCAGCAGGCGATGAGCGCGGCATCACCTGATGTCGCGATGAACGCTATATTGACGGCTGCTGCGTACGGCGAAGCGGGCGCTCACGGTGGAATCGTGGATGGCTGAACCTGGCCGAACCCGGTCCGACGTCGAACCGGCAACGTAATGCGCCCGTGATCGGTCGACATCGGGCAGCAGCCGACCCCATTGCCGACAGTCGGGTCTTCGCGGTCCCAACAGCAGGTATCAGAGTAAAACGGCCAACCGCACCTTCAACTATGAACTCGTCTTCGGTCCGTCACCAATCAACAGTCATTGCGGCGGCTGATGGTTGACCCATTGCCGCCACAATGCGACAGGATGACTGTTCACTGACGATTGTGGATAACAGGCGGTCTCATTGTGCCAGTTGCCACTGCAATATCGGATGCGTCGCTCCCGCGGGCATCGCCCAAACGCCGCCTGGGCTAAAGTCGTATGTAGGACCAAAGCTGGATGGCGTGCTCATCTGCATAGTAGTCAAGCCTTGAGCGTTACCCAGGTTCGCGCCCAGGATCGTGGTGCGGACGCCGACTGGCGCGCCTGTCGTTTGCGTATCCCAGTAGACATCGTTGGTGATGGTCCCCGGGGAAGACGAGGTGTAGTTTGCGTTGAACTCCGCGATGCCGCCAGGCCCACCCGCAGGTCCGGATGGCTGGTCAATCTTGCCGGTTGCGAACGACTGACTGATCGTGCCTGAAGTTCCGCCAACTAGCCCACCCCCGCACGCGGAGACAGTGTCACATTGCGGCTGCACATGAACTGTTCCAGTCGCATAAGACTCTGTGATAACGCCAAAATTGTATCCGGCCAGACCGCCCGCTCCCTGGAGATGGGTCGAGGTGACATCGCCAGATGCGAACGATTGCCGGATTACGCCGAAGCTGTTTGTTCCGACCAGGCCTCCCGTCGCGGAATCAGATGAAACGTCGGCGGTGCTTGAGGAACGCGTGATCGTGCCGTCGAAGTTCAAGCCCACAAGTCCTCCAGTTGAAAGACGGCCGATTGAAGTAACACTGCCGCTTGAATGCACGGATGCGATCGTGCCGTCGTTCCTGTCTGCGAGAAAGCCCGCCCAGGCGTCAGACTTGGGCAAGTTGGCAGTGCCCTGAATGTTGAGGTTCCGAACGACGCCCGAGTACCCGATCTCCCCGAAAAGCGATTCAGATAACCAAAGATTCGAAATCGTGTGTCCCATGCCATCAAACTGGCCCGAGAACGAAGCCACGGTCGGACTGAATTCGCCGGGCGGAGGCGTCGCGTCGATGTCCCTGCCGAGCGCGTAGTTGCCCGAGGGGTTGAGTCCAACTGCGCCCAGCTGTGAGACGGTATTCACCAGCGCATAGACGGTAACTTGCGTCACCAGACCACTGTCTGGAGCGGCAGACCATGTGCTGTTTGAGAGGATGTTTCCGGGTAAGTATCCACCGGTTATGTCATGCAATGCACTCACGATGCCCGTGCTGCGCGACCAGTCAATCGTGCCGGTGTTGATGACGCTGCCGCCGTTGTCAATTCCCGACGCGTCCGCGCGCAACGTCAGGTTGCCCGCACCGGAGTTCGCGATGGTCGTAGCCGTCGCTACCGAGACGTCGTGGTACGCGGCGAGCGTGAGCGAAGCCGGACCGGACCAGCGCATGCTCGCCGCGACGCCCAGATCGCCCGTCGCCCCGTGGGCGCCCGTCGTCTCGACATCCACCGAGGTGCCCGCGTTCAGGCTGCGTTGCAACGCATGCGCGGCGGCATCATCGATCGTGAAAGCAGGCGTTGAGAGATTCCACTGACCTGCATCGACCACCGCGTGCTTGCCGAAGGTCGGTTGTGCCGCCTGTGTATCGACCGTTCCGCCGCTGCCGTCCGCGTTGCTTGCGGCGATCTTGCCGAGTTGATCGACACGGCCGCTGTCGGCAACGAGCCAGACGCGTCCGTCGCGGCTGGCCGTGCCGGTTGCGCGGATGCGCGCACCGCCGCCTGCGAGCGCATATACGTTGCCGTCGGCGGCCTGCAGGCCGACCTGTGCGGCCGTTATCCGCCCCTTGTTAATGACCGTGCCCTGACTGCCCGTCTGCACGAACACCTGCCTGCTGCTGCCCGAATCCCGCAGGAGTACCTGTTCGCCTGCGGCCAGTTCCGCCGTGCCGTTGGGCGCGGAGACGGCGCCCGCATTGGTCACCGCGCCCCGCGCGATCAGGAACACATCGCCGCCGCTGGAGCTGATCCTACCGAGGTTGATGACACTTGCATCGGAGTCGCCCGAGAGTGTCAGCGCGCCGCTGGCTTGCATGAAGGCGTCATTGCAGACATCCAGAGTGGACGCGACGAAACGTCCGCCAGTTGTGATTACGCCCGATGACCCCACGACGATGCCCTGCGGATTGATCACATAGAGGCTTCCCGTCGCACTGAGGCTGCCCAGAATGGCCGAAGGTGTGCCACCCGTTACCCGGTTCAGCGTCGCGCCCGAACCGTTGTCGAACGTCACGCTGTTGTGCCTGCCGATCGAGAAATTGTTCCAGTCAATCACGCCGCGCGTCGAACCCGGTTGCGTGATCAAGAGACCATTCCCCTGGCTGGCTATCGTGCCCGCGCCGGCGACGTAGGTCCCGCCTTGTGGAAGCACACCCGCCGCGAACACCAAGGGTGTCAGGGACAGTCCAATCAGCGAAAAACCGACGGCGAGCAAGAGGTATCCGCGCGATTGCTGTCGACGCAGTGCGCGTCGCGCGGGCCGAAGGAGTCCTGGACGTGACATACAGCCCCCTTTCCGGCGTGTGTACGGAATGGCTGCCGACGACCCGCAGAGCCGGCCAGAAACGCGTGAGTCGCTGCGTCTGAAGAATAGCCGTTAGCATCGCTGGGGCACGTCAATATCTCAGCGTTTTGCGCCTTCGCGTGGAACTTTCATGCCCGTTCGTAGTGCGGCGCGTGTTATCACACGCTTACTATTCCGACAACAACCAACCGAAGGCCAGTGACCGTTTGCAGTGCGGAGCCGACGTCTGAACGTCCGTCTGACGGTCAAGGCGAAGGACGCTTGTTGGCCGCGTGCCGCCATGAGAAGCGCGGGTGAGACGCCCCTCGCAGACGTCAGATGCGATTTGACAGGATAGGAAAATGTTGAGAGCTGGATAGACGGCTGAATCTGCAAACGGAATCCGTATGGTGGCGCGTCCGCGCAATCGTAGCGCCCGTTGAACAAGTTCGCGGCTGAAAATTCAATGTGCGTACGGCAATCGTCTCGCACGACCCGTGCCCCCGGACAATCCAACAAATTGAGCCGTACTAGCGGCTCTGCTGCTCCTGCATAATTGATCAAAAGTTCCACGTCACAGCTAAGTGGCCATATTGTTAGACTCAGGACCACCGGTGTCCGGGAGACAACGTACCGATACGAAATTCCGTACTCTTCCTCGATCGGCACCACATTAAGAACCTCCAGAAAATCCAGCGGTTCCCATGAAAAATTCGGCATAGCTCTTCCGGGTTGATTTGATATCGGCGCTGACGAATTTAAAGTCTACGCGTTCGTTCTTCACGTTGATTTCGAACAAGCTCATGGATTGTTGACGATCTGATCAACATTGTCGAATGGCCGGATTTGGCCGCGTCGAGGCAGGTGAAGACGACAGGTTCAGTCATGCGTGGTGTCATCGCCCTTATCGCCCTTTGTTGCGCGCCTTGGCATCACGTTTCTTAGGTTCCTTGTCCGCTTGCCTGGCATGAGCGCGAACCAGTTCCAGGATGGCGCTGCCGGTCATGACATGGCTGTCGTTGCGCTGGAATAGGGTCACTTTGGCGGGCGCGTCGAGATCGAAGTTTTCTGGCATCCTGACCGACAGCTTCAGGCGCAAAATCTGCCCCGGCTCGATCGCAAAGCCGACTCCAGCCACCCGATGGGTCAGGTTCCAATGCTTGCCGGCAAGCTTGGCGCCATGCAGGTGGGTCTTGTCAGGTACAGCCGGTTTCTCTCCCTTCCTGGGCGGAAGCAGTTCGAGAATCATCGGCACGCCGTCGAGCCGGCCGTCCTTGTGGACGATAACCTCGACGAGCCTTGCATGACTGTACGGACTACCTACGATGAAGGGCAACTCGATCAGGCTCTCGGCCTTGGCGAAGACATGGGCATATGAGAGGTTGCGCTGACAGACGTTGTTGTCGCCCCAGAAGTAGCTACCGTAATCGCAGGTACCGGGCGAGACCAGCACCGGCGCCCCATTGAGCCCGCCTGCGGAGTCATTGTTGTTGCCACGCGCCTCGGCCAGCAGGCAGGGGTGCCACGTGCCCTCCTGAGGAATTTGCACGGCCGGCCAGCGAATGGGACCGAAGATGCGCGTAGCGCCCACCGTCAGATTCTGCGGTGCGCTCTCACCCAGATACAGGTGCCTCTGCTGGACCGCCGCAGTCTGCCAGTCGCCCGGATACCAATCCTGCGGATAACGAAACTCTAGCCCGGGCAGCGCATCGAGCGCGGGATAGTTGCCCACGGTAACCGCGAACGTGACGTTCTCCGCGGGATTGGGCCCCAGGTTGGTGATCTTGCCGTAGATGAAATGATCCGTCACACCGTCGCGCAACAGATCCTGATCGACCCAGACCGTATTGCCGTCCTGCTGCCGGCGTACGATCAGGTCCGGGGCCTCCCAATGATTGCCGGGTGACGGGACCGTTCCAGTGTCGCTCGAGGAGTCCCGGATGTAGACGTTCGCGGGACGGACCGCTACACGTGCCGTGAACATCTCCTGGGTTCCGGTGCGTGTATCCATCCAGAACGGGAAGAAGCCAAGCGGACTCGCCGCCAGACCGAAGTAATCACCGATGAAGGTGATGTTCGGATCGCCGTGCGCCCAAACGGCATCCACTGTCGGGTCCCATGGCATCTCCGTCACCGTCACCCGGTCCACGAAACTCGCCGCGTTGTCGGCGGACACGGTCAGGACCACGTCGATCAGCGGCGTCGTGCCGCCGCCCTTCGGCCCGAAGAGATAGAAATCGCAGCCCACGTCTCCGTTCGGCGTGCAGGCGAGTTGCGGCTGGAACTCGTGCTGATCCGGCGCGGAAACGGCGCTGCCGCTCAGCAACGGCATGCCGGAGCCGGTGCCGGCCTGCCAGCTGGCGCCACTATTGTTGGATCGCGCATAGTAGATGCGCGCGACGTTCTGTCGATAGTCGGCCCAGCCGACCACCAGGTCGGTCGCGTTGGCGCCAACACAGGCCGTCGCGACCGTGGGCGTTCGGAACGTCCCACCGGGTAGCTGGCCGGGCAACCCCGTGATTCCGCTCGCGACGGTGGCCGGGTTCGAGAACGAGTCCCCGCCATCGGTGGATTTGACAAACTGAATGTCGTTGCCAGCGATGAAGAAGATGTAGACGCTGCTGTCCGCGGCCACCACGACCTGAGGTCCGAAGGAGTCGGGGGCGAGCGAGGTTCCGACCGGGCTCGCACCGGTGCCGCGCCAGCTGGCGCCGTAGTCGATCGTGCGCCCGAACAGCATGCCACCCGGACCGTCCCAGGCGGCGTAGACGCGGCCGTGATAGGGGCTTGCGGGATTCGTATCGCCCGCGGCCGACTGCTTGTCATCGCCCTGCGCCGAGTGAATGAGGTTCGGCGCAGACCAGGTCAAACCACCGTCCGTCGACTTGTAGACCGCAATGGCCATCGGCTCCGGGCCCTGAAACGGCAGAGCAACGAGATACGCGCCGCCGACGTCGTCGAAGGCGACCGTCGGATCCGACACGCCGTCCCAACCCGCGAGCAGCCCGAGCGGCGCGGCCTCCTGCCACGATCGGCCCGCGTCGAATGTCGAATACGCGGCGAGTGAGAACGCATAGGTGTGGGGGTCGGTGAATCGTTTGGACGACCCGACCATGTTGTACGGATTGGTCGGATTGACTTCTAGCGTCGATTCGCTTCGGTCATTGCTGGGGCTGGCATCGCAGGTGACGCGGATGTTGTATCGTGGTCCGAGAATGAGCGGGAGCATGGTTCCTCCTGGGTAGTGCCATTGGCAGTAGCCCCTCTGCTCTCTTATCCACCTCGGGAAACAGCTTTGCGTCCGTGGTCGGCACTCGGAGACGGATTGGACTACGAATCTTCGTTGTTGTTAGCTCGAAGACGAACTGTCCCGGCTAGATTCACAGTTGCCCTCCTCAAATATTTCGATGACCCGGGCGACCCTGATAGGGAAGCGGTGTTCGGTAGGCATCGCGCATCGTGCGGGCGCACGTCTCGCGCTGGCGCGCCCATTCCCGACGCGGTCGTCTGCTGACGAGAAAGTCCAATGGCTGAAACGATTCGATAACGCCTGCTCGAAGTGCCCGGAAACGGCCATTCACAATAGGTCGAACTCGCTGAGGTACGAAGGACCGCAATGGCTTCATTTTTTCGAATCGCTGGCTAACGGCTGTTCCGCAAGGTCAACTGATTCGTCACCGATCTGACGCCGCGCACCGATCTTGCCGTGTTGCCGGCGAGCGCGATCTGCCTGTGCTCAGGCACCCATCCCGTCAGCGTCACGACGCCGAGGCGCGCCCTGACCCGAATCCCTGAAGCATCCAGGCGCGGTGTCCGCCTAAGGGCGCTGCGGACGTCACGACTCACGGCGCTGTCCGGCCTGTTCTGAAGCCGCGACGTCGAGTCCTCCACCCGCTGCGCTGTCGCGCCAGCACCCATGTTCTCACCCGTGTGCGCGCCAGCGTGGATCGAGCCCCAACTTATGGGGACCATAACCAGGATCGCGCAGATTTTAACGCTCGCACCACTCACATTCATGCTCCCTTTCAGCAAAAGACGATCGACCCACAAGTCGGGTCTTCGTTTAGGTTCGTCGTTATCAGTGAATGACTCAAGAGGCTATGCCTTCTGCATGGAGCGAGGCGCGCGAGGGGATCCGACGTGGCAGGCAATGGGACTCAGTTCGGCCACAAGCGGTCGGTCGAGGTCGCCATCCACTTCGGTCTCCCAACTCTCGTCCGGCCACGCTCAATGACCGGTCTTCGGCGAGGAGATCGCCAGTGGCATTGCCTCGACGCGGCCACCAAGGGTCATCCGACCGAACCGTACCAGTGACATTGACGCGTCCGTTCCTCACCCGTAACCGGCCGTTCGATCAGTGACGATGCAAGCCTATTCATCGGCCAATGCCGGGGACCGTGCCTTGCGGCCAATCCAACTTTGAACGACTGCGCGGTAGGCTGATGGCTAAGCGGCTGCAACTAGTCTGTGCGTTCGATCCGTTAGTGAAAATGTGCAGCCGCCCAGGGTTTCCGAGCTTGTGGGCACGTAACGCCTTGACTAGAAAAAGAGTGCTCACCACTCACTCCCGTCGGAATAGTCCACGGCGCCCGGAGCCCTCGCCCACGACAATGTCATTGCGATGGGCATCGCCGTCGGGCCGCCTGGCACCACCGCTTTCGACGATCTCGCGTGAAGTTTGCCATTCATCCTGCGGGGGAGGTCATCATGTATCACAAGCAGCTAATAACCGCATGCCTGCTCGCGGTCCTCGCATCCGCTCCCGCGCTCGCCCAGCACGAAGAACACCCCGCTGCGCTGCCGACTGGCGGCAAGTTCGGCACCGTGAAGTTCCCCACTTCGTGCAGCCTTGCGGCACAAAGCCAGTTTGAGAAGGCATTGGCGATGCTCCATTCCTTCTTTTACCCTTCGACACTCAAGGCGTTCGAGGCCGTGACCCAGATCGATCCGCAATGTGCGATTGCATACTGGGGCATTGCAATTGCCCAGCGTCCTAATCCGCTGGTCCCGCCGTTTGACGAGACGGCACTCAAGCGCGGATGGGAAGCTGCGGAGAAGGGATTGGCGCTGGATCCCAAGACCGAACGGGAGCGCGATTGGCTGCTGGCTGCCGAAGCATTTTACAAAGACTACGACAAAGTCCCACAAAGCCAGCGCACGTTGGCATACGAGCATGCGATGGCGCGCCTGACGCAGAAATATCCCGACGATACGGAAGCCGCGATTTTCTATGCGCTTGCGCTCAACGAGGCCGCGGACCCCAGCGACAAGACGTACGCCAACCAACTCGAGGCTGCAACGATCCTGGAGAAAATCTACCGTGAGCAGCCCGACCACCCCGGTGTCGCGCACTACCTGATCCACAGCTACGACTACCCGCCGCTCGCGAAGCGCGGACTGCCGTTTGCCAACAAATACGCGCAGATCGCCCCGGCGGCGCCGCACGCCCTGCACATGCCGTCGCATATTTACTCGATGCTCGGCATGTGGGATGCATCCATCAAATCGAACGAAGCGGCGCTGAAGGTGATGCAGGAAGAAGCCGCCAGAAGCTGGCCGGGCGCCACCCATACAGGGGCGCCCCATTCCTGGGATTTCATGGAGTACGCCTATCTACAGCTGGGCCAGGACGCGCATGCAAAACAGGTGCGCGATGACGCCAATGCTGCCACGAAATTTCCATTCGACCGACTGGCAGTCTACACGGCGCTGGCTGCCATCCCGGCACGCTATGCGCTCGAGCGCGGCGACTGGCAGGAGGCTGCCACGCTCGAGCCGCGTGGCAGCCGCTGGCCGCAAGCTGAGGCAATCACGTATTTTGCCCGCGCACTAGGCTGCGCTCGCAGCAGCAAGGCGGACATGGCGCAGACCAATATCGACATGCTCATGCAGTTGCGCGCCAAGCTCGAAGAGGCCAAGCAGCCATACTGGGCCGATCAGGTCCAGATTCAAATCCTCGCCGCCTCGGCGTGGCTGGATCATCTTCAGGGCAAGGACGATCAGGCGCTCAAGCAGATGCACGCCGCCGCCGATCTGGAAGACGGCAGCGAAAAGCAGGTCGCGATGGAGAACCGGCTTTACCCGATGCGGGAGTTGCTGGGCGAAATGTTGCTCGATCTGAAGCGACCTGCCGATGCGCTGAAGGAGTATGAGGCATCGATGCAAGCAACCCCGAACCGCCTGCGTGGCCTGTATGGTGCGGCGAAAGCAGCGGACCTGGCGCACGATAAGAAGGCGCAACTCTACTACGCGAAGCTTGTCACGCTCACGCAAAACGCGGACACGGTGCGGCCGGAGGTACGACTGGCCAAGCTGTATCTCGACCAGCATTGACCGATGCACCTTGAAAGCTGTCGTTAAGGCGGTGTTGCATCGAGCGTCAGAAACGGGTCAGGAGTGCGCACTGCCGACTGGCCGGTTGCGGGCCGCTGAATCCAGTGACCGCTTCCGAGCGATGAGTTTGGGGAGCGCACGGACTCAACCCGATCCATTGCGGTCGGTCGTAAGATCGCGGTCCCTTCGTCGCTTCTTGAAGTATTGCGGTCATCCGACGGCCGGTCTTGTTGGTCGGGCATCGGCCAACACAGTCAACGGATCGCAGAACCTTATCGACTTGGCGTACGCCGAGTTCCGAGTCATTGGATTTGAGGAAGCCGCGTCAGAGAGAGATCGCGCCGGAAGCTGCTTGTATTGCCGCAGCAATCTCGTCTTCGCTGCGCCCTCCATTGATGGCAATGCTTTCCCCAAAGACAAAGTGAGGAACCGAACGGACACCGGTATTCGCCGACTTGAACGCTTCCGTTTCGACGCGATGGTGCTGTTCAGGATCAAGAGCGATGGCGCGCGCCTGATTGTAGAGTTCATCAATTGATGTCGCCGTTTGACAACCAATCCTTGTCGTTTTGGAGCCCGAAACCGACCAAAGGAACGATGCGAAACGGCCAATGACATGCAATTCGTGTCGCCTTGACATGCGCACGCTTAAAAAATCGATGAGCCGTCCCTGTTATTCACCATTCGCGCCCGCGAATACGGCGGCAACGGCGGACGGCCTGAGATAATGACAACCATGCCGAGGCGACAAGAATGGCGGATTCAACCGGTGGATGCAATAGTTTGGTTAAACCGCTCGGCTGGCGTTTCGTAGTTCATAGCCTGGGTCGAACGGGAACACGAATGGACTGCTGAGGCGGTACTTCCCGAAAGGTACCGACCTGTCGGTGTATTCACGGGCCAAACTCAACGCTGTGGCGAGGCGGCTCAATGAACGTCCGAGGAAGACACCCACAAACGCTTTACTGTTGCTACTGACATTGCCGTCTACTTCTGTGATCCACAACATCCCTGGCAAGGCTGGCCATCTCCGTGCCGCGATCCCAGATTGGCGAATTCTAGAGTTCCTGCGGCAATTTGCAGGCATGTTTGATGAGCGCATTGGCAACCGCCTCGCTGTCATGTCCATGCTGATGAAGATTGCGAGCAGCGTGTCTGGCGTTCGACGAGCGTCGCAATCTGGCTGCTTCCGCTGCCGCAAAGCAGATCACCTTCCCAATGCCCGGCACTGCGCGGTCCTCGACCGTGGCTGGACGTTCGCTGATCGACACGGCGTCGCGGATCGTGCCGTGGTCGCCCGTCTTCTGGGCACAATGGCGGGAACGCCGCATGACCCGGGTAGCCGCCATTGATGACTCCAGCGGCAACTCTGTAGCACGTTCACGGACCTGGTGCTCTCGGCCACTTTCTGCCGCTCGCCTGAGCCATGCGGTGGTCGTTCGAACGACCGGTCCACTCCGAAACCCGCCCGATGCTCAACGCGCAGTTGTCGGCCAAAGCGGACGGCGGCCGATCAGGAACGTGTGGCCGTTTTGGATCGTCTCGCGGACACTCGCGACCCGGTGTCGGCGAGTGTCGGCTTTCCCTATTGGCGAACGAGTCCTCACGACCCAGGGCGTGTGGAAACGCGAAGGCATTACAAGCTAACGCGAGATCTTGACGCCATCGTCGCGTTTGACTGCCCTTACGACTTGCACGGCGCAGACGCGAAGGTGGATCCGCTCTGATGCGTTCTGGTCGGGTTTAAAGGCTTACTTTCACGACCTACTGGGGGTACTCACGCCCCCACAAGCTGCATTGCCTTCATTGTCTTCTTAAAGCCCAAGATTCTCAGCACTCGCGTGAGATTGTAGGCAAGTACATTCAAACTCATCTCAGTACCTACGTTGGGCAACCTGCGCGTCAGGAAGTGCGTGTAGCCCATCCAGTGCTTGAACGTGCCGAAGACATGTTCAACTGTTCGTCTGCGTGCCGTCATGGCATCAGGTGTTTTGTCCAGTCGACGTTGGACTTCCTCCAGCACCGACTCATGTTCCCATCGACTTATCCGTCGCTGATCGCTCGGAGTGCACTGTGACTTTATCGCGCATTGCGAACAGGCACTGCTCCAGTAACGGTGAAGCTGCAATCCGTGTTCCTCACTGGTGTAACGGTAAATTGCCCGTTCTCCAGCCGGACATTGGTATTCGTCGTCCCTCGCAATGTAGATGAAGTCTGCCTTGTCGAATCGGCCATGGTATTTCGCACCTGATGTTGTCGGCTTCGGTAGCATGACCGCAATCCCCGCATCGGCGCACTCCTTGATCTGAGGCCCACTGTAGTAGCCACGATCGGCGACTGCGCGCAGTCTGGTCTTGCCCATCGCGTCGCGCGCAGCTTTTGCCATGGGGCTAAGCTGCGCCCGGTCGCTGCCACAGTTTGTGACCTCGTGAGCGACGATAAGGTGGTGTTTGGCGTCCACTGCTACCTGTACGTTGTAGCCCACCATTCCTGAGCCTCTGCCGCTAGTCGCCATGGAGCGCGCATCAGGATCTGTCGTCGAGAGCTGACCGTCAGGCTCAGTCTTGAGTTGCTCCTTGATCTGCTCCAGGTTTCGCATCTGTTCGCGCAAGCGCTCGATCTTGTCCTTCAGCCTGGTCGTCTTCGCTTCCAACTCCGCGGGTTGAGTACGATCTGCGGTCTCCAACGCATTCAGATAACGCTGGATGCTCTCTCCGATCTGCTTCTGGCGCTTATCAACCTTACCTTCGGTGAAGTTGCGATCGCGTGTATTGACTGCCTTGAACTTGCTGCCGTCGATGGCGACCAGTGCTTGCGAGAACAGTTTCAGTTCACGGCACAGCATCACGAAACGGCCGCACACGTTGCGAATGCCAGTGCCGTTGTCACGGCGGAAGTCAGCTATGGTCTTGAAATCCGGCGTCAAACGTCCCGTGAGCCACATCAATTCAACGTTGCGCTGGCATTCACGTTCCAGGCGGCGGCTGGACTGGACACGATTAAGGTAGCCGTAGATATAGATCTTCAGCAGCACGCCCGGATGATAGGACGGGCGACCAGTAGTCGACGGCATCGCGCCATCGAAGCCTAGTGATGCAAGGTCAAGCTCTTCAACAAACGCCTCGATGATTCTGACCGGATTGTCTTCGGCAACGAAGTCATCCAGGCACTCCGGAAGGCAATGTCACCTGCTTGCGATCTTCACCTTCAATGAATCGCTTCATCCGGTCACCAATGCTGAATGAGTTAATCCAGTTTAGGTGATCAGCGTGTTTTCACACAAGCTCGACCCGTTTCGGCCGTTCAGATCGGCGATATCGTAATGGCCGCTTTCCGACGTTCAGCGGCCTCCGGCCCTACTGCTGACTCGCGGAATCCCCGAAATCGGGTAGATCTTACGTTGCAACTTTTCGCCGCCTCAGAAGACTGATTGCGCCTGACCGTCCACGGTAGGTCACACTAGCCCTACGCAGTGGATTTCCTTCGTTGGCGCCCTTGCGTCCGGGGGACCAGCGGTGCTCCGACTGCTGGCGTACACGCTCGCACGATGGTTTCCACGAGCGCCTGCAATTCCTCGTGTTTTTCCGTCGTCGAAACATCGAACAACTCGAACACGCCGACGCCGCGCAACGTCGAGAATACCGACGCGATAAATCCGTTCGGATACGGATGGTGCTGTTCGAGTTCGGGGAACGCTTCGAGGAAACGCGCGAAGAACTTCCTGTCTTCGTTTGCACGCTTCGCATCGATGCGGCTAAAAATCGACGGCGTCGCCTTGCAACCGAAGAACAGGCTCCAAGCCGTCAGATAACTCGTCGCCCCAAAAATGTCTGCCCATGCGCGCTCGACAAAAGTCTGCGCACGCTCGCGCAACGGCAGCGTCGCATCAGGCCAAACGGCACCATGGTCGCTCAACGGCGCCATCGCCTCGTCGACGAGGCGCTCCATCAGTGCATCGCGACTGTCAAAGTGGTGTTGCAGCGCGCCGAGCGAAACCTTGGCGCCGCGTGCGATGGCCTGCAGCGTTGCGCTTTTGAAGCCCTCTTCGCGAAGCAGCCGTTGGGCTGACTCGATGATCTTGCGTTGCGTCGCTTCGACGCGTTCGCTTTGCGGGGTGCGTGTGCGAGTGGGCCCCCGCGGGGAAGGGGTTGGCATGGAGGTCGCGTGGTCGGTCATGGCAAAAACAATAATAAATACTTCTGAGTCGCTGACAAGCCCCCTTTTCGCGAGTTTTCCGCACGAACGTGCCATCGTTCGATCTCGGTATAAGCACTAACAATAATAACTTATTTTTGTTCTATAGTTGGAGTGCCTGCCGGGAATTCGACGGCGTTTCATCAGATCAATGCGGATTTCTCATGCCCCGTTTCATCGACCGTCTTCCCAAGGACGACAACACCAACGGCTGGAGCGCGCTGCTGCCGAAGCGCTCGCCGCGGCATGCGCTCGCCGGCGAGCGCGACTTCGACTGGGTGGTGATCGGCGCCGGCTATGCCGGGCTCGCCGCCGCACGGCGGCTGGCCGAATTGCGGCCGGACGACTCGATCGCGGTGCTGGAAGCCGGCGAAGTCGGAGAAAACGCGTCGGGGCGCAACTCCGGTTTTGCGATTGATTTGCCGCACACGCCGTCTACGTCCGCCGCTTCCGTCGAACAGGGCCGGTGTGCCATTCGTGTAGGCCGCTTCGCGATCGGCGAACTCGAACGGTTGATCGAGCGCCATGGAATTTCCTGTGATTGGGCACGGCGCGGCCGCTATCACGCCGCCGTCACCAGTCAGGTAGCGACTGACGTGCTCACCACCTATGCCGCCAACCTGCGCGCATGGGGCGAGGAGTTCGAACTGCTGTCGCGCGGCGAACTCGAGGCGCGGCTCGGCACGAGCTATTACTACTCGGCGATCTACACGCCGGGAACCAGCCTGATGAATCCCGCCGCTTTGGTGCGTGGCCTCGCCGACAGTCTGCCCGCTGGCATCGAGCTGTTCGAGAACTCGCCGGTGGTTGAAGCTGAGTTCGATGGGCCGTCGCCGTACATCCGTACGTCGTCCGGTGGTCTGATCCGCTTCGGCAAGCTCATTCTCGCGGTCAATGCGTTCTCGCAGTCATTCGGAGTGTTTCGCGACAGACAGGTTCCGGTGCTGCTGTTCGCAAGTCTGACGCGACCGTTGACCCCCGAACAGCAGGCGAAACTCGGCACGGACGGCAACTGGGGCATCACGCCAGCGCATGGCGTCGCGGGATCGACGCTGCGTCTGACGACCGACAAGCGGCTCCTGATCCGCCAGGGTTTCGAATATTCGCCGTCGCTCGATACCAACGAGACGCGCCGCCAGGCGGCGCGCGTGCAGCATGCTGAATTGCTCGAACGCCGGTTCCCGCAGCTCGGCTCGTTGGACATCGAGCACTTCTGGATGGGCTGGCTGGCCGTCTCCCACAACCATGCGCCGGCATTCGGTCAGGTCAGCGACAACGTCTATGCGGCCGCGTGCTGTAACGGCGCGGGCATTGTGCGCCACACCGCGGCGGGCATGTTGATCGCGGAACTCGCGCTCGGCCGGCACGGCGAACTGACCGACGACTTTCTCGTGCAGGGCACCGCCAGCTACATCCCGCCGCGCCCGCTGCGCGACATCGGCGTGCAGTGGACGCTGATGCGCGAACGCGCATCGGGCCGCCACGAATGCTAGTCCCAAGGATTGCCGCGCGGACGCGCGCCACTATTTCTATCAATGCAGACAAGGAGACATCGACATGCAGTCCATCCGAATGATCAAAGGCGACTCGATCCGCACCGAGGATCGAGGAGGAGCCGCCGATGGCATCGCCGAGATTTCATGGGCCATTTCCGATCATGAAGGTGCAAAGCTGCCTTGCGGATTTGGTCGCTGGCACGAAGCGCTGTGCGAACCGAAAACGTTGACGTACGACGAAGTGATCCTCGTGCTGGAAGGCGTGTTCGGCGTGGAGGCGAGCGACGGCACGCATGTCGAAGGCCGTGCAGGCGATGTGATCGAGCTTCGCAAGGGCGCGACGGTCCGGTATTTCGGCACGCACGCGAAGCTGTTTTTCGTGACCAACTGACATGTCCGCGGAGTCGCACATCATGCAAACCAGTTCTTCTTCGGGACACCTCGAGCGCAAGCTCAAGAATCGCCACATCCAACTGATCGCGCTCGGCGGCACGATCGGCACCGGCCTTTTCCTCGGCTCCGCCGGCGTGCTGGAACTCGCCGGTCCTTCCATGCTGCTCGGTTACGCGATCGGCGGCCTCGTGGCCTTCCTGATCATGCGTTTTCTCGGCGAGATGCTGGTCGAGGAGCCCATCGCCGGTTCGTTCAGCTATTTCGCCAATCGCTACGGCTCGCGTTTCGCAGGGTTTCTGTCGGGCTGGAACTGCGTCGCGCTGTATGTGCTCGTCGGCATGCTGGAACTGACCGCGGTCGGCAAGTTCATCCAGTTCTGGTGGCCCGGTATTCCGACGTGGGTCACGGCTCTTGTGTTCTTCGTGCTCATCAACAGCGTGAACTTCATCAACGTGAAGATCTACGGCGAAGTCGAGTTCTGGTTCGCGTTGATCAAGATCGTTGCCGTGCTGGCGATGATCGCGGTCGGGGCTTACCTGCTCACCAGCGCCGATCGTCCGGGCCAGTCCATCAGCAACCTGTGGTCGCACGGCGGCTTCTTCCCGCACGGAGTCTCCGGGCTCGTGATGGCGATGGCCTTCATCATGTTCTCGTTCGGCGGCGTCGAAATGCTCGGCTTCACCGCTGCCGAAGCAGACCAGCCTCGTCAGGTCATTCCGAAAGCGATCAATCAGCTGATCTTCCGCGTTCTGCTGTTCTATATCGGCTCGATGGCCGTGCTGCTGTCGCTGTCGCCGTGGACGCAATTGCTGTCGCAGATGAAGTTGGGCGGCGGCACTTACAGCCATAGTCCGTTCGTGCTCGTGTTCTCGGGCCTCGGCGAAACCATGGCTGCGAATGTGCTGAATTTTGTGATCCTCACCGCGACGCTGTCCGTCTATAACAGCATGGTGTACTGCAATAGCCGCCTGCTGTATGGCATGGCGAGCGAGGGCAACGCACCGAAATCGCTGATGCAGGTGAACAAACGCGGTGTGCCAGTGCGCGCCATCGTCTATCCGGGCATCTTCACGGGGCTCTGTATCGTGCTGAACTACGTGGCACCGGCGAGCGTAATCGAAATCCTGATGTCACTGATCGTGGCTGCGCTGGTGATCACGTGGGTCACGATCGTCGTCACGCACCTGCGCTTTCGCAAGTTGCGCAAGGCTCGTGATCTCAAGGCGCGCTTTCCCGCTCCGTTCGCGCCCGTCACGAACTATCTGGTTCTCGCGTTCCTTGCCGCCATCGTGACCGTGATGCTGCTCACTCCCGGCATCCGCGCGTCGGCGCTCGTCATCCCTGTCTGGATCGGGGTCGTCTACGTCGCCTATCGCTGCGTGGAACCGCGCCATGCCGCAGCGGCGATCGGTTCCTCCGATCCGACCTCGCAACTGGAGCATAGTCATGTCTGATCTGTTCGAAAATCCGATGGGCCTGATGGGCTTCGAGTTCGTCGAATTCGTTTCGCCCGCGCCCGGTGTACTGGAACCGCTGTTCGAGAAGCTCGGCTTTACCAGGGTGGCGCGTCATCGCAGCAAACAGGTGGAGTTGTATCGCCAGGGCGACATCAGCTTCATCGTCAACAACGAACCGCATAGCATCGCGTCGTACTTCGGTGCGGAGCATGGCCCTTCCGCATGCGGGCTCGCGTTTCGCGTAAAGGATGCCCATCATGCGTACGCCCGCGCGCTTGAACTCGGCGCACAGCCAGTCGATATCCCAACCGGTCCGATGGAGTTGCGTCTTCCCGCCATCAAAGGGATCGGCGGCGCGCCGCTTTACCTGATCGACCGATTCGAGGACGGCAAGAGCATCTACGACATCGACTTCGAGTTTCTGCCCGGCGTGGATCGCCGGCCGGTCGGTCACGGCTTCAAGGTCGTCGATCATCTGACGCACAACGTCTATCGCGGCCGCATGGCGTACTGGGCATCGTTCTATGAGAAGTTCTTCAACTTCCGCGAGATTCGCTACTTCGACATTCAGGGCGAGTACACCGGACTGACTTCAAAGGCGCTAACCGCTCCCGATGGCAAGATCCGCATCCCGCTGAACGAGGAAGCAAAACAGGGCGCCGGACAGATCGAGGAATTCCTGATGCAGTTCAACGGGGAAGGAATCCAGCACGTGGCGTTGCTCACCGACGACATCTTCAAAAGCGTCGACGCGTTGCAGATGGCCGGCATCCCGTTGATGACCGGCCCCAACGACATCTACTACGAGATGCTGGAAGAACGCTTGTCGGGGCATGGCGAAAACGTGGGTGAACTGCAAGCTCGCGGTCTGCTCCTCGACGGCACCACGAAGGATGGTTCCAAACGACTGCTCGTGCAGATCTTCTCGCAACCGTTGCTTGGTCCAGTGTTTTTCGAGTTCATTGAACGCAAGGGCGACGACGGCTTCGGAGAAGGCAACTTCAATGCCCTGTTTCAATCGATGGAACGCGATCAGATTCGACGCGGTGTTCTGCAAACAGGCGAATAAAGGTGATTAGCATGCAACTGATTCTCAAGGGCGTATGCCTCGTAGGATGCTCAGTCTTACTGAATGGTCTTGCGTACGCGGACCAGACTGTCACGATCGGCTTCGGCGGTCCATTGACGGGACAGGTCGCGCATGTGGGCAAGGATGCGGAGAACGGCGTCAGGCTCGCGATCGACGATGCCAATGCCGCAGGCATCAAGATCAAAGGTCAGCTCGTGCATTTCGCGCTGCTGTCCGAGGACGACGCAGCAGACCCCAAGACCGCGGTGGCCGTGGCGCAGAAGTTCGTCGATCAGAAGGTGAATGGCGTGGTAGGCCACATCACGTCGGGCGCGACGATTCCTGCGTCCAAGGTGTACGCGTCGGCTGGCATACCGCAAGTCTCGCCGTCGGCGACCAACCCTGAGCTGACCCGCCAGGGCTTTGCCACCGCGTACCGCGTGATCGGTGACGACAGCGAAGTTGGCCGCGTCATCGCTCAGTACATGGCCAGCAAGGGATACAAGCGTGTTGCGGTGGTGGACGATCGCACGTCTTACGGGCAGGGCCTTGCGGACGTCGTCGTCAAGGAGCTGAGGGCTGCGGGCGTGGATGTGGTGGACCGCGAGTTCGTCACCGACAAGGCGATCGATTTTCGTGGCATTCTGACTTCGATCAAGTCGAAGGACGCACAGGCGATCTTTTATGGCGGCGTCGATGCGCAAGGCGGGCCGCTGCGCAAGCAGATGACGGGACTGGCAATGAGGGTTCCGCTCGTCGGCTCGGCCATCGAAACGGAGAAGTTCGTTCAGCTCGCGGGGCCGGCCGCGGCGGACGGCACCGTGTCGGCTGAATCAGGACAGCCGCTCGAGAAGATGGCCAACGGCAAGGTGTTTGCCGACAAGTTTAAAAAGTACGGCGCGGTCGTGCTCTATGCGCCGTACGCCTATGACGCGACATGGGCTCTGATCAACTCGATGAAACTCGCCGACTCCACCGCTCCGGCCGATTATCTGCCCGCGATGAAGAAAGTGGCTTTCGACGGCGTCACCGGCAAGATCGCCTTCGACCCCAAGGGTGATCTGCGCGCCGCCGCCGTGACGCTTTACGAGGTCAGGAACGGCAAGTTCGAGCCGATGAGCACGGTGACAGGCCCTACCAGCGCGGTTGCGCGAGCTTCAGGATCTATGTAAGGCTGAAACCGCCCACGCGTGCAGGCCGCCGGCCCTCTGCTGGCACTGGCCGACAAACGATTTACAAGGCAAGAAATGGCTGCTTCCGGTCTGGAAACAGCCATCTCCGTGCGGGGAAATGAAACAGGCCGATGTCTTCTTCTGGCCGAGAGCACCAGTTCGCTGAAGGTCCCGTAAAGCGGTCGTCGAAATCGTCGACGGCCGCTTTCGGCCGGCATCTGTGAATGAGTACAGTCGGCCAACAGACGACCTTCGCGGGCAACGACGTTCGGACATTCAGACGTCCGTTGCGCCCTGGAGGCGGCCATTTAAATCGCGAGTACGGCCTGAGTGCCCTCTCAATGGATAGCTGGCGAGCAATGCAGCACATCGCTCCTGCAGGAAAGCATGCAACGCGTTGATCGCCGGCGACAGTTGCGCACGGTGAGCACAAATCAGGTGCAGCGGCGCAGGTTCGCAATACTCCGGGGGAAATAACTCCACCAGTCGACCTGCCTTCAGATCGTCGATGAGGTCCAGCCGCGACTTATAGACAAGTCCTTCCCCGGCTATCGCCCAGCGACGGACGACATCGGCATCGTCGCTGATGCGATTACCCGTGACTGCCACGGTGCGATCGCCACCAGGCGGGGTAAAGCACCAGCGTTCGTGTATCTGCTCGCTCCAGACATACCGAAGACAGTTGTGTCGCCGCAGGTCCTCTACTTTGGCCGGTGCGCCATGCCGCTCGAGGTATGATGGCGCGGCACACAATGCACGTCGGTTGTTGTCGACCAGCCTCATGGCCAGAAGAGACGAATCAGCTAGCGCTCCGTAGCGCACGACGGCATCCAGCGGCTGGAGGATCAGGTCGGCCGCCCGGTCGCTCATTTTCAGGTGCAGCGACAATCCAGGATGCAGGTGCTGAAATTCATCGAGCCACGGCAATAGCAGGTTTCGACCAAAGTCAGACGGAGCGGACAGCCGCAGCGGCCCGGTCAGCGCCCCCCGGCTGTTTGCCAGGGCCTGCTCGCCTTGCTCCAGCGCACCAATCATGACCCGCGCATGCGGCAGATATCGCTCCCCGGCGTCCGACAGTTGCATGCTTCGCGTCGAACGGGTGAACAGGCGCGTGTCCAGCGCCTTTTCGAGTCGCTGCACTGACGCACTCGCATGGGCGGGCGCGATATTCAACTGGCGCGCCGCCTCTGAGAAGCTGCCGTAGTCCACCGTGTGCACGAAGATCTGGACGTCATCGAGTCGAATCATTTTCATTGAAATGCCGAAACTGTTTGAGCTTGGCGCGTATTTATCCGTATATCGACGAAAGATAACAT